>UCOA01000016.1 GCA_900474095.1 Hyphomicrobiales bacterium | reverse complement strand
TCGTCTTCATGGATACGCCCGGCTACGACCCGGTGTCGGCAACCGGCCAGGTTGCCGGTGGCGCCAATGTGATCACGTTCACCACAGGGCGCGGCAGTTGTTTCGGCTCCCGTCCCTGTCCATCCATCAAGCTAACGAGCAACACGGCGCTCTATCGTGCCATGGAGGAGGACATGGACATCGATTGCGGCACCATTGCCACCGGGGACGCGACAATCGCCAGCAAGGGCCGGGAGATTTTTGACCTGATCATCGATACCGCGTCCGGAAGCAAGACGAAGAGCGAGCTGTTCGGCTACGGCGATAATGAATTCGTGCCCTGGCACCTGGGCGCGACACTCTGACGGGAAGAGACCGCCGGAGGGAGGAGAGGGTTGATGCAGACAAGAAGAATCGGCGGGACGGATCTGTCCGTTACCGAATACAGTTTTGGCACCGCGCCTTTGGGCGGCATGTACCGTGCGTGCCCGCGAGAGACGGCGATGGAAACGTTAGCCGCCGCCTGGGATGCGGGACTGCGGTTTTTCGATACCGCACCCTGGTATGGTTTTGGCCTGGCTGAAAGACGGGTCGGCGATTTCCTGCGCGACAAGCCCAAGAACAGCTATGTGCTGTCGACCAAGGTCGGCCGATTGCAGCGCCCGGTGGCGGACGACAAGGTGCCGAGCTATGGCTTCGTCGATCCGCTGCCTTTCGATACCGATTACGACTATTCCTATGACGGGATCATGCGATCGGTCGAGTTCAGCTATGCCCGGCTGGGGCTGAACCGCATCGATATCCTCTTCGTTCATGACATCGGCGTCTACACCCATGGCGCCGAGCGCAACCGCGTCTATCTCCGCCAACTGTTCGACGGTGGCCTCAAGGCGCTGGAGGAACTGAAATCCAGTGGCGCCATCTCCGCCTACGGTCTCGGCGTCAATGAAGTCCCCGTCTGCCTGGATGTGATGAGAGAGGCCGATATCGACTGCATCCTGCTTGCCGGGCGTTATACGCTGCTCGATCGCACCGCCACCGCCGGCCTGCTGCCGCTGTGCGAAAAAAAGAAAACCTCCCTGGTGGTTGGCGGCGTTTTCAATTCGGGTATTCTGGCGACGGGCCCCGTGGAGGGATCGCATTTCGACTATATGCCGGCAAACCAGGAGGTTCTCGACAAGGTGGGTGCGATGGAGGGGATCGCCCAATCGCAAGGCCTGCCTCTTGCAGCGCCCGCGATCCAGTTTCCGTTGCAGAACCCCATTGTCGCCTCCGTCCTGCTCGGGACTGCAAAACCGTCGAGCCTGATACGCAACATGGAACTTACGGAGCAGCGTTTGCAGCCCAATGATTTCACGGCCTACGAAGCGCACACGCTGGTGGCGCCGGAATTGGGACTGGAAGCCGTCCGCGTTTAGCCGGATCACGAAAAGGAAAGCGGAATGCTGAAGGGAATACATCCATTGCTCGGGCCGGATCTGCTGCATGCGATCCGCATGATGGGCCATGGCGATGAGATCGTCATCGGCGACGCAAATTTTCCGGCCAGTACCATGGGGCCGAAGGTTGTGCGCGCCGATGGTGTCGACGCCTTGAGCATCACCGAGGCGATCCTTGCGCATATGCCGCTCGACACCTTCGCCGCCGAATCCGCCTGGCGCATGGAAGTCGTCGGCGAGCCGGCGGCGGAACCGGAAATCTGCGTCGAATTCCAGAAGCTGGTCCATAAACTCGCCGGTGATTTCAAGGTCGTGCCGATCGAGCGCTTCGCTTTTTATGAGCGCTCCCGCAAGGCCGCCTATATCGTCGCGACCACTGAGTTTCGGCTTTATGGAAATATCATACTGAAAAAGGGTGTCGTGCATCCGCAGGAACTTTACCGGGTGTAGATGCCACCGAAATGCCCGGCCCAGCGAGATGGACCGGGTCATCTTCGTGATGAAAAACAGTGACTTGGCATCGGGAGGAAATCAATGCGCAAGGACAGAGCCCGCCGCTTGCAATTTCGAAATTGCTGAGATAGCTTGCCAGGGTAAAATGTTTTTTATCGATAAAAGGTCGAACCGTACGCGTCTTGCGGCTCGATCCGAGGAGAACTCAACAAGGCGCTGTTGGAGGAGAACAACACCATGACCCTTATGAAGCATGTCCTGTCGCGACGCGCCTTTACCAGCCTTGCTGGTGCCGCCGTGTTCGCCACAATGATGCCGATGACATCGTTCGCTCAGGACGTCACCATCCCGATCATCGTCAAGGACACGACGTCCTTCTATTGGCAGATCGTTCTGGCCGGCGCCCGCGCAGCCGGCAAGGATCTCGGCGTCAACGTGCCCGAACTCGGAGCGCAGTCGGAATCCGATATCAACGGCCAGATCAGCATTCTTGAAAACGCCGTTGCCGGCGCGCCTGCCGCCGTCGTCATCTCGCCGACGGAATTCAAGGCACTCGGCAAGCCGATCGACGAGGCTGCGAAGTCCGTCCCGATCATCGGCATCGATTCGGGCGCAGACTCGAAGGCTTTCACCTCATTCCTGACAACCGACAACACCCAGGGTGGCCGTATCGCCGCTGACGGGCTCGCCGCCGCAATCAAGGAAGCAACCGGCAAGGAAGAGGGCGAAATCGCCATAATCACCAGCCTGCCAGGTGTGGGTTCGCTCGACCAGCGCCACAATGGTTTCATGGAACAGATCGCCGTTAAATATCCGGGCCTCAAGGTTGTGGCCGACAAATATGCCGACGGTCAGGCTACCACCGGCCTCAACATGATGACCGACCTGATCACCGCAAACCCGAACCTCGTCGGCGTGTTTGCTTCCAACCTGATCATGGCGCAGGGTGTCGGTCAGGCGATCGCCGAAAACAAGCTCGGTGACAAGATCAAGGTCATCGGCTTCGACAGTGACGAAAAGACGGTCGGCTTCCTCAAGGAAGGCGTGCTCGCCGGCCTCGTCGTCCAGGATCCTTACCGGATGGGCTATGACGGCATCAAGACCGCCCTGGCCGCTTCCAAGAAGGAAAAGGTCGAGGCCAATGTCGATACCGGCGCCAACCTGGTGACCAAGGCCAACATGGCCGATCCGAAGATCGACGCCCTTCTGAACCCGAAGGTCAACTGATCCCAGGACAGCGCGGCAGGACGATAGCCGTTATGGCAACCGTCCTGCCGCCGCCGCAGATTGCGATATTGACCTGCTTCAGGCTGAAACATCAGTTCGAGGCAGGTTCTCGGATAGGGAGGAAAGCCGCCATGACAGGACTTTACGACGTCAGGCACCGGCACGAAGAGGGCGCGGCGACGGTTGTCAGGCATCCCGTTCCGAAGGGGCAGCCGATCCTGGAACTACGCGGCCTGCAGAAGAAATACGGTGCCGTCGAGGCCTTGAAGCCTGCCAGCTTGACGTTCCTGTGTGGCGAAATCCATGCCATCGTCGGCGAAAATGGCGCCGGCAAATCGACGCTGATCAAGCTTTTGACCGGCGTTATCCGGCGAACGTCTGGCGAGGTTTTCTGGTGCGGCGAACCCGTTCAGCTTTCCAATCCGACGGAGGCGATTGCACGCGGCATCAATGCCGTTCATCAGGAAGTCGTGCTTTGCCCACATCTCAGCGTCGCCGCCAATATGTTCCTCGGTGACGAGATGGACAAGAATGGCCTGATGCGCAAGCGCGCCATGACCGCTGCTGCGCAGGCCGTGCTCAACGACCTCGGCTTCAACCTCCCGGCGGCTGCCGCTCTTTCCAGCCTGACCATCGGCCAGCAGCAGCTTGTCGCTACGGCGCGCGCGGCGATGCGTGGCACGCAGTTTTTGATTTTCGACGAGCCGACCGCCTATCTGACCCGTCAGGAATCGGCGCAGCTGTTCCGGCTCATTCGCCGGCTTCAGGCCGAAGGCGTGACCATCGTCTATATCAGCCATCGCATGGAGGAAGTCTTCGAACTCGCCGACCGCGTTTCGGTCCTTCGCGACGGCACCCATGTTGGCACCCGCAAGATCAGCGAGACCAACGATGCCGAGTTGATCGCGTTGATGATCAATCGCACCATCGAGCAGATCTATCATAAGGAAACCCTGCCGATCGGCGCCACCATCGTCGAGACGCGCGGTCTTACCGGACCCGGTTTCGAGAATGTCTCTTTGTCGGTACGCGCGGGCGAAATCGTTGGGCTGTATGGCCTGATCGGCGCCGGGCGTAGCGAATTCGCACTTGGCCTTTATGGTCGCCAGCCGGTTACATCGGGCGAAATCTACTGGCAGGGCAAGAAGGTCGACATCCGCAATGAGCGCCAGGCGATGGACCTTGGCATTGCGCTTGCGCCGGAAAGCCGCCGCGACCAGGGTCTCTGCCTCAACCTGCCGATCGGCCTCAACATCAACCTGCCGGTGTTCGACCGGCTGACAAGCGGTTTCACCATAAATCGTCGCCGCGAGATCGCAAACGCAGACCGCCAGATCAAGGACCTGAAGATCAAGACGCCAACGCGCCGGGTGCTGGCGTCCGCCATGTCCGGCGGCAATCAGCAGAAGATTGTTATCGGCAAGTGGCTGAGCCACGGTGCCAAGCTGTTCATTTTCGATGAGCCAACGGTTGGTGTCGATGTCGGCACCAAGGCGGAGATCTACCGCTTGTTTGCCCGACTGCTGGAGCAGGGGGCGGGCATCATCCTGATCTCGTCCTACCTGCCGGAGGTCTACGAGCTTGCCGACCGGTTGCACGTGTTTCGACAGGGGAAACTCGTGGCCAGCCACAGCTATCGCGGCGGCTCGCACGAGGACGTGCTGACCCAGGCGATCGGCGTTTGAAAATCGTGAAAAGACCGGAAGAAAATATGCGTGGAGGAAAGTCATGACCGTTGAAGCAACGACAGAAGCGGCACCAGTGCCGAAAAGGGGCATGAACATCTTGTTCGGCCTGACCCTGCTTGGCCTCCTCCTGTTCCTCTGGCTGCTTCTGGGCATCGCAACCAACAGCTTCTGGACCCCGAACAACATCAGCAACCTCTTGCGGCAAGGTGCGATGACGGCCATTCTCGCCGTCGGGCAGACCTTCGTCATCATCACCGCCGGCATCGACCTCTCCGTCGGCGCAGTCGTCGGTTTTGCCAGCGTCGCCGTGGCCTGGTTGCTCGCCGCCGGCGTGCCGCTCTGGCTGGCGATGATCATCACGCTGTTGATCGGCGTGCTCATCGGCGCCTTCCATGCTTTCGGCATCGTTCGCATGGGGCTTCCCGCCTTCATCATCACGCTGGCGACCTTGACGTCGCTGCGCGGCATTGGCCTCCTGATCACCAACGGTTCGACGATCTCGATCAGCAACGAGGCGTTCACGAACTTTTCGCGCGCCGATTTCCTCGGCGTTCCCAGCCTGTTCTGGATGGTCGTGGTCGTCGCCATCCCCGCCTATGTCTTCCTTCATCTGAGCCGCTGGGGCCGCTATCTCTTCGCGGTCGGCTCCAACAGCGAAGCGGCGCGCCTGTCCGGCGTCAATGTCAACCGGACGATCTATCTCGCCTATATCCTGTCCTCGACCTGCGCCGCTTTCGTCGGCCTGTTGCTCGCCTCGCGCATCGGCATCGGCAACGCAACCCAGGCGGAAGGCTGGGAACTGCAGGCGATCGCCTCCTCGGTCATCGGCGGCACCAGCCTGTTCGGCGCGGTCGGATCGGTGCAGGGGCCGCTGCTCGGCGCCTTCATCTTGGCGACAATCAACAACGGCGCCAACCTTCTGAACGTCAACTCGTTCTGGCAGCGCATCATCACCGGCGCGCTGATCATCGTCATCGTCTATTTCGACCAGTTGCGCCGGCGCGGTTCCCGCTGACGGTCCTCCACGTCCGGCCGGCTGGCCCCAGCCGGCCGGCCGGACGCCCATCAAAACCGTGACTTCAACCTGTTGTGGACGATTGCAAGGAACTGCCTGCCATGAAAACGGTGATCTGCCTGGAGCCCGGGCGTCTCGACATCATTGACAGACCGGTATTGGCGGGTCCGCCGAAGGGCTGGGCACGGCTTGCCGTCAGCCATGTCGGCATCTGCGGAACCGACTATCATATCTTCGAAGGCAAACATCCCTACCTCGAATATCCCCGCGTCATGGGTCACGAGATCTCGGCGCGGGTGATCGAATCCGGCGAAGGAGTTTCGCTGGCGCCGGGTACGCCGGTTATCGTCAATCCCTATCTTTCCTGCGGGACCTGTGTCGCCTGCCGCAAGGACAAGCCGAATTGCTGCACGGCGATCAAGGTCCTTGGCGTGCACACCGATGGCGCCTTCTGCGAGGAAATCTTGGTGCCGGAGGAAAACCTTTATCCGGCTGGCGATTTGACGCTGGAAGCGGCCGCGACGGTCGAGTTTTTGGCGATCGGCGCCCATGCCGTGCGCCGTTCGCTGGCGCCGGCGGGATCGCGGGCGCTGGTTATCGGTGCCGGCCCCATCGGCCTTGGCACGGCACTGTTTTCGCGTATTGCGGGCCATGAGGTGACATTGCTCGATGCGAGCGTCGAGCGGCTGGACATGGCGGCGGATCGGCTCGGGTTTGCGCGCGGCATTCTTGCGGGCGACGGCGCCCTAGATGCGGTGTTGGCGGCGACAGGCGGCGATGGCTTCGATGTCGTCTTTGACGCCACCGGCTTCGGCGGCTCGATGGAAATGTCCTTTGCCTTCGTCGCCCATGGCGGCTGCCTGGTCTTCGTCAGCGTCGTCAAGGACGAGATCCGGTTCTCGGATCCGGAATTCCACAAGCGCGAAATGATGCTGGTCGGCAGCCGCAACGCGACGCGTCAGGATTTCGAGCATGTCGCCGCCTCGATCCGCGCCGGCCATGTGCCGGTCGAAGCGCTGATCACGCATCGCACGACACTGGACGAGGTGGTGAACGATCTGCCGCGCTGGGCACATGAGAAGGGCGGATTGATCAAGGCCGTGGTGAAAGTGTCGCCTTGACCCGCATCGACGCCCATCAGCACTACTGGACACTCAGCCTTGGCCATAACGACTGGCCGCCGCCGGAGCTTGCCGCCATTTATCGTGATTTCATGCCGGATGATCTGAGGCCGCAGCTGGCGGCAGCGGGCATTACCAAAACCGTGCTGGTGCAAGCGGCGCCCAACTTGGCGGAAACCGCGTTCCTGCTTGGACTCGCCGAGCGTGAAGAAACCGTCGCCGCGGTTGTCGGGTGGGTGGACGTGTGGTCGCCAACGGCGCGTTCGGACCTGGAGCTGTTCAAGCGCCATCCGAAGTTTCGCGGGGTTCGCCCGATGTTGCAGGGCATCGAGGATACGTTCTGCGTCCTTCAGCCCGAGGCGATCCGTACGCTCGAGACGCTGCCGCACCTTGGTCTGCGCTTCGACGCGCTCATCCAGCCGCGCCATCTGCCGGTGATATCGGCGCTTGCCGACCGCTTGCCAGATCTGCCGATTGTCATCGACCACGCAGCCAAGCCCTTCATCGCCGCCGGCACCCTTGAGCCATGGTGCGCCGACATGACGGCGCTCTCCCGGCGGTCGAATGTCAGTGTCAAGCTCTCAGGCCTGGTAACGGAAGCGGGCAATGGCTGGACGGTGGAACGGTTGCGGCCCTACGTCTTGCACCTGGTCGATGTTTTCGGACCGGAACGCATGATGTTCGGCAGCGATTGGCCTGTGGTTGATCTCGACGCGAATTATGAAAAATGGTGGATAGCGGCGAACGAATTGCTGCAAGACCTTGATGAAAGCGCCCGTAAGGCGGTTTTTGGAACGAGTGCCGCGCGTTTCTATGGCATTGATTCGTGACGGGCAGGCTCGCGCAAGCGCCTTTATCGCCCTTCATGACGGATTTGTAATGGAACTAGTCCTAAGTGAGCATTGCATATTTATTGCGTCGCACAAGAAAAGTGTTACTGTTTGCGTTGCTAACGGATACGCGGACACAAAAAAACAAGTGCAAGGTTGCGTCCAATCGGGAGCGGCGTTGTCGTCTAGGGTAACAAGGAGAACGCTTCCGATGTTTTACCAGCTTTACGAGCTCAATCATGCAATGATGGCCCCGTGGCGCGCCGCGGCGGATGCCATGCGGCTGGCCTACGCCAATCCGCTCAATCCCGTGGCCCACACCTATCTCGGCCGCATGGCCGCCGCTGGCCTCGAGGTATTCGAGCGGACGACGCGTCGCTATGGCAAGCCGGAATTTGGTTTGCCCGAGACGATCATCGATGGCACGTCCGTCGCCGTCGACGAGCGCATTGTCTGGCGTCAGCCTTTCTGCAACCTCATCCATTTCGAGCGTGCGTTGCCGAAAACCAGGACAGCAGCCGATCCCAGGGTGCTGGTCGTCGCACCGATGTCCGGACACTATGCAACGCTGTTGCGTGGCACCGTCGAAGCGCTATTGCCGAAATCGGATGTCTACATCACCGACTGGATCGATGCCCGCATGGTGCCGCTGACCGAGGGCACCTTCGACCTCGATGACTATATCGACTACGTCATCCAGATGCTGCATTTCCTTGGGCCCGACACCCATGTAATCGCCGTCTGCCAGCCGGCAGTTCCGGTGCTTGCCGCCGTGGCGCTGATGGAGGCGAATGGCGATCCGCTGTCGCCGTCCTCGATGACGCTGATGGGCGGTCCGATCGACACGCGCATCAACCCGACCGCCGTCAATCAGCTCGCCGAAGACAAGCCGATCGAATGGTTCCGCGACAAAGTCATCATGCCGGTGCCATTCCCGCAACCGGGCTTCATGCGTCTGGTCTATCCCGGTTTCCTGCAGCTTTCCGGCTTCATGTCGATGAATCTTGACCGCCACCTGACCGCGACGAAGGAGTTTTTCGCGCACCTTGTCAAGAACGACGGCGACGCCGCCGAAAAGCACCGCGACTTCTACGATGAATACATGGCCGTCATGGATCTGACGGCCGAGTTCTACCTGCAGACGGTCGAGACCGTCTTCATGCGCCATGCCCTTCCGAAGGGCGAGATGATGCATCGTGGCAGCCGCGTCGACACGACCGCGATCCGCAAGGTCGCGCTGCTCACGGTGGAGGGCGAAAACGACGACATCTCCGGCGTCGGCCAGACGAAAGCGGCGCAGACCATCTGCACGAATATTCCCGAAAACATGCGCCTGCATTACATGCAGCCGGATGTCGGCCATTACGGCGTCTTCAACGGATCGCGGTTCCGTCGCGAGATTGCGCCGCGCATCACCGCGTTCCAGCGCGAACATGCCCGCAGCGCCAAGCCGCCGGTGCCGCGGTTGATCAAAGGCGGAAAAACCGGCTGATCCAGCCTATGCCGATTTCATCGGTCGATATCAGGGGGTTGCCGGAATCTGCGGAGGTTTGTCTTGCAGAGCGGCAGGCCCCTTCCCATCTCGTTATAAGCGGGCCCGAAGGAGAGGCCCACTTTTAGCGAGGACGTCAGAACATGAACCAATCTGCATTGATCCGTCCGGACTGGACGCCAGCGACCATTGCCATGATGGTGCTCGGTTTCGTGGTATTCTGGCCGCTTGGTCTTGCCATGCTTGCCTATATCCTGTTCGGCGAAAGGCTGAAATCCTTCAAGAAGGACGCCAACAACACTGTCGACGGCTTTTGCTCGTCCTTCAAGCGCAAGGGGCAGCGCTATGGTCGTACGAGCTTCGGCACCGGCAACGTTGCCTTCGACGACTGGCGCGATGCTGAACTGGCCCGCCTCGACGAGGAGCGCCGCAAACTCGATGAAATGCGCGAGCAGTTTGACGAGTATGTCCGTGAACTTCGCCGTGCCAAGGACCAGGAAGAGTTCGACCGCTTCATGCGCGAACGCAATTCCGGCGGTTCCGGCTCGGTTCCGGGTTTCCCGGGCCATTGATCGCAGCGATCATCCTAACGACAAGACCGGTATTCCTAACGGATGCCGGTTTTTCTTTTTGATATATCGTCCGCATTTCTTGCGGACCATGCGCCCATCAAACGAATCGGCTATCAATCCCTCATGTTCTCGCTGCTTCGAAAGTCGCGCCAGCCCAAGTCCCCGCCGCCGCCCACGCAGCGGACGATAGACGTTGCCGGCAAGGTCATGCCTCTGACGATCCGCCAGAATGCGCGCGCCACGCGGATGACTCTGCGGATCGAGCCCGGCGGCCGGGCGCTGAAGATGACGATCCCGGCCGGGCTGCCGGAGCGTGAAATCAACGCCTTTCTCGACCGGCACCAAGGCTGGTTGATGACCAAACTCGCGCGGTTTTCCGGCGAAAGCGTTCTGGAAGAGGGCGGAACTATTCTGCTGCGCGGCGTCGCCCATCGGATTGAGCGCACCGGCAAGCTGCGTGGTCTGACGGAAGCGGTCATCACAGACGACGAGCCTGTGCTCCGCGTCAGCGGCGCCGAAGAGCATCTGCGCCGCCGGATCGCCGACTTCCTGAAGAAGGAGGCGCGGAAAGACCTTGAGCATCTTGTTGCGATCTATGCCCGGATGGTTGGCCGTAAAGTCAAGTCATTGAGCTTCAAGGATACACGCAGCCGCTGGGGGTCCTGCGCCGCCGATGGGTCCTTGAGTTTCTCCTGGCGTATCGTCATGGCGCCGCCAACGGTAATCGACTATTTGGCGGCACACGAGGTGGCGCATTTGCGCGAGATGAATCACGGACCGGATTTCTGGGATCTCTGCGAGAAGCTTTGCCCGGCAATGGACGATGCCAAGCGCTGGCTGAAGCGCAACGGCACCATGCTGCACGCGATCGATTTCGATTGATCCGATGCTTAGCGCCGGTTTCCGAGAGCTTCTCTGATCTCGCCTCGCGGTATCTTCGAGCCCTGAACCTGCTGCTCGGGAAGGTCAATCAGTGTTCTCATTGAGCACCATGATATATCGATATCTGATATTATTTCGTGGAAGCGCTGTTACGCCGATGGGCCCGAAGACCGTGTCTGTCGGTTTCAGGCTCGACTCGCGCGGCATTTCATGTCAGGTCGCTGTGCATGAAAACGGAAGTGAAAATTTGCGGGTTGAAGACTGCCGAGGCCGTGGATCGGGCCGTGGCGCTCGGCGCACGTCATACGGGCTTCATCTTCTTCCCGAAGAGCCCGCGCAATATCGAGCCGGATGATGCCGGCCGCTTGGCTGATCGCATTCGCGGCAAGGCGAAGATCGTGGCAGTGACGGTCGATGCGGATAGCGATGTTCTTGACGAGATCGTCTCGGCGCTGTCGCCGGATATGCTGCAGCTTCACGGCAATGAAAGTCCTGAGCGCGTCCTGACAGTCAAGGCCGTCTATGGACTGCCCGTTATGAAGGCGCTCTCCATTCGCGATGCCGACGATCTGAAGCGGGTCGAGCCCTATATCGGCATCGCCGACCGCTTCCTGTTCGATGCAAAGCCGCCGAAAGGCTCGGATCTGCCGGGCGGCAACGCCGTGTCTTTCGACTGGCGGCTGCTCGATGTGCTTGACGAAAGCGTCGATTACATGCTTTCCGGTGGATTGAATGCGGACAATATCGGCGAGGCGCTGGCTATGACGGGTGCAACCGCAATTGATCTCTCGTCCGGTGTCGAAAGTGCGCCGGGCGTCAAGGATATGAAACGCATGGAAGAGTTTTTCGATGCGGTTCTGCGCGCGGAGACGGCGATCGCCAGAGATAGAGCATTGGCAGGGAGAAGCGAGTGAACGAGACGCCAAAACTGAATTCGTTTCGGTCGGGTCCCGACGAGGATGGCCGTTTCGGCATTTTCGGCGGCCGCTTCGTCGCCGAAACCCTGATGCCGCTGATCCTCGACCTGCAGGACGAGTGGAACAAGGCAAAGACCGATCCGGAATTCCAGGCGGAACTTAAGCATCTCGGCGCCCACTATATCGGCCGGCCGAGCCCGCTTTATTTTGCCGAGCGACTGACCGAGCATCTTGGCGGCGCCAAGATCTATTTCAAGCGCGAGGAGTTGAACCACACCGGCTCGCACAAGATCAACAATTGCATCGGCCAGATCCTGCTTGCCAAGCGCATGGGCAAGACCCGCATCATCGCCGAAACCGGTGCCGGCCAGCATGGCGTCGCTTCGGCGACGGTCGCGGCGCGCTTCGGCCTTCCCTGCGTCGTCTACATGGGCGCGACCGACGTGGAACGCCAGGCGCCTAACGTCTTCCGCATGAAGCTGCTTGGCGCCGAGGTAAAGCCGGTCACGGCGGGCTCGGGTACGCTGAAGGACGCGATGAACGAAGCCCTTCGCGATTGGGTCACCAATGTCGACAGCACCTATTATCTGATCGGCACGGCCGCCGGCCCGCATCCCTACCCGGAACTCGTGCGCGACTTCCAGTCGGTGATCGGCACGGAAGCGCGCGAGCAAATGCTGGAGGCCGAAGGCCGACTGCCTGATCTGATCGTCGCCGCCGTCGGCGGCGGATCGAATGCCATCGGCATCTTCCATCCGTTCCTGGATGACGAATCCGTCAAGATCGTCGGCGTCGAAGCCGGCGGCAAAGGACTCGATGGCGACGAGCATTGCGCCTCGATCACCGCCGGGTCGCCGGGCGTGTTGCACGGCAACCGCACCTATCTCCTGCAGGATGGCGACGGGCAGATCAAGGAAGGCCATTCCATTTCGGCCGGCCTCGATTATCCCGGCATAGGTCCGGAACATTCCTGGCTCGCCGACATCGGCCGCGTCGAATATGTACCGATCATGGACCATGAGGCGCTGGAGGCCTTCCAGGTGCTGACGCGCCTCGAAGGCATCATTCCGGCGCTGGAGCCGAGCCACGCGATCGCCGAGGTCATCAAGCGCGCGCCGAAGATGGGCAAGGACGAGATCATCCTGATGAATCTCTCCGGCCGTGGCGACAAGGACATCTTCACCGTCGGCAAGTTACTGGGTATGGGGCTGTAAGAGCATGACCGCACGCATGGACAAACGATTTGCCGATCTTGCGGCGCAAGGCCGCCCGGCGCTCGTCACCTATTTCATGGGTGGCGACCCGGATTTCGAGACGTCGCTGGCGATCATGAAGGCGCTGCCTTCGGCTGGATCCGACATCATCGAACTCGGCATGCCCTTTTCCGATCCGATGGCCGATGGCCCGGCGATCCAGCTCGCCGGGCAGCGTGCGTTGAAAAGCGGACAGACGCTGGCGAAGACACTGGAAATCGCCCGTCATTTCCGCGCAGACGACCAGCAAACGCCGATCGTTATGATGGGTTACTACAACCCGATCTATATCTATGGCGTTGAGCGCTTCCTCGACGATGCGCTGGAAGCGGGCATCGACGGCCTGATCGTCGTGGACCTGCCGCCGGAAATGGATGACGAACTGTGCATCCCGGCGCTGAAGAAGGACATCAACTTCATTCGCCTCGCGACCCCGACCACTGACGACAAGCGGTTGCCGAAGGTTCTCGAAAACACGTCTGGTTTCGTTTATTATGTCTCGATGAACGGTATCACCGGGTCGGCTCTGCCGGATCCTTCCGTTGTCGGCGGCGCCGTACAGCGGATCAAGGGTCATACGACGCTGCCGGTCTGTGTCGGCTTCGGCGTCAAGACGGCCGACCATGCACGCGCGATCGGCGCGTCGGCCGATGGCGTCGTCGTCGGCACCGCCATCGTCAATCAGGTGGCATCCAGCCTGACCGGAGACGGGAAATCGACAGGGGCGACAGTACCGGGCGTGGAAGCCCTGGTGCGTGGCCTTGCCGCCGGCGTTCGCTCCGCACGACTTGTAGCGGCCGAATAATTGCCCACATTACCGGGCATGATGCCGCTTTTTGCTGCTGGAGCGGATTGAGATTTTGGGCCGCTAGGCCCTAAATCATCCGGCTCTAGGCAGGACCGGTTTTAAATATTCAGGAGTTTGGATTTGAACTGGATCACAAATTACGTTCGACCGAAGATCAACTCGATGCTCGGCCGCCGGGAAGTTCCGGAAAATCTCTGGATCAAGTGCCCGGAAACCGGCGAGATGGTATTCCATCGCGATCTCGAAGAGAACAAATGGGTCATTCCCGCTTCTGGCTTCCATATGAAGATGCCGGCTAAGGCGCGGTTGAAGGACCTGTTCGACGACGGCGTCTATGAGGCACTGCCACAGCCCAAGGTGGCGCAGGATCCGCTGAAGTTCCGCGATTCCAAGAAATATGTCGACCGCCTGCGTGACAGTCGCGTCAAGACTGACCTCGAAGACACGATCGTAGCCGGTGTCGGCCGCGTCCAGGGTGTCAAGCTCGTCGGCGTCGTGCACGAATTCAATTTCATGGGCGGTTCGCTCGGCATGGCAGCCGGCGAAGCGATCATCAAGGCCTTCGAAAAGGCGATTGCGGAAAAGTGCCCGCTGGTGATCTTCCCGGCATCGGGCGGCGCACGCATGCAGGAAGGCATCTTGTCGCTGATGCAGCTGCCGCGCACCACGGTTGCGGTGCAAATGCTGAAGGAAGCGGGCCTTCCCTACATCGTCGTACTGACGAACCCGACCACCGGCGGCGTTACCGCCTCCTATGCGATGCTGGGCGACCTGCACCTTGCAGAGCCGGGCGCCGAAATCTGCTTTGCCGGCAAACGGGTGATCGAACAGACCATCCGCGAAAAGCTGCCCGAGGGCTTCCAGACATCGGAGTATCTGATGGAGCACGGCATGGTGGACATGGTGGTCAAACGCCACGACATCCCGACAACGCTCGCCCGCGTCCTGAAAATCCTGATGAAGAAGCCGATGGAAGCTGCCAAGCTCAATGTCAGCGGAGCGCTTGCCGCGCTACCGATCGCAGCCTCTGCCAGTGTTTGAGGGCGCCCTGCGCTCACCCGGAGCGCAGGCCGAATGTTGAAAATTTGAGATTGTAGCGTTCTCGGCTCGCTCGATAGCGTGCAGCGCTCCAACGGCGGTTTGCAGGAGCGGGTGATGACGACAGCGCATGTCAGCGAGGCAGGGCAGGAGATCGACAAGCTGCTGGCCCTGCATCCAAAGGGCTTCGATCTGTCACTCGACAGGATCACGCGGCTGCTCGACACGCTCGGCAATCCGCAGGACAGGCTGCCGCCGATCATCCATGTCGCCGGCACCAACGGCAAGGGCTCCGTCACCGCCTTTTCGCGGGCCATCCTCGAAGCCGCCGGTCACAGCGTCCATGTCCATACCTCGCCGCACCTCGTCAACTGGCACGAACGCTACCGGATCGGAAAAAAAGGGGCGCGCGGCACGCTGGTCAGTGACGCCGTCCTGGCGGATGCGGTCCGCCGCGTGGCGGTGGCGAACGACGGGCAGAAGATCACCGTCTTCGAGATCCTGACGGCCGTCACCTTTCTGCTCTTTGCCGAACATCCGGCGGATGTGGCGATCATCGAGGTCGGCCTCGGCGGCCGCTTCGATGCGACCAATGTCATCAAGACGCCTGCCGTCTCTGTCATCATGCCGATCTCGCTCGACCATCAGTCCTATCTCGGCGATCGGGTCGAACTGATCGCCGCGGAGAAGGCCGGTATCATGAAACGCGGTTGCCCGGTGGTGATCGGCCATCAGGAGGAAGACACCGCGCGCGACCTGCTGGTGACGACCGCCGAGCGGCTGAAATGCCCGGTCTCCGTTTATGGGCAGGATTTCATGGCGCATGAAGAATTCGGCCGGTTGATCTACCAGGACGAGTTTGGACTGGCCGACCTGCCGCTGCCACGCCTGCCGGGCCGCCATCAGCACGCAAATGCTGCCGCCGCCATCCGCGCCGTCAAGGCTGCCGGTTTTGATCTGCCGGAGGGCGCGATCGAAACGGGACTGACGATGGTCGAATGGCCGGGTCGGCTTCAGCGTCTGACCGACGGCAAGCTCGTTTCCCTTGCGCCGGCGGGTGCGGAAATCTGGATCGATGGCGGACACAATCCGGGCGCGGGACAAGTCATCGCCGAAACCATGGCCAATCTTGAGGAACGCGACCCCCGTCCGTTGTTCCTGATCATCGGGATGATCAACACCAAGGATCCGGTCGGTTATTTCAAGGCCTTCAAGGGGCTGGCCGAACAGGTCTTTACCGTGCCGATCCGCGGCTCGGACGCCGGGATCGACGCGGTAGCACTGGCCGACGACGCAGGCGCGGCCGGTTTCGAGGCGACACCGCTCGAGACGGTAGCCGAGGCGCTGGCGACCATCACAGAGTTGTTTTCGAACGATCCGGCATCGCCGCGCATCCTGATCGGCGGCTCACTCTATCTGGTCGGCGACGTGCTCGCCGCTAATGGCACGCCGCCCCGGTGACCGTGATCAACAAAAAAGCCCGGTTTCCCGGGCTTTTTCAATTGTTTTCCAAAATCAGGACTTAAGCGGCTGCGTTCGAAATCCAGGACGACAGCGCGGTCTTCGGAGCAGCGCCGACCTTGATGTCGGAGACTTCGCCGGCCTTGAACATGGCGAGTGTCGGAATGGAGCGCACGCCGTACTGGGCAGCGATTTCCGGGTTTTCGTCGATGTTGACCTTGGCAACCTTCACCTTGCCGGCAAGTTCAACGGAGAGTTCTTCGAGGCTCGGGGCGATCATCTTGCACGGGCCGCACCACTCGGCCCAGAAATCCACGATAACCGGCTCGGCGGCATTCAGCACTTCATCCTGAAAATTGGACGTATCGACTTTTACGGTAGCCATAGGCTGCTCCTTGTTTCGAAATCGGCGTTCTTCGAACGGTTGGTGAAGATGTGATAGTGGAACGCATCTTTTTCAATATTCGGTATCTCACTTCTTCGAGAGCTCCACAAGGCTCCTGTCCAGCATCTCCCGTGGCAAAGTCAGCACTGCCGGGCTTTCGGTATAAATCAGTACGCACCGAAAGGCGTGGTCGGGATAGAGCGGCGCGAGGAGCGCGCGGTAGATCGCCAGCTGTGCCCGGTAGACGAAGGGCACGTCTTCCGGCGAAGCGGGGACCTCCCGGTTGGTCTTGAAATCGGCGATAATGACCGTCTTGTCGGAGACTGCAAGCCGGTCGAGGCGGCCGGAAACGGCAAAATCGCGCGTCCCCAGCGTCAACGTGCCCATCACGGACACTTCCGCGCGGCTCGTCTCGGAAAATAGCGCGGCGAGTTCCGGATGCTCGATCACATTGAGGACCGAAGCCGTCAACGCCTGTCGCTCGCTTGCGGACCAGCGGGGCACGGAGCGAGCCAGATAACGCTCGGCGGCGGCGTGTCGTTCCTCCGGCGGGATCGACGGCAATACCTGCAGGAAGCGATGCAGGATCGCACCCCGTAGCAGCGATCTGTTGGCGCTGGCTTTATGCGAGAACAGCGCCGATCCGATTATTGCGGCGCCATCGTCCTCGTCAATGATGACACCCGCACCGGAGGGGCTTAGCGGGCGCGGCAGGTGCCGTTGCGGTGGCAAGGGCTGCAGCAGAGAGGCGGGCAGGCCCGTCGGCCGAGCATCGGCAGCTTCCGTGACAGCATCCTTCGTCTCCCGATCGCGAGCGGCGGAGGAAGCCTGCCACGAATAGCCGGTCCACTCCTGATTGGCCGCTGTAAACGTTTTGGGAGCGCTGCGACCGCGCTCGTCCCCGGACAGGCTTGTCGTGACCATGGCATGCCAGCTTTCGGGGTTGGCCCGTTTGCCCTGGTAGCCACAGACGATCAGACGGTCGGCGGCACGCGTCATGCCGACATAGAGAAGCCGGCGATATTCCTCTTCTGCGGCTGTCTTCAGCCGGGCGGTGTCCGCATCGATCAGTGTGTTGGATGCCGCCCCCGGCGGCCGCCAGACAGGAAGCGGCGCTGCCGCGCCCTTATTGTCCGGCTGGATCAGGCGCAGGCCGGAGACATGCTGCGAATTAAAGGCCTTGCCGCCGCCATCGACCAGGAACACCACCGGCGCCTCCAGCCCCTTGGCGGCATGCACGGTCATGATGCGTACCTCGTTGCGCTCCTTGTCCTGCTCGCGCTTGACCGTCGGCGCTTCCATTTCGAGACCGGAAATGAAGGCCTGCAGGCCCGGCAGCCCGTTTTTCTCGTGATCGAGCGCAAAGGTCAGGAACTCATCGAGAATATCGCTGACTTCGGTTCCGAGCCGGCCGAGGAAAGCGGCCCGACCGCCGTCATGACCGAGGATACGGGCGTAGAAATCATGGACAGGCAGAGTGCGCGACAATGCCCTGTATCGCTGCAGCTTTTGCAGGGCCCGATTGTAGCGCGCCCCCTCGTCGGCGCCGAATTCCTGCAGGCGTTGCCAGACGCTGACCGACAGCGGGCGGGAAACTGCGAGATTCGTGATGTCGTCTTCACTTAGATTGAACAATGGGCTTTTGAGGATGGCGGCCAGCGAAAGGTCGTCCTGGGGCAATAGGACGAAGCGTCCAAGCGCCATCAGGTCCTGCACGGCGATATGGTTGGTGAGGACCAGCCGGTCGGCTCCGGCTACCGGAATGTTGCGGCGCGTTTTCAAAGCCCGGGTGAGAGCGTTGACGAAGGCATCTCGCTTGCGCACGAGAACAATGACGTCGCCCGGCCGCATCGGCCGCTTGACACCTTTTTCGATCACCGTCTCCTTGCCGATCCAGTCGGCGAGCACCGCGGCGATGCGCTGGGCAAGAATGTTAGCCGGCGCGTCCTCGGGTGTCGCGTCGAAGGCCGCGGTCCAATCGTCCTCCTGGATGCTGTCTGCAGGCGCGATCGAGTCCCAGACTTCGACCAGACCGGGGTGACCGATGCGGTTGGAGGCGTGCACGACCGCATCCTGCCGGGCGCTGAGGCCTCGCGCGTGCAGGGGGTTTTCAAATACGGTATCGACGGCCGACAGTACATCCTCGGTCGAGCGGAAGGAGAGCTGCAGCCGGATCGGGCTGAAGGCCTTGCCACTGTCGCGTACGCGCCGCTCCGTCTCGATGCTCTCGTCGGAAAAACGTTCGGGCCGGGCACCCTGAAACGAGTAGATCGATTGCTTCTCGTCGCCGACGGCAAACATCGTACGGTTACCACCACGCGCCGTTTCGCCGGAGAAAAAATCCTCCGCCAGCGACTGGATGATGGTCCACTGCACCGGGCTCGTGTCCTGCGCCTCGTCGACCAGTATGTGATCGATGCCCTGATCGAGCTTGTAGTGAACCCAGCGGCTGACATCGCCGCGCGAAAGCAGCCCCGCCGTGCGGTTGATCAGGTCGTCGAAATCGAGCTGGCTGCGGCTTTTCTTGATGTCCTCGTAATCGCCGTTCAGCCGGTCGGCAAGCGTGAGAGCCGACTTCGTCGCCTCGAACATGGCGACCAGGTTGAGACGATCCATGGAGACGGCGATATGATCGCGGGCGGCGAGGACAAGAGGCTCCAGATCCGGTGCCTTGTCGCGGATCGGTTTGGAGAGGAAGGCCGAATCCGCCTTCATCTTGCCGTTCTGCGTGTAGAACAAGTCCCGCAGCATGTTGAAGTGTTGCAACGGTTCGGGAAGCTTGGCGACGGCGCGAAGACCTTCGGCGAATTCGATAACCTTTGTGCCGCCTGTGGCAAGTGCGATGCCGACATAGCGCTCCAGTGCCGCACCGTTGAGACCTGGCAAGGGCCAGAATCCGGCTATCGCCGCCTCCGAGGTTTCACCGGGCGCGAGACTGAGCGCCGATCGAAGTGCCGGATCGATACCGCCCTTGCGGCTGGCTTGTTCGAGAAATGCCTGAATGGCGGTGCGGTTGGCGACGATTGCTGTCAGCAGCTTTTCGAGCCCGGTATCGTCGGCGAGATCGAGAACGGTCGCAAAGGCTTCCGTCAGTTCGCGATCCTCCTCGCTTGCCGTGGCTGTGAGGTGTGCGCGGCGGGCATCGGCAAGAAGCGTCGCGGAAGCACGGTCGTCGAGCACCGAGAAATGACCGGCAACATTGGCTTCGAGCGGAAACTGGTGCAGCAGCGCTTCGCAGAAGGCGTGGATCGTCTGAATCTTCAGCCCGCCCGGCGTTTCCAGTGCCCGGGCAAACAGGCGCCGCGCTTCCTGGCGTTTCAGGAGATCCGGCCGCTCGCCCTCGATCGCCGCAATCCGGTCATCCAGCGCCTCGTCATCGAGCGTCACCCATTCGGCCAATCGTTCGAAGACGCGGTTGGACATTTCCGACGCAGCAGCTTTGGTATAGGTCAGGCAGAGAATGGCAGACGGCCGGCAGCCCGATAAGAGTAGACGGATGACGCGCTGCGTCAGCACATGCGTCTTGCCCGAGCCGGCATTGGCCGACACCCAGGCCGAGCGGGCGGGATCGGAAGCGAGCGCCTGCTTGGAGGACGTCCAGTCGAGCCAGCCTTGAGGCGAGGGCTCGAGAGGGCCGAAATCGTCATCCCTCATTGGCATCCTCCTCGCTTTCGGCGGTCGCCCATTCGGCAACACGGGCAAGATGATCATACTCGCCGCCGTAGTCGCGCTCTTTCTGCACGATCACGCGTGAGGCAAAGCCGTATTTGCCGTTCATCAGGGCGGTGAGGAGCCCCTTCAGCTCGTTCAGCGATTCGTCTGCCAATTGGTTTGCCGACTTGGTTTCGACATTGGCGCGCGCCTTGACGTGTGCGTTATTGACTTCTTCAGGTTTAAATCGTTCGCCGGGTTTCAGCCGGACATAGACCAGCGACTGCGGATGCCGTGCGCCCGCGTGCTTGAAGGCGCCGGCCTTCAGCGCGGCGGCCTCGAGCGCCAGTTGCGGATCAAGCAGCGCACGCGCCTCGTTGACCGAGGGGCTGGAACCGGTCTTATAGTCGATCAGAACGGCGCTGCCATCGCCGAGAATATCGATACGGTCGGCAATGCCGGTCAGCTTGATGTCCTCGACACCGATCTCCATAGAGGCATAGAGCTCCGTATAGGATTTCCGGATATCGGAGTGGCGGGCGATTTCCCACTCGATGAACGCCTTGCCGACGGCTGCAAAGCGCGGGCGCCAGACGACGTCGATATGGGCGGGCAGAGCCTGCTCGTCGAAGGCTTCGTTGATCAGCCGGCTCATTTCCTGCATCGCTTTCGGCGACGCGGGATCGAGACCGGCGCGGACGAAACGTTCGACGATCTTGTGATAGAGCGTACCGCGCTCGGCCGCACCCGGATCGCGGTTGAAGGGATCGATCGGCTGCAGGCGCAGGATTCGCTTGGCATAGACAGCATAGGGATCGCGCCGCAGGCGGGCGACTTCGCTGAAGGAATAGCTGCGCGGCTGCAGTTCCGGCGAAGGTCTCGGCTCCGGGCGGGTCGCCAGTGGCTGCGTAACCCCTTGATCCAGCATGCCCGCCCAATGATGATAATCCTTGCCGTTCTCGCGAAGCCTTGCTGCGAAATCGCGGCCGCCGACGGCGAGAAGCCGTTGCAGCCAGCGCGAGGCGACGGTGGGCGTAGCGCCCTTGCGCGTCGCCCGTGTCAGGACGAGCTTGCGCGTGCCGCAGGCCATCTGGAAATCGTGCGCCAGCTGTCCGATCCGCCGCTCCGGCGGCTCCAGGCCGATGGACGTTTTCATGATGCGCGACAGGAAAGGATCGTTGGCGGTTTGTCCGGGCCAGGTGCCTTCGTTCATTCCGCCGAGAACGACGAGATCGACGCTCTGCAGACGGGATTCCAATGCGCCGAAGATAAACACGCGGGGATGGCGCATGGAGCGCGGCTTGATCGCCTCGCTCGCCGATAGCGCCTCCATGATGTCGCTCCATTGGGGTCCGTCGGCGGTCATTTGGCCCTCGGTGTCGATGACGGAGCGCAAAAGGGCCGCCAGGGCTTCGCCGGCTTCACCCGACCAGAGACCGGCAAGACTGCCGCGTTCGTCAACGGTGGCGGCTTCCAGCGCGGCGCCGGTTTTTTCCGCCCATTCGGCAAGCGTCAAGGCTGCGGTCAGGCCACGGCCGGTTCTGTGATGGCGCACCAGCGTTCCAGCCAGAGGTTCCACAGCGGCGGCAATGCGCCGGGCAAGGTCGCGGGCCTGCTCGATTGCTGCCTCGTCGATCCGGCTGCGCCATTCCGGCAGATGTCTTTTGTTCCTTTCGTGCTGGAGGGCCTCGTCGAGAAGGCTCTCCAGTTCGGAAATATCGGCGCTGCCGGTGCCGCCGCGTAGTGCCATCAGCTCCAGCGTCTCTGCCGTTGAGTTCATGACATCCGTGGGCAGACCGAAGCGTGCCAGCGGATGTTTCAGCAGCCCGGTGATCGCCACCGGATCGCCCGGCCGCAGCGTGGCTTCAAGAAGCAACCGCGTCAGGCTACCGGGGCCTGTGGCGGAAAGCGGTGTACCAGCCGAATCGTCGGCCTCGATGCCAAACCGCAAAAGTTCCGCCGCCACCCGCCGGGCAAGGTCGCGGTCGGGGGTGATCAGTGCGGCCTGGCTTTCGTCGCTGCCGTGCAAGGCGAGCCGGAGGGCGATAGCGATCGCCGTCGCCTCCTCGCGTTCGTTGGCCGTTTCGATCAGCGCGGCATCCTTGAAGGCGTCCGTAAGCTGGTCCTGATCTAGGGCTCGGCGAAGGGCGGTCCAGCTGCTCGTTGCCTGAACCGGCAAAAGGGAGCGGGACATGATTTCCGCGCGATAATCGAGATCATTGTCCGCTGTGCCGAGCGGCATGACCTCATGGCGGTCAATGCCCATGCGGTTCAGCAGGCGGAAGAAGCCGTATTGCGGATGGCTGCGGCTTGCCGGATCACCGGTCAACGCAGCTGTTTCCGGCGCGATCATCATCCATTCCGAATTGCTCATCGTCCGGTCGAGACCGGGAAGCACGATGGTGCCGTTCGGCAATTTCTGCACTGCGGCGATCAGCCTGGCCGTCGCCGGGATAGAGCCGGTCGATCCGGCGATGATGATCGGCCCGGTGACCTTGCCGGCGGCAATGCGCTGCGTCTCCGCCTCGAGGATGGCATTGCGGTGGCGGGCCGGCGATGATTGCTTGAGCTCCTCCAGCCGCCGCGGCCAGTAGATGCGGGCGATCTTGAGGAATTCAAGCGTCAGCTGCCACCACAGCGCATGGTCGGCGGCGTCCAGTTTATCGAGCGCCTCCCAATCCAGCTCTTCTGTTTCCATGGCGTCGATCATCTCGGAAAGATTGCGGGCGAGCCAGATTGCGTCGGCGGGGCTCGCCGGCGCTATCAGCGGGCTTTCCGCGTGCACATCGACCACGGCCTTCGGAAGCTGGTTGCGCCAGGCGAGGATGATGCGGCCAAGCTCGATCAGCCGGGCGGTGTTCGGCAGAGGCGGCGCCAGATCGAGGATCGCCGGGATTTCCGCGTCGAAGAACCCGCTGTCGTCGTCGGTTTCACCCAAGGCCCGGATCATCGGCAGGATCGCCGAGCGGCCGCCGAGGCAATCGACCAGTTCCGAGCGCAGGACGCGCGCCGAGCGGCGGGTCGGCACGAAGATCGTAATGCCGGCAAGGGCGAGAGGATCGGCCCCCGCATAGCGAAAACCGGGCACCAGTTCGCCGGAGCACAGCTTTTCGACCAGCGTCTTCAGAAAGGGAAGGCCCGGCGGAACAGTGAAAACGTTGGAAACGGTTACCGCCACGACCTCAGGCTCCTGTCTGGAAGCGCCGGATCGCCTCCTCTGCCTCGCCGATCGCTTCCGGCGTTCCAACGGTCAGCCAGTGACCTTCCAGCACGATGCCAAACAGCCTGTCTCTGGCGATCGCCCTGTCGAAATAGATGTTGAGATTGAAGGCGTCCTCCGGAGCGTCGGCGAAAAGCCGGCTGTGCAGGGCGATCGCACCGGCATAGACGACCGGGTTTTCCAGGCCCTCCCCGTATCGGCAAAGACGGCCGTCCGAACCAAGCGAAAAATCCAGCTTGCCGTTATGACCGGTCGTGTCCTCGTTGCGCACACAGAGCAGCGCCATGTCCATGGTTTTCGCGTCGAAGAACGATGCAAGCCGTTCGAGATTGGAGGGCGCCCCAGGCTTTTCGCCGACCCAGAAGAGGTCGGCGTTCATCACCAGGACAGGGCCGTCGTCGAGCAGTTTCAAGCCCTTGGCAAGACCGCCCCCGGAATTTAGCAGCGATTCCCGCTCGTCGGAAATGACGATCCTGGGCCGGCGTCTGTCCTTCAGATGCGCTTCCATCTGATCGGCGAAATGGTGGACGTTGACCGCCGCCGTCTCGACCCCGGCGCCTTCGATCGCATCGAGCGCATAGTCGATCATCGGTTTCCCGGCGATGCGCACCAGCGGTTTCGGTATGGTATCGGTAATGGGGCGCAGGCGGGTGCCGAGCCCCGCGGCGAGCACCATGGCATTCTTGATAGGCATAGGCAGCACTTGATCCACTGAACGTTAGCCGGTGATTCGGGAGTTCAAAGTGTTATAGCGACCTTTGTGCGTCAAGTTTGACGCGCTTTAAAGGATTCCTGCCTTTATGCACCATTCGCGCAAGGGCGCGAGCGCCTGATGTTCAAGGGCCACCTGAAGATAGGAAAATGTCCGCGGCATGTGCTTCATGTAGAAGGGCTTGCCGTCGCGCTGCATCAGCCGGACCCAGATGCCGACAAGCTTGCAGTTGCGCTGTGCCGACATCAGATGCCAGTCGCGCCGGAACGTCGTTTCGTCGAAATCGCCGAGAGCGTGGCGTTCCGAGCAGTAGAGCGAGAGCATCTCATCGCAGAGGTCCGGCTCGATCGTCACCCGCGCATCCTGTGTGATGGATGCCACGTCATAGGCCGTCGGGCCGATCATCGCGTCCTGGAAATCGATGATGCCGACACGGTCGAAGCCGGAGCGCTCATCGCGCCAGATGATGTTTGGCGAATGGAAATCCCGCAGCAGCAGCTTTTGTTCCGACGTGCCGAGCAGATCGATCAACGAATTCCAGACTGCGAAATATTCGGCGCGCTCTACATCGGAGGCCTTCTCGCCGCGCTTCCAAGGAAGATACCAGTCGATCAGCAGGCTGGTTTCGATCTTCATCGCCGTGCGATCGAAATCGGGGATGTGGTGCGTGATGGTATCGGTCAGGGGTATGTCGCGCGTTACCGGCTGCGCGTGCAGATGCGCGAGGACGCGAACACTTTCCAGATAACGTTCAGCGATCGGCTTTCCATCCGCATCGAGGATGCCGTCGCTACCGAGATTTTCGATCAGAAGGATGCCGGCGTCGAGATCGGTTTGGTAAACTTGCGGTGCACAGAAGCCTTTGTCCCGGATATCGCGCGCAATGGCAACGAACGGAATGACGTCTTCGGCGAGATGCGCCAACTGCTGGTAATATTTGCCGTCCTGCAGGATCTGCCCCGGCTTGTGGCGGGCCGCATCCATCAGAATTCGCAGTGGTTGCCCCTCGGCCAGAATCCGCTCATAGGCGCGCGCCGACGCATCGCCGCTCAGATGCCGGCGCTTTGCCTCTCCATATCCGCCGTTTTGCAGGAAGGAACGGATTGCAAGGCTGCGCTCGATCCGCGCCAGGGCCACCGGGTCGCCGGAAATGGTGACGCGACGTCCGTCATCGAGGTGGGAAAAGGTTGCCGTCAAGCGCGTTTTCGGCAGTGCCGCCAGCGCGTTTTCCGGCCATTCCACCAGGCAGATGCCATCCGAGAGCGCTTCGTCGAGACCGAGTTCGTCCAGTTCGGACACATCTGCCAGCCGGTAGAGGTCGAAATGCGAAACCGGAATGCGCAGGTCGTAGCTTTGCACCAGGGTGAAGGTCGGGCTCGGCACCTCGAGCGCCTCGTCGTCGGCCATGGCGCGCAGGAAGGCGCGGGCGAGCGTCGATTTGCCGGCGCCGAGATCGCCGGAGAGCGCCAGGCAGTCACTCGGTTTCAGGGCCAGCGCCAGATCCTCGCCGAGTTGAATGGTCGCGGCCTCGTCTTTCAGGAAAAGTGTAACGTCTTGCATCATTCCGCCGCTGCGAATTTCGGAAGATCGCCCGAGGGGATGCGACACGTCACTTCCGTTCCTTCGCCTTCGTGACTGCGGATCGACACCGTACCATGATGCAGGCTGACGAAGCTCTCGACGATGGAAAGCCCAAGACCGGCACCCCCGCGTGTTCCATGGCTTTCGAACCGGTTGAACACAGTATCGAGAACATCCTGCGGAATGCCGGGGCCGTTGTCGGTCACGCTGAAGACGAAATCGCTGCCGTCGCGGCGGCATCTCAGGCTGACTGTGCTGCCGTCGGGCGCGAAATTGGCGGCATTGGTCAGGAGCTTGATGAGTATCTGCTTCAGTCGCTGGTGGTCGGCGACGAACAGGCCGAGCATATCGGGCGTATCGATCTGCAGCGTCACGGCACTTTCCTGCAGCCGATCGGCCATCTGAAGGGAGACTTCGTCGAGGAAGTCGGTCAGGTTGATTTCGGACAGGTCGAGTTCAACGATGCCGGCATCGACGGTCGCGAGATCGAGAATATCGTTGACGATCGTCAGCAGCAACGAGGAGGAGGTCGAGATGTGATCGACATACTCCGCCTGCCGCTCCGTCAAAGTGCCGAAAGCGGGCGTCTTCAACAGATCGGCAAAACCAATGATGTTGGTCAGCGGCGAGCGCAGCTCGTAGGAGACGTGCTGGACGAAGTCGTTCTTCAGATGATCGGCCATCCGCAGCGCTTCGTTCTTTTCGGTCAGCGCCCGCTCGACGCGCACGCTGTCGGTGATGTTGACGAAGGTCAGCATCGTCTGCGCATTCGGCAGCGGGATGACGGCGAAATCCAGAATGAGACCGGTACGCAGTTCGAGGATGCCCTGGCAGGACGGCCGCTCGTCGTCGAAGCTGGTAATAAGATGCGAGAACCGCTTCCAGCCGTCCGGCCGGTCGTAGGATGGCGCGCAGACCTGCTCGATGGCGCGGATGTGCGTGCCGGGCTTGGCTTCCGCCTCGGTGACGCCCCAAAGCGCGCGGAAGGCTGGGTTGGACAGCTTGATGCGCCCATCCGGCCCGAACACGGCAACGCCTTCGGACAGATGGTCGATGGTCTCGCCCTGAACCTGCACCAGAGTATTGTAGCGGGTTTCGAGATCGACCTTTTCCGTCAGGTTCTCGAATACCCAGGTCGCGCCGCCTTGTGGCCGGGCGGTTGCGAAAACACGCAGCGTCTGGCCGTTCGGCAGGTGCCAGAGATCGGATTGCGTGTCGAGCGCCTGATAGACTGAGAGCGCATTTTCCTTCCACTGTTTCCAGTTCAATTGCTCGGGCAGCTTTGCGGCAGCGCGCAGCCGGTCGAGAATCTCGCCGTTGCCCGGCTTGCGTTCGAGGAAGCCCATGTCGAGATCCCAGAGTCGCTGGAAGGCCTGGTTGTAGAACTGCAGACGCTGGCTGCCGTCGAAGATGGCAACGGGCGTCGCCAAATGGTCGAGAGTCTCGGCGTGGCTTTTCAGGGTGCGGTTCAGCTCCTCGCGAACAGCCTCGGTATCCGAGACATTGATCGCGATGCCAGCCGATCCGGCCGGGCTCCTGGCATCGACCACGTCGAAGAATGTCCGGTTCCCCCGGACCACGGTGGAGACTTTTTCACGATAGGCTGGGTCATAGGTGCTGAGCGCACGGATCCTTTCACGCGCCACCGTCGCCAGAAGCTCGCGGCCTTCCTTCACCGCAGCACCCGGATCGGCGGCCTCCACCGCCTCCGCATAGGCTTCATTGACCCAAAGGAGCGCGCCGTCGGCACCGCGCTGCCAGACCGGCAGATCGGTAGCGTCGAGCACAGTCTGAAGGCTGAGAAGCGATCCGTGCAGGCGATCCCTCTCCAGTTTCATTTCGGCAAGCTCGGCGCGCAGATTGTTGAGCGCGACGAAGCGAACGAAAGCCCGGCCACCGGAGACACGGCCCTGCGTCTCGATGATTTCGCCGCGTGTGGTTTCAACGACCAGATCGAAGCTCTGGGCGCTGGAGCGCAAAAGCTCAATGGCCTTCTCGAGTTCGGAGGCAGACTGGGATTTGATCCAGCGGCCGAAAGCGAGGAAATCACGGTCATCCTGCGGAGCGCCCGTTTCGACAGGCAGTTGTCCCAGGAACTCCGGCTTGTTCGCGAAGCCTTCCCAGACGACAATGCGGCGGTTCTTGTCGGCGATCAGTGCCTGAAAACGCGAAATCTTGTGATTGGCGTCGGCCAGTGCCGCGTTCAGTTCGCGGTTGTCGATTTCGATGTTGCCCCGCTGGCGGATCAGCCAGATGGCGGAGATCATCGCCGCCGAAATCACCCCGACCAGGACGGAAAAAGTGACGACTTCGGAGGAATGGAAAACGCCTGCCGTGGTGCCTTCGACCGCCGCAAGCGCAGGGCCGGCGCAGACCGCAAGCGCGGAACCCGCCATGAACCGGCGCAGCAAGGACGGAATCCGGCCGCCGGCGCGTTTCGAAGGACCTGTTTCCATGGAATGCTTCCCCGTTTGCATCACGTAGGATGCCATGACCCGAAAACCCGAATCACGGACGATCTTATGTGTATTCAACACCTTGAAGCGTGCCCCGACCTTTCGGCGGAGCCCGTACAAGGTCTTCAGTCCGGTTGCAAATCGCCACGTAGTGCGAAATCGAAATCCTGCCCACGGCAGGCCTCGGTCAATTCCGATTGCAGTCCGGCATGTCTCCGTCTGTTTGCCGCATAAAAGACAAGACATCCCATTCGCGACGCGCTGAACTTCATCCTTGTCACGAATCATTGTCCCAAAAACATACGCCTTCGGTGAATCGTCGGAAAGGGCGAGGCAAAAAAAGAAGCCGCGATCTACTGTCAAGATCGCGGCCTCTACATGTTGTGGATTATCCAGGTAAGGATTAATACCTGTAGTGTTCAGCTTTGAACGGACCTTGCTGGTTTACGCCGATATAGTTGGCCTGTTCTTCCGAAAGTTCCGTCAGCTTGACGCCGAGCTTGCCCAGGTGAAGGCGGGCAACCTTTTCGTCGAGGTGCTTGGGCAGGATGTGGACCTTCCTGTCGTACTGTTCGCCCTTGGTGAAGAGCTCGATCTGGGCCAAGACCTGGTTGGTGAAGGACGCCGACATGACAAAGGACGGATGGCCGGTGGCGTTGCCGAGATTGAGCAGGCGGCCTTCCGAGAGAAGGATCATCCGGTTGCCCTTCGGGAACTCGATCAGATCGACCTGTGGCTTGACGTTGGTCCATTTCAGGTTGCGTAGCGCCGAAACCTGAATCTCGTTGTCGAAGTGGCCGATATTGCCGACGATCGCCATGTCCTTCATCTCGCGCATGTGGTCCATGCGGATGACGTCCTTGTTGCCGGTTGTGGTGATGAAGATATCAGCGGTCGAGACGACGTCTTCGAGCTGCACGACTTCATAGCCGTCCATGGCCGCCTGCAGGGCGCAGATCGGGTCTACTTCGGTGACCTTGACGCGAGCCCCGGCACCCGAGAGCGAGGCAGCCGACCCCTTGCCGACGTCGCCGTAACCGCACACGACGGCGACCTTGCCGGCCATCATCACGTCGGTGCCGCGACGGATGCCGTCGACCAGCGATTCCTTGCAGCCATACTTGTTGTCGAATTTCGACTTGGTGACCGAATCGTTGACGTTGATCGCCGGGAAGGGCAAGAGGCCCTTGGCATGGAGCTGGTAGAGACGGTTGACGCCGGTCGTGGTTTCTTCCGTCACGCCCTTGATCGCCTCGCGCTGCTTGGTGAACCAGCCCGGGGAGGCGGCTAGGCGCTTTTTGATCTGGGCGACGAGGATTTCCTCTTCTTCCGAGGTCGGGCTCGACAGCACATCCTCGCCGGCTTCGGCACGGGCGCCGAGCAGGATGTACATGGTGGCGTCGCCGCCATCATCGAGGATCATGTTGGAGACACCGCCATCGGCCCATTGGAAGATCTTGTCCGTGTAGGTCCAGTAGTCCTCCAGCGTCTCGCCCTTGACGGCGAAGACCGGAACGCCGCTGGCGGCAATTGCTGCTGCAGCATGGTCTTGGGTGGAGAAGATGTTGCAGGACGCCCAGCGGACTTCGGCGCCGAGTGCGACCAGCGTTTCGATCAGCACCGCCGTCTGGATGGTCATGTGCAGCGAGCCGGTAATGCGCGCGCCCTTCAGCGGCTTCTTCGAACCGAATTCTTCGCGGCAGGCCATCAGGCCCGGCATTTCGGTCTCGGCAATGGTGATTTCCTTGCGGCCGAAATCGGCAAGGCCGATATCCGCAACCAGATAGTCGTTCGTCGTGCTCATGAAGCTCTCCGGGCTTGAGGCCCTGCGCGGGGAACTGATGTGTTTATGATCCGGGCAGGGCGCACTGAAATTCGCAACTTCGGCAAGGAGCCGGAAGTTTGTTCTCACCTAGCAGGATTCATGAAAGGGAGCAACAGGACATAAAGAAGTCTTTATGTCTTTATGTCTTCAGGCCGTCCGGTCCCAATCTGGCTGGAAAACCGGCGCGTCATGAACTCAGAACAGAGCTCAGATTTCTTCGCCGAACTTGTCGGCCACCAGCGCGTCGAGGGCGTCGAGCGCTTCCTGGGCCTGCCGGCCGCTGGCAACGACGGAGATGGAACAGCCCGTGCTCGCGGCGAGCATCATCAGGCCCATGATCGAGGTGCCGCCGACGGTCATGCCGTCTTTCGAGACATGGATATCGGCGTCGTAGCCTTCGACCGTCTGGACGAATTTGGCGGAGGCGCGGGCATGCAGCCCTCGCTTGTTGATGATCAGCAATTCACGGGAAAGCGCCACTGTGGCCACTTCGCTATTTGCCACTGAGGACACGGCTTGCGACATTGATATACTTTCTGCCTGCTTCGGATGCTTCGACGAGTGCCTTGTCCATATCGCTTTCGCCGCGGACACCGGCGAGCTTGATCAGCATAGGTAGGTTGACGCCGGCGATGACCTCGACGGTGCCGCTCTGCATCACGGAGATCGCCAGATTGGACGGCGTTCCGCCGAACATATCCGTCAGGATGATGACGCCATTGCCTTCATCGGCCAAGAGAACTGCTTCCAGGATATCCTGGCGGCGTTGATCCATGTCATCCTCGGGGCCGATGCAGACAGTCTCGATCGACTTTTGCGGACCAACGACATGCTCCAGCGCATGACGAAACTCTTCAGCCAGCTTGCCGTGCGTGACAAGCACAAGTCCGATCATGGTGTCTTCGCTCCAACTGCATCTGCTAATCGTCGATGGTCAGATATCGCAATGCAGCAATTTCGTCCACCTTTGGGGCGGCCATCTTGGCAAGGAAAAGGCGAAGTGCAAGTTAAAAATCCAGAAATGCTGCTTTTGAAGGCATCATTGTCCTTGAAAATTGGAATTTTGAGGCAAAATAAGCCGCAAAATTTCGAAGGAATTCAAGCCTTCTCCGAAGGGAAGGCGCAGCATAGGTAAAAAAATGCCCGACGGAAGGGCAAACACCTCGTTTTCAGGCGCCAGGCGCGGCTCAAACGGCGACTTCACAGGCTGAACGGCGAAATCCATCACAGCCGCGGCTATCGTCTCCACCTGAACGATGCCGGCGCCGCGTATCTCGGCCAACCCGGCGATGGAGGCAGGTCGGCGGGCGACAAGCTTGCCGTTTCGAACCGAAATCAGCACCTGATCATCCGATACCAGGGCCCCAAACAATCCGCTCGCTCTTGCCGCGGCCAGACAGGAGAGCGCCGCAGCTGTCTTGCCCGCGCCGGAGGGGCCGACGAACAGGAAACCGCAGGTACCGAGCACGATTGCGGTCGCGTGAATATTGACCGCCTCTTCCGTCATGTGTTGGTCTCGACCGGCAACGACAGGATGAAGCGCGCGCCGGTGACCTTGCCGCTGGCGTCCATCATATTCTCAGCTTTCAGAGAGCCGCCATGGGCTTCCGCGATCTGGCGGGAGATCGACAATCCGAGGCCTGAATTCTGGCCGAAATCCTCAGCCTCCGGCCGGTCGGTGTAGAAGCGTTCGAAGATGCGGTCGATGTCTTCCGCCTGGATGCCGGGGCCGTTGTCCTCGATATAGATGAGGCAGCGGCTTCGGGTTCGTGTCAGGCGCAGAATGATGCGGCCCCCTTCCTCGGGCACGAAGGAGCGGGCGTTTTCGATAAGGTTGGTGATGATCTGGCCGATCCGCAGCTCGTAACCGGCGACATCGAAGCGGGCCCTCGGATTGTCCTTGCGCTCGACGACGAAGCTGAGCTGCACCGCCTTCTTGCTGCTGCGAATCTGCCGGGAAATATCAACGAGGTCGCCCAGCAGTTTCTCCAGATCAATGGCCTTGGCGTCGCTGCGGGCAAGCTCGGCATCGAGCCGCGAAGCGTCGGAGATGTCGCTGATAAGGCGGTCGAGGCGGCGCACGTCATGCTGGATGACATCCATCAGCCGCTTCTTGGAATCGTCCGTACGGGCGAGCGGCAGCGTTTCGACGGCGCTGCGCAACGATGTCAGCGGGTTTTTCAGTTCGTGGCTGACATCCGCGGCAAAATTCTCGATCGCCGCGATACGATCGTAGAGCGCCGTCGTCATTTCGCGAAGGGCCACGGAGAGATTGCCGATTTCGTCCTGACGGGACGAGAAATCCGGGATTTCCTCGCGTTCCTTGGCGCCGCCCCGCCGCACACGAATGGCGGCGGCTGAAAGGCGCCGCAGAGGGTTGGCGATCGTGCTCGACAGAAGCAGGGAGAGGATGACGTTAACCAGAGCTGCGACACCAAAGACGCGAATGATGGCCAGCCGCTCGGCATGAACGATCTTGTCGATGTCACCGGCCTGCGTCGAGAGAAGAAGAACGCCGAGAACGGCGCGGAACCGCTGGACTGGAACCGCGACAGAGACGATCAGTTCGCCTTTTTCGGTCACGCGCACGACGGCGCCACGCACGCCGGTCAGCGCGTTCATGACCTCCGGATAGATGGCACCGTTGCCGCCCGGCGGCTCCTTGTAGAGCGGCAGGTTGCCGGGCTGCAGGACGCGGTTGAACCACGAATTCAGTCGCTCGGACCAGGTCGCCGATTCCGGATCGATCGGAGGGAGGTCGAAACGCAGCACTTGGCCGCCGGTATAGAGATGGCGTGAATCCAGCAGCAGGTCGGCATCGGCGTCAAAAAGGCGGGCGCGCGTGCGGGTCGGCGAGATCAAGCGTCTCAGCACCGGTGCCACACGTTCCTGATTGATCGGAAATTCAAGATCCTCGTCGCTCGGCAGTGGGGTGATGCTCTGTCCGGCCTGCAGCTCCAGCAGTTTTTCCGGGTCGATGGTGATCGAGTTGGTATCGACCGAAGCGGAAGCGGCAATGGCGCCGGCAATAATCTCGCCTTGCGTCAACAGGCTTTCGACGCGGGCATCGATCAGTCCCTCGCGGAACTGGTTCAGATACATGATGCCGCCAACGAGGACCACGAGCGCGACGAGATTGAAGAACAGGATACGGCGCGTCAGGCTCGAAAACACGGCATTGCCGAAGATGCGGCGAATCAGCGTGAAGGGATGCGCCCACTTCCGCCCCGACGCGGATCTCGTGTCACTGTCGTCCAAATCGATGTTTCGCAAGACTTCGACCAAGCCTTCAACTCCCGCTCGCGCGGCTCCTGCATATCAATGGCAGATATGGCTGTTCTCAGCGAAATCCGATTGCGGTTCGCCCTAGCCCGGAGCCGTATCATACAGTTCCGTGACAAGCCATGCCAGTATGGCCGTGGCGCGTTATATCGCCCTGGCCACGGCCGTCCATTGCGGTCTTTAAGCCGATTCGCGGAAGCGATAGCCGACGCCGTAGAGCGTCTCGATCATGTCGAAGTCGTTGTCGACCATCTTGAACTTCTTGCGCAGCCGCTTGATGTGACTGTCGATCGTGCGGTCGTCGACATAGACCTGCTCATCATAGGCGGCGTCCATCAGCGAATCGCGGCTTTTCACGACACCGGGGCGCTGCGCCAGCGAATGCAGGATGAGGAATTCCGTAACCGTCAGCGTGACCGGCTCGTTCTTCCAGGTGCAGGTGTGGCGCTCCTGGTCCATCGACAGCTGGCCGCGCTCCAGCGAACGCGCCTGCACATCGGCGGCGGTCTTGGCCGCGCCACCGGAATTGGCCGCAGCCGCGGCTTCGCGGTTGGCCGAGCGGCGCAGGATCGCCTTGACGCGCTCAACCAGCAGTCGCTGCGAGAAGGGCTTGGTGATGAAATCGTCGGCGCCCATCTTCAGGCCGAACAATTCGTCGATCTCCTCGTCCTTGGAGGTGAGGAAGATCACCGGGATGTCCGACTTCTGGCGCAGGCGGCGCAGCAGTTCCATGCCGTCCATGCGCGGCATCTTGATGTCGAAGATGGCCAGCTGCGGCGGCCGCGCAAGCAGACCGTCGAGGGCCGACGCACCGTCGGTATAGGTTTCGACCTTGTATCCTTCGGCTTCCAGCGCAATCGACACCGAGGTCAGGATATTGCGGTCGTCATCGACAAGTGCAATCGTCTGCATCGTATAAGGCTCCACCATTTCACTACGCCTCCGAGGCCTGCCCGGTTTCCCGGATCCGCGCTGCGGTACGACGGGTTTCTTGAGTATAAAGGTGGAACAAATTGTGGCGAAGTAAAAATCAAACGCAATGAGGCGGGCGCGACTAGCGCGATTTCGCCGAAAAAGCCCGCTCGAAAAGAGCCGATTCAACCGATTAAAAAAGCAATAAATTCTTTTAAATCGATTAATATACTGAAATTGTTAGATATTTTGAGACAGCAACCTTGTCTTTTCTCGCTACTCCTTTTATGGTCACTAACATTCAACGTTCTTTAGGCAAACTACGGAGGAAAGCTGAACCATGAAGGAACTCGGCATTCGCAACCCATCCCTTGGGCTGGAATCAATCGGTTTCACCAACCTGGACATGGTTCGGTATAACTTAGGCACCGCTGAACTTTATGAGGAAATCCTGCGCCGCAGCGAAGCGCAGCTGACCGCTCATGGCGCTGTGCGTGCCCTGACGGGACAGCATACGGGCCGATCCCCGAAGGACAAATTCGTCGTCCGCGACGCCAATACGGCGGACGAAATCTGGTGGGATAACAACAATGAGATGTCGCCAGAGCACTTCGAGATCCTGCATCAGGACATGCTCGACCATGCCAAGGGCAAGTCGCTTTATGTTCAGGACCTGGTTGGCGGTGCCGATGCGGAAAACGCCCTGCCGACGCGTGTCGTAACGGAATTCGCCTGGCATTCGCTGTTCATCCGCAACCTGCTGATCCGCCCTGAAAAGGCTTCGCTCGCCACTTTCACGCCGAGGCTGACGATCATCGACCTGCCGGATTTCAAGGGCAATCCTGCCCGTCATGGTTGCCGCACAGAAACCGTGATTGCCTGCAATTTCACCAAGGGCATCATTCTGATCGGCGGCACGTCCTATGCCGGCGAAATGAAGAAGTCGGTCTTCACGATGCTCAACTACCTGCTGCCGGCCAAGCGGGTGATGCCGATGCATTGCTCCGCCAATGTCGGCCCGGATGGCGACTCGGCAGTCTTCTTCGGTCTTTCGGGCACCGGCAAGACGACGCTGTCGGCCGATCCGAAGCGCACGCTGATCGGCGACGACGAACACGGCTGGGGCAAGGACGGTATCTTCAATTTCGAAGGCGGTTGCTATGCCAAGACCATCCGCCTGTCTGCCGAGGCCGAGCCGGAAATCTTTGCAACGACACGTCGCTTCGGCACCGTGCTCGAAAACGTCATTCTCGACGAGAACCGCCAGCCAGACTTCAACGACGGCTCGCTGACCGAGAACACACGCTGCGCCTACCCGCTCGACTTCATCCCGAATGCCAGCAAGACCGGCACGGCGGGTCATCCGCGGACGATCATCATGCTGACGGCCGATGCCTTCGGCGTCATGCCGCCGATCGCCCGTCTGACGCCGGATCAGGCCATGTATCACTTCCTCTCCGGCTACACCGCCAAGGTGGCTGGGACGGAAAAAGGCGTGACGGAGCCGGAAGCGACCTTCTCGACCTGCTTCGGCGCGCCCTTCATGCCGCGCCATCCGTCCGAATACGGCAACCTCTTGAAGACGCTGATCGCCGAACACGGCGTCAATTGCTGGCTGGTCAACACCGGCTGGACCGGCGGCGCCTATGGCACCGGAAGCCGCATGCCGATCAAGGCGACGCGGGCGCTGCTCGCGGCGGCGCTCGACGGCTCGCTGGCATCGGCGGAGTTCCGCACGGACAGCAATTTCGGTTTCGCCGTGCCAGTGGCCGTTTCCGGCGTCGATGGCAAGATACTCGATCCTCGCTCGACCTGGAGCGACGGTGCCGCTTATGACGCGCAGGCGCGTAAGCTGGTGGACATGTTCGTTGCCAATTTCGCCAAGTTCGAAAACCATGTCGACGGCAGCGTCCGCGACGCTGCCCCGGGCGCCAAGCTCGCTGCGGAGTAAAAAAGACAGACGAGTATAAATCGCAGGCTACGATTCACGTGAAACCCGGCTTGAAAAGGCCGGGTTTTCTTTGTCAGGGCGGGGTCATGCGTTTCCAACTTCTCCATCCTGTGAGATAGAGCGGTGGCCTGTAAGATAGAGCGGCGGAAGGAAAGAACGTCATGGCCAGCGATCCGCTCTATATCAACGACAACATCGTCATAGCCGGCTGGGAGTTGACGGAGCAATTCGTGCTGGCCGGCGGTCCCGGTGGGCAGAACGTCAACAAGGTCTCGACGGCGGTCCAGTTATTCTATGGAATCAAGGCGTCGCCTGCCTTGCCGGAGCGGGTGCGCGAGAATGCGATCAAGCTCGCCGGCCGCAAGGTTTCCAAGGACGGCGTCCTGATGATCGAGGCGAGCCGTTTCCGCAGCCAGGAGCGCAATCGCGAGGATGCGCGCGAGCGGTTGAGGGAGCTGATCCTCAAGGCCGCCGAGCCGCCCCCGCCGCCGCGGAGAAAGACCAGGCCGACGAAGGGCTCGATCGAGCGTCGCCTGAAGGAAAAGACCGGGCGCAGCGAACTCAAGAAGATGCGCGGCCGTCCTGAAAGCGATTGAAACGCATTTTTCTCGCAGACCTTGTTTTTGCGCGTCACCGCACTCTGTTAGGCTGGAGCAAATGACAAAGGGAGAAATGCCATGGGCCTGTTCAGTTTTATCAAGAATGCCGGCAAGAAACTCGGCATTGGCGGTGATGACGATGCCCCCGATGTCGAAGCGGTGAAGAAAGAGCTCGCCTCCCATGACCTCGGTACCGATAAGGTGGACGTCGCTGTGGAAGGCGACAAGGTTGTACTCACGGGTGTCGTCAACGACCAGTCGGTGTTCGAAAAGGCTGTGGTTGCCGTCGGCAATACGCTCGGTATTTCCAAGGTCGAGGCGACCGAACTGAAGGTCGCGGCCGGCGGGGCAGCGACGCCCGCTCCGGCCAAGGCGCCGGTGTTCTACACGGTCAAGAAGGGCGACAATCTCTGGAAGATCGCCGAAGCTCAATACGGCAAGGGCAAGGGCGCAAAAAACACGGTGATCTTCGAGGCCAACAAGCCGATGCTGACCCATCCAGACAAGATCTATCCTGGTCAGGTGCTGCGCATTCCGGCTCTCGACCAGGCCTGAGCATGAACAAGGCCAGTGCAACTCTGTTGGTTGTTCCGTTTGCTGTCATGGCGGCATGGAGCGGGACTGCGCTGCCCAGGCTTTTCGTGAGCCGGCAAAGGGATCGGCGAACGTTCGGCGATCCTCGACACGCTCCGCCCCTCGGTCGAGGCGG
>UCOA01000099.1 GCA_900474095.1 Hyphomicrobiales bacterium | reverse complement strand
GCGGGTGTAGCTCAGTCGGTTAGAGTGCCGGCCTGTCACGCCGGAGGTCGCGGGTTCGAGCCCCGTCACTCGCGCCATTTACTCTTTAAAATCAAGAAAATCACGATACGGAAAACAGCGAAGCGGCTCTGCCGCGCGCAGCCGTTTGGATCGCATCTTTCAGAATGCTTTGCGATCGTCGGATGTGTGCATGGTCGTGGCGATCAAATCCCGTCGCGCCATTCGGGCGACTGTTTCCAGGGGTGGAAATCAAGGTTAGTCATGACCGCGGGGCTTGTGTCGGCGCTTCTCCGGTCGGCAGTCGCACGAGCGCGAATGATCATGATGTCGTGATGGGGCAGGCCCTGGCGCCTATGCAAAACCGGGATAGTGGCTATGCGGTATTGCCGCATCTCCAGGGTCGAAAGGCAGCGCCATCGAGGTCATCCCATTTCGCTTCCAGCTTACGATTTCAATCGATTTTACGGCGCGCGACCATATGTCTCCGGGCTGCCGGGCAAGGCGGTTGCGCTCTGTGGTGCCCCTTCTGTGGAGGTTTTGCGTGATTTGCGCGCGCTTACCGGGGATGCTAGCTTTTGGCCGGTCTTCATTCCGCCCATAGAAGGGGATGAAAACCGTTCGGAAGGCTTGCACAGCGGCGCTGGCTGCGCTAACGACGTTGGCGTTGCAACATAATTTTTCGGCCTGTGAGCTTTGTTTTTGCGCTTCTCCAGCGCGCCTCGCAGGCAGGGACGGATACAATGACAGACCTTCTCGGCTCCTATATTCCGATAGCGATTTTCATCGGCATTTCGTTGGTAATCGGTCTCGCGCTGCTGATTGCGCCGTTTGCCGTCGCCTACAAGGCGCCCGACGATGAAAAGCTGTCGGCCTATGAATGCGGCTTCAACGCATTCGACGACGCCCGCATGAAGTTCGACATCCGATTCTATCTCGTGTCGATTCTCTTCATCATCTTCGATCTTGAAGTGGCGTTCCTGTTTCCATGGGCCGTTTCGTTGAAGGAGATGGGCTGGTTCGGCTTCTGGTCGATGATGGTCTTCCTCGGTGTGCTGACCATCGGCTTTATCTATGAATGGAAGAAGGGAGCGCTGGAATGGAATTGACCGCCAGCACTACGCTCGTTGCGCCAAGGGCTAAGGGGATCGTCGATCCCTCGACCGGCAAGCCGATCGGCAGCAATGACAAGTTCTTCGGCGAGATCAACAACGAACTCGCCGACAAGGGTTTTCTGGTCACCTCGACGGACGAGCTGATCAACTGGGCCCGAACCGGCTCGCTGATGTGGATGACGTTTGGTCTGGCCTGTTGCGCCGTCGAAATGATGCAGATGTCGATGCCGCGCTATGACGCCGAGCGCTTTGGCTTTGCGCCGCGCGCCTCGCCGCGCCAGTCAGACGTGATGATCGTCGCCGGCACGCTCACCAACAAGATGGCGCCGGCTCTGCGCAAGGTCTATGACCAGATGCCCGAGCCGCGTTACGTCATCTCGATGGGCTCCTGCGCCAATGGCGGTGGTTACTATCACTATTCCTATTCGGTGGTGCGCGGCTGTGATCGCGTCGTGCCGGTCGACATCTATGTGCCGGGCTGTCCTCCCACGGCAGAGGCTCTCCTTTACGGGGTGCTTCTGCTGCAGAAGAAGATTCGCCGCACAGGCACGATCGAACGGTAAGGGCAGGGGATCTGATCATGAGTGAAGCCCTGAACGGACTGGCGACCTACATCCGCGAGGCGCGCGGCGCTTTGATTTCCGATGCTGTCATCAGCTTCGGCGAACTGACGCTGACGGCGACCGCGGACAATCTGATTGCGCTGTTGACCTTCCTGCGTGACGACGCCCGCTGCGGGTTCGTCAATTTTACCGATATCTGCGGCGTGGACTGGCCGCAGCGCCCTGACCGTTTCGACGTCGTCTATCATCTGCTGTCGCCGAAGCAGAACCTGCGCATCCGCGTGAAGGTGGCGACCGGCGAAGATCAGCCGGTGCCGTCGGCCTGTGCCGTCTACCCGGGCGCCGACTGGTTCGAGCGGGAAGCCTACGACATGTACGGCATCCTCTTCACCGGCCACCCGGATCTGCGCCGCATTCTGACCGACTACGGTTTCGAGGGATATCCGCTGCGCAAGGACTTCCCGACGACCGGTTTCGTCGAGGTGCGCTACGACGACGAAGCCAAGCGGGTTGTCTATGAGCCGGTGGAACTGAAGCAGGAATTCCGAAACTTCGACTTCATGTCGCCCTGGGAGGGAACGGACTACGTTCTGCCCGGTGACGAGAAGGCGAAGCAGTAAGAACAAGGAAGGCCGGCACCTACACTATCGTGAAGGTGTTTTCGGCTCGGAGCAAGCGGCATGAACGAACATAACGTCCGGAATTTCAACATCAATTTCGGCCCGCAACATCCGGCGGCGCACGGCGTGCTGCGGCTTGTTCTCGAACTCGACGGCGAAATCGTCGAGCGTGTCGATCCGCATATCGGCCTGCTTCACCGCGGTACCGAGAAGCTGATCGAAACCAAGACCTATCTGCAGGCCGTGCCCTATTTTGACCGGCTCGACTATGTCGCGCCGATGAACCAGGAACATGCCTTTGCGATGGCGGTCGAGAAGCTGACCGGTACCGAAGTGCCGATCCGCGGCCAGTTGATCCGCGTTCTCTATTCGGAAATCGGCCGTATCCTGTCGCATCTCCTGAACGTCACGACGCAGGCCATGGACGTCGGCGCGCTGACGCCGCCGCTCTGGGGCTTCGAAGAGCGCGAAAAGCTGATGGTCTTTTATGAGCGGGCCTGCGGCGCGCGCATGCACTCCGCTTATTTCCGTCCGGGCGGCGTTCATCAGGACTTGCCGCATGAACTGGTCGAAGACATCGGCAAGTGGATCGATCCGTTCCTGAAGACCGTCGACGATATCGACGAACTCCTGACCGGCAACCGCATCTTCAAGCAGCGTAACGTCGATATCGGCGTGGTTACGCTCGACGATGCCTGGGCCTGGGGTTTTTCCGGCGTCATGGTGCGCGGTTCGGGTGCCGCATGGGACCTGCGCAAGGCGCAGCCTTACGAGTGCTATGCCGACATGGATTTCGACATCCCGATCGGCAAGAACGGCGATTGCTACGACCGTTACCTGATCCGCATGATCGAAATGCGTGAATCCGCCAAGATCATGCGCCAGTGCGTCAATCGTCTGCTCGGCGACGCCAAGATCGGCCCGGTCTCGTCGCTCGACGGCAAGATCGTGCCGCCGAAGCGTGGCGAGATGAAGCGCTCGATGGAAGCGCTGATCCACCACTTCAAGCTCTACACCGAAGGCTATCACGTGCCCGAGGGTGAGGTTTACGCCGCCGTCGAAGCGCCGAAGGGTGAATTCGGCGTCTATCTCGTCTCCGACGGCTCCAACAAGCCCTATCGTTGCAAGATCCGTGCCCCGGGCTACGCACATCTGCAGGCGATGGATTACATCTGTCGTGGTCACCAACTGGCCGACGTATCGGCCATTCTGGGCTCGCTCGATATCGTATTCGGCGAGGTAGACCGTTGATGCGTCTGATTGCCCCGATGCTTTGCGGATTGCTGTTTGCGGCAGGACCGGCTGTCGCGCAGGAAACCGCTTCCGACACCGGCGATCCGAGCATGGGCAGTTCGTCGGGCAGCGGCTTGGGCAAGCTCCTGAGCCAGGGCTATGAGATCAGGGCCGCGGTGCCAAACGGCACGCGCTACATTGTATTTTTGCAGAAAGACCAGTCAGCCTATGCCTGCGAGTTCGTCTCCCTGACGAAATCGCGGTGCGGTTCGATTAACTGATAAGGTGCGGGAAGAATGTCCGTTCGTCGACTAGCCGAGGAAAATGTCCAGCCATCAAGCTTTGCCTTCAGCAAGGACAATGCTGTCTGGGCCAAGGCAACGATCAAGAAATACCCGAAGGGCCGCGAGCAATCGGCGGTTATTCCGCTGTTGATGCGGGCACAGGAACAAGACGGCTGGGTCACCAAGGCGGCGATCGAAAGCGTCGCCGACATGCTCGGCATGCCCTATATTCGCGTGCTCGAAGTGGCGACCTTCTACACCCAGTTCCAGCTGAAGCCGGTCGGCACGCGCGCCCATGTCCAGGTCTGTGGCACGACGCCCTGCATGCTGCGCGGCTCCGAGGACCTGATCAACCTCTGCAAGAAGCGCATCCATCCCGAGCCACTGACGCCGAATGAGGCGGGTACGTTGTCCTGGGAAGAGGTGGAGTGTCAGGGCACCTGCGTGAACGCGCCGATGGTGATGATCTTCAAGGATACCTACGAGGATCTCACGGTTCCGCAGCTGGAATACATCATCGACCGTTTCGACGCAGGCAAGGGCTCCGACGTAAAGCCGGGACCGCAGATCGACCGCATCTTCTCGGCACCCGTCGGCGGTCCGACGACGCTGCTGACACCGGAAAAGAAACCGGCCACGCCACGCGTCAAGAAGGTGAGCGCCGAGCCCGCCGTCAGCGTGCCCCCGTCGTATGCGGCGCGTGCGAAGACCGACGCGCCAGAAACCGATCCCACGCTGAAGACTCCGGCAACGGCAAAGGCTGAGTCCGCGGCGAACGACAAGGTTGCCGGCGAGACCAAGGCGGAAGGCGGCGTCGCCGCCAAGCCAACGGCAGCGGCCGCAAAGCTGTCACTACAGGACAAGAACCGCCCGGCCGGCATCGAAAAGCCGGCAACGCTGGATGACCTGAAGCTGATTTCCGGCGTCGGTCCGAAGATCGAAGCCACGCTGCATGAACTCGGCATTTTCACCTACACGCAGGTTGCGGGCTGGAAGAAGGCCGAGCGCGAATGGGTCGACGGCTATCTGAATTTCAAGGGCCGCATCGAACGTGACGACTGGGTCAAGCAAGCCAAGGCGCTGGCCAAGGGCGGCGAAGCCGAATACATCAAAGTCTTCGGCAAGAAGCCGCGATAAACAGGTGAACCATGCTCGACGATAAAGATCGCATTTTTACCAATATCTACGGCATTCACGACAAGTCGCTGAAGGGCGCCATGAGCCGTGGCCATTGGGATGGCACCAAGCAGATCCTGGAAAAGGGCCGCGACTGGATCATCAACGAGATGAAGGCGTCCGGTCTGCGCGGTCGTGGCGGCGCCGGCTTCCCGACGGGTCTCAAATGGTCCTTCATGCCGAAGGAAAGCGACGGCCGGCCGCATTACCTGGTCGTCAATGCCGACGAGTCTGAGCCGGGCACCTGCAAGGACCGCGACATCATGCGTCACGATCCGCATACGCTGATCGAAGGCTGCCTGATCGCGAGCTTCGCCATGGGGGCGCATGCCGCCTATATCTATGTTCGCGGCGAATATATCCGCGAGCGCGAGGCGTTGCAGGCGGCGATCGACGAATGCTACGACGCCGGTCTTCTCGGCATCAACAACAAGCACGGCTGGGACATGGACATCTACGTCCATCACGGCGCCGGCGCCTACATCTGCGGCGAGGAAACGGCTCTGCTCGAAAGCCTCGAGGGCAAGAAGGGCCAGCCGCGCCTGAAGCCCCCGTTCCCGGCGAACATGGGCCTCTATGGCTGCCCAACGACGGTCAACAATGTCGAGTCGATTGCCGTTGCTCCGACCATTTTGCGTCGTGGCGCCAGCTGGTTCTCGGCGATCGGTCGTCCGAACAATGTTGGCACCAAGCTGTTCATGGTGTCCGGCCACGTCAACAGGCCGTGCACCTTCGAAGATGCGATGGGTGTGCCGTTCCGCGAAATGATCGAGCGCCATTGCGGCGGTATCCGCGGCGGATGGGACAATCTCCTGGCGGTCATTCCGGGCGGTTCGTCCTGTCCGGTGGTCAAGGCCGAGGACATCATCGATGCGCCGATGGATTTCGACGGCATGCGCGACGTGAAGTCGTCGTTCGGAACGGCGGCGGTCATCGTCATGGACCGCTCGACCGATATCATCAAGGCGATCTGGCGGCTGGCTGCATTTTACAAGCACGAGAGCTGTGGCCAGTGCACGCCGTGCCGCGAAGGCACCGGCTGGATGATGCGCGTCATGGAACGCATGGTTCAGGGCCGTGCCCAGAAGCGCGAAATCGACATGCTGTTCGACGTGACGAAGCAGGTCGAAGGTCACACGATCTGCGCGCTCGGCGACGCGGCCGCATGGCCGATCCAGGGTCTGATCCGCAATTTCCGTCCGGAGATGGAAAAGCGCATCGACGAATACACGCGGAATTCGACATCGCATGGGGCGGTGCTGCAAGCAGCGGAGTAAGCGATATGACCAGGCCGGAACAGGAAGCGAGCAAGGGTACGTGGGCAGGAACTGCCGGTCCTACGGTTGATTCTCCGGCCGGTAGCGATCCGTTCGGCATGGCCGCATGGTTGAAGGACATGCCGAAAGGGCCGCTGCATCCGCTGATGCAGCAGCAGGCAGCAGCGATGGCGGCGGCAACGGCGATCGGCCTTAGCGTGACCAGCCATATCGCCGGCGTGATGTTCGGCGCGATGCAGGGCATGACCGGCACGGCGCAGAAGGCCGCCACCGCGACGGAGGAAACACCGGTGGCGGAGGCTGCCGAACCGGTGGCAAGTGCTGCCGAGGCGGCGGATGTCGCACCGACGATCAAAACCGAGACGCCAGTGAAGGCTCCGGTCAAGTCGAAACCGGTGAAGTCAGAACCGGTGAGGTCAGAACCGGTGAAGTCAGAACCGGTCGCGGCCGCATCGGTCAAGGCGGACAAGCCCCAGCGGCAGAAGGCTGCGGCTCGCATTGTCGAGACGCAGGCCGACGACCTGAAGAAGATTTCGGGCATTGGTCCGAAGCTGGAGCAGGTACTGAACGGCATGGGTGTCCGGCGCTATGCGGATGTCGCGTCGTGGAGCGATAAGGACGTGAAGCGGTTCGACGAGCAGCTCGGTTTTGGCGGGCGCATTGCGCGCGACGGCTGGGTCGAGCAGGCAAAGACCCTGATGAAGGGTTGAGATCGAGTTTCGAACGGCAATCGGAAACGATTTCCGCTCAAGAGGTTAGCGTGCCTTTATAATATCTGTTCGCCGCTTTGGCTGGCGAATGAACGACAGGATTGAGTGCGAAGATGGCAAAGCTGAAAGTCGACGGAAAAGAGATCGAAGTCCCGGATCATTTCACGCTGTTGCAGGCGTGCGAAGAAGCCGGCGCCGAAGTTCCGCGCTTCTGTTTCCATGAGCGGCTGTCGGTCGCCGGAAACTGCCGCATGTGTCTGATCGAAGTGAAGGGCGGACCGCCGAAACCGGCAGCTTCCTGCGCCATGGGCGTGCGCGACCTGCGTCCCGGCCCGAATGGCGAGGCGCCCGAAGTCTTCACGACCACGCCGATGGTCAAGAAGGCCCGCGAGGGCGTCATGGAATTCCTGCTGATCAACCACCCGCTCGACTGCCCGATCTGCGACCAGGGCGGCGAATGCGACCTGCAGGACCAGGCCATGGCCTTCGGCGTCGATTCGACCCGCTACAACGAAAACAAGCGTGCCGTCGAAGACAAGTATATCGGCCCGCTGGTCAAGACCGTGATGAACCGCTGCATCCACTGCACGCGTTGCGTCCGCTTCACCACGGAAGTTGCCGGTATCGCCGAACTCGGCCTGATCGGCCGTGGCGAGGACGCCGAAATCACCACCTATCTCGAGCAGGCGATGACCTCCGAACTTCAGGGCAATGTCGTCGATCTCTGCCCGGTCGGCGCTCTGACCTCGAAGCCTTATGCCTTCAATGCCCGGCCTTGGGAACTCGGCAAGACCGAATCGATCGACGTGATGGATGCCGTTGGCTCGGCGATCCGCGTCGACACACGCGGCCGCGAAGTGATGCGCGTCATGCCGCGCGTCAACGAGGAAATCAACGAAGAGTGGATTTCCGACAAGACCCGTTTCATCTGGGACGGCCTCAAGACCCAGCGTCTCGACCGCCCCTATGTGAAGAAGGATGGCCGTCTGCAGCCTGCGAGTTGGAACGAGGCTTTTGCCGCGATCAAGGCGGCGGTCGCGAAGACCAGCGGTGACAGGATCGGCGCGATCGCCGGCGATCTGGCCTCCGTCGAGGAAATGTATGCGCTCAAGGAACTGATCTCTTCGCTCGGCTCGAAGAGCGTCGATTGCCGCCAGGATGGCGCAGCGCTCGATCCGTCGTTCGGCCGGTCGAGCTACCTCTTCAACCCGACGATCCAGGGCATCGAAAGCGCCGACGCGCTTCTGATCATCGGTTCGAACCCGCGATTCGAAGCCTCCGTGCTGAATGCCCGCATTCGCAAGCGCTTCCGCATGGCCAATTTCCCGATCGGCGTCATCGGCGAGCAGAGCGAGCTGCGCTATTCCTACGAATATCTGGGCGCCGGCACCGATACGCTGGCCGAACTGGTCGGCGGCAAGGGCAAGTTCCTCAGCGTCCTGAAGAAGGCGCAGCGGCCGATGATCATCATCGGCCAGGGCGCGATTTCTGGGGGCAATGGCGCCTCGGTTCTTGCGGCGGCGGCCAAGCTCGCTGGCGCGGTTGGCGCCGTCACCGCCGACTGGAACGGTTTTGCCGTCCTGCACACGGCAGCCGCCCGCGTCGGTGGCCTCGATCTCGGCTTCGTGCCGGGTGAGGGGGGCAAGACCGCAGCCGAGATGCTGATGGGCACGGACGTACTCTTCCTGCTCGGCGCCGATGAGATGGATTTTTCGGCCAAGACCGTAGGCTTTACCGTCTATATCGGTTCACATGGCGACGAAGGCGCGCATGGCGCCGACGTGATCCTGCCGGCTGCGACCTATACGGAAAAGTCCGGCACCTGGGTCAATACCGAAGGCCGCGTCCAGATGGGCAACCGCGCCGGTTTCGCGCCGGGCGATGCACGCGAGGACTGGGCGATTATCCGTGCGCTGTCGGATGTGCTCGGCAAGCGCCTGCCGTTTGATTCGTTGAGTGAGTTGCGCGCAAAGCTTTATGCGGCCCATCCGCATTTCGCCGAGATCGATACGATCGCACCTGGCGCCAGCGGTGAAATTGCCGCACTCGCCCAAAAAGCCGGTGAGATGGCCAAATCGGTATTTGCGTCTCCGGTCAAAGACTTCTATTTGACGAACCCGATAGCACGCGCATCTGCCGTCATGGCCGAATGTTCGGCTTTGGCACGCAACAACTTCAAAGCTGCGGCGGAATGAGCGCGAGGGAATAAGACGAAAATGGACGCTTTCATTTCGACCTATGTGTGGCCAACGGCCCTCATGATCGCCCAGTCGCTGCTGCTGCTGGTCGCTCTCCTGATCTTCATCGCCTATGTTCTGCTCGCCGACCGCAAGATCTGGGCCGCGGTTCAGATGCGCCGTGGACCGAATGTGGTGGGCCCCTGGGGTCTTTTCCAGTCCTTCGCCGATCTTTTGAAGTTCGTCTTCAAGGAACCGGTGATCCCCGCCGGCTCGAACAAGGTGCTGTTCCTGCTGGCGCCGCTGGTTTCCGTCACCCTGGCGCTGGCAGCCTGGGCCGTCATTCCGCTCAATGCGAACTGGGTGATGGCGAACATCAATGTCGGCATTCTCTACGTGTTCGCCATATCGTCACTTGAAGTCTATGGCGTCATCATCGGCGGCTGGGCATCAAACTCGAAATATCCGTTCCTTAGCGCGCTGCGTTCGGCGGCACAGATGGTCTCCTACGAAGTCTCGATCGGCTTTGTGATCGTTACCGTTCTTTTGTGCGCCGGTTCGCTGAACCTGACGGATATCGTCGATTCGCAGCGTGATGGCCTCGGCACGATGATCGGGCTGCCCGGTTCGTTCCTCGACTGGTACTGGCTGCCGCTGTTCCCGATGTTCATCGTCTTCTTCATTTCGGCGCTGGCCGAGACCAACCGTCCGCCCTTCGACCTCGTCGAAGCGGAATCGGAACTGGTCGCCGGCTTCATGGTCGAATATGGATCGACCCCGTACATGATGTTCATGCTCGGCGAATACGCGGCCATCTGCCTGATGTGCGCCCTGACGACGATCCTGTTCCTTGGCGGCTGGCTGCCTCCGGTCGACGTCTGGTTCCTGAATTGGGTTCCGGGCATCGTCTGGTTCGTCCTGAAGGCTTCGATGGTGTTCTTCATGTTCGCCATGGTCAAGGCTTTCGTGCCGCGCTACCGCTACGATCAGTTGATGCGCCTCGGCTGGAAGGTCTTCCTTCCGCTGTCGCTCGCCATGGTCTTCATTGTTGCAGTCGTGCTGAAACTGGTGGTGTGGGCCTGATGTCCGTTTCCCGTTTCGCAAAATTCGCCGGCGCCTCCCAGGCCGGCATGTTTGGAGGTTGATGATGGCAAGTCTGTCGCAAGCCGTCAGTTCGCTGTTCCTCAAGGAATTCGTCGGCGCGTTCTTCCTGTCGATGCGCTATTTCTTCGCGCCGAAGTCGACGCTGAATTACCCGTTCGAAAAAGGTCCCGTCAGCCCGCGTTTCCGTGGCGAGCATGCGCTGCGCCGTTATCCGAATGGCGAAGAGCGTTGCATTGCCTGCAAGCTGTGCGAAGCAATCTGTCCTGCCCAGGCGATCACTATCGAAGCCGGGCCGCGCCGCAACGACGGCACGCGTCGCACGGTCCGGTACGACATCGACATGGTCAAATGCATCTACTGCGGTTTCTGCCAGGAAGCCTGTCCGGTGGACGCAATCGTCGAAGGCCCGAACTTCGAGTTCGCAACCGAGACGCGCGAAGAACTGTACTACGACAAAGATCGTCTTCTTGCCAACGGCGACCGTTGGGAACGGGAAATCGCCCGCAACATCGCAATGGACTCGCCTTACCGCTGAGACCGTTGGATAGAGACTGCGCCTGCTCGTCGGGCAGGCGCAAAACAGATTTTGGGCGTGGCCGGGAGACCCGGTTCGCCAGTGGGAAGGGTGGCCTGTTGGTCATGCCTGCCCGGGGAAGACGAAAAAGGCACCGATCATGGGTCTGCAGGCTCTTTTTTTCTATCTTTTTTCATTCGTCGCGGTTGCGTCGGCGTTCATGGTCATTTCGGCGCGCAATCCGGTATATTCCGTGCTGTTCCTGATCCTGACGTTCTTTAACGCGGCCGGCCTATTCCTTCTGACCGGCGCCGAATTCCTCGCGATGATCCTGCTGGTCGTCTATATCGGCGCGGTCGCGGTTCTCTTCCTCTTCGTCGTGATGATGCTCGACATCGATTTCACGGAATTGAGGGCAGGGGTGCTTGACTATGCGCCGGTCGGCGCACTGATCGGCCTTGTGCTTGCCGCCGAGTTGATCATCGTGGTCGGCGGCAGCACGTTCTCGCCGGAGATTGCCAAGTCGATATCGATGCCGATCCCGGCTGTGACGGACCGAACCAATACGGCCGCGCTCGGTGACGTACTCTACACGCACTATGTCTATTTCTTCCAGATCGCTGGTCTGGTTCTGCTGGTCGCGATGATCGGTGCCATCGTGCTGACACTGCGCCATCGCGAAAACATCAAGCGTCAGGATATTCCCACACAGGTTGCCCGCTCGCCAAAGACCGCTGTCGAAGTGGTCAAGGTGAAGTCGGGACAGGGCCTTTAGACGAGCGGGTCAAGGAACAATCATCATGGAAATCGGTATTTCCCACTATCTGACCGTTAGCGCCGTCCTGTTTACGCTCGGCGTCTTTGGCATCTTCCTCAACCGGAAGAATGTCATCATCATCCTGATGTCGGTGGAACTCATCCTGCTTGCGGTGAACATCAACATGGTCGCCTTCTCGTCGTTCCTGAACGATATCACCGGCCAGGTGTTCGCCTTGTTCATTCTGACCGTGGCGGCTGCGGAAGCTGCGATCGGTCTTGCAATTCTCGTCGTCTTCTACCGCAACCGCGGTTCGATCGCCGTCGAAGACGTCAACATGATGAAGGGCTGAGCGGCCAAATGAATACGATTATTCAAGCTATCGTCTTCCTGCCGCTGATCGGCTTCCTGATCGCCGGTCTGTTCGGCACGTCGATTGGTGCCAAAGCGTCGGAATACGTCACCAGCGGCTTCATGATCATCGTCGCCGTGTTGTCGTGGATCGTCTTCTTCCACGTCGCGATCGGCGAGACGGAGATGATCAAGGTCATGGTGATGCGCTGGATCCAGTCCGGCAGCTTCGATGCCGAGTGGGCCTTCCGTGTGGATACGCTGACGGCCGTGATGTTCGTCGTCGTCAACACGGTGTCGTGCCTGGTTCACATCTACTCGATCGGGTACATGCATCACGATCCGAACCGGCCGCGCTTCTTCGCTTATCTGTCGCTGTTCACCTTCGCCATGCTGATGCTGATCACGTCTGACAATCTTCTGCAGATGTTCTTCGGCTGGGAAGGCGTGGGTCTGGCGTCCTATCTGCTGATTGGCTTCTGGTACAAGAAGCCGTCGGCCAACGCTGCCGCGATCAAGGCCTTTGTCGTCAACCGCGTCGGCGATTTCGGCTTCGCGCTCGGCATCTTCGGCGTCTTCGTCCTGTTCGGCTCGATTAATCTCGAAACGGTGTTTGCCGCTGCGGCAAGCTATCTGCCTGCCGAAGGCGCCGCGGAAGGCGGCGAAGCCGTCATCAATCTGTTCGGCATGCATCTCGACAAGGCGCATGCCGTAACGGCCATCTGCCTTTTGCTTTTCATGGGCGCCATGGGCAAGTCGGCACAGTTCCTGCTGCACACCTGGCTGCCGGACGCCATGGAAGGCCCGACGCCGGTTTCGGCGCTCATCCATGCCGCAACCATGGTCACCGCCGGCGTCTTCCTCCTCGCTCGCATGTCGCCGTTATTCGAGCTGACCGAGGATGCCCGCACCGTCGTCGTGCTGATCGGTGCGTTCACCGCCTTCTTCGCGGCGACCGTCGGTCTCGTCCAGAACGACATCAAACGCGTCATCGCCTATTCCACCTGCTCGCAGCTCGGCTACATGTTCGTGGCGCTCGGCGTCGGTGCCTATGGCGCGGCGATCTTCCACCTGTTCACGCACGCCTTCTTCAAGGCGCTGCTGTTCCTTGGCGCCGGCTCGGTCATCCATGCCGTCGATGGCGAACAGGACATGCGGTTCATGGGCGGGCTCAGGAAGCACATTCCCTGGACCTACTGGCTGATGTTCGTCGGCACGATCGCGTTGACAGGCGTCGGCATTCCCGGAACGGTTATCGGTACGGCGGGCTTCTTCTCGAAGGATGCGATCATCGAGTCGACCTTCGCCTCGCACAACGTGCTCTCCGGTTTGGCTTTCACGCTGCTCGTCGTCGCTGCGCTGTTCACCAGCTTCTATTCCTGGCGTCTGACGTTCATGACCTTCCATGGCGAGCCACGCGCCTCACACGAAGTCATGCACCATGTCCATGAATCGCCTCGCGTCATGCTCGTGCCGCTTATCATTCTTGCGATCGGCGCGCTCCTCGCCGGCGTTCTGGCCCACGAATACTTCTTCGGTCATGACTACACCCACTTCTGGCAGGGGGCGTTGTTCACGCTGCCGGAGAACGAACTGCTCGAGGAATACCATCATGTTCCGCTCTGGGTGAAGTGGAGCCCCTTCTGCGCCATGGCGCTCGGGCTTGTCACCGCTTGGTACATGTATATCCGCTCGCCTGAAACGCCGAAGTATCTGGCAGATCAGCATCGCGTTCTCTACCGGTTCCTGCTCAACAAGTGGTATTTCGACGAAATCTACGAACTCCTGTTCGTCCGTCCGGCCAAGCGCCTCGGCACGTTCCTCTGGAAGGAAGGCGACGGGCGGGTCATCGACGGCTTTGGCCCGAACGGCATTGCCGCGCGCGTCATGGACGTCACCGACCGCGTCGTTCGCCTGCAGACCGGTTACCTCTATCACTACGCCTTCGCGATGCTGATCGGCATTGCGGCGCTCGTTACCTGGATGATGCTCGGGAGCTCCTTCTGATGACCGATTGGCCCATTCTTTCCGCGGTCACCTTCCTGCCGCTGGTCGGCGTTGCTCTTCTGCTTCTGATGCGTGAAGACAGCGCCTCCGGTCGCCGCAATATCCTGAACATCTCGCTCCTGACGACGATCGTCACCTTCATCCTGTCGCTTTGGATCTGGTGGAGCTTCGACTACACCAACCCCGGCTTCCAGATGATCGAGAAGCACGCCTGGCTCGGTACGGGCATTTCCTACCATCTCGGCATAGACGGCATTTCGGTGCTCTTCGTGGTGCTGTCGGCTTTCCTGATGCCCTTCTGCGTGCTGGCGAGCTGGGTGACCATCGAGAAGCGCCTGAAGCAGTACATGATTGCCTTCCTGCTTCTGGAAGTGTTCATGGTCGGCGTCTTTGTCTCGCTCGATATCGTGCTCTTCTACGTCTTCTTCGAAGCCGGTCTGATCCCGATGTTCATCATCATCGGCGTCTGGGGCGGCAAGGATCGCGTCTACGCGTCCTACAAGTTCTTCCTCTACACGCTGCTCGGCTCGGTGCTGATGCTGCTCGCCATCATGGCGATGTACTGGCAGGCCGGCACGACGGATATTGTCGAACTGCTTGCCTACAACTTCCCGCGTCAGATGCAGACCTGGTTATGGCTCGCATTCTTCGCCTCCTTCGCGGTGAAGATGCCGATGTGGCCGGTCCATACCTGGCTTCCCGATGCGCACGTCCAGGCGCCGACGGCAGGCTCGGTCATCCTGGCGGGCATCCTCCTCAAGCTCGGCGGCTACGGCTTTCTGCGCTTCTCGCTGCCGATGTTCCCGCTCGCATCGGAATATTTCGCGCCCATGGTGTTCTCGCTGTCGATCGTCGCCATCATCTACACCTCGCTGGTCGCGATGATGCAATCCGACATCAAGAAACTGATCGCCTATTCGTCGGTCGCCCATATGGGCTATGTGACGATGGGGATTTTTGCCGCAAATACGCAAGGCGTACAGGGCGCGATCTTCCAGATGCTGTCGCACGGCATCGTCTCCGGCGCGCTCTTCCTTTGCGTCGGCGTCGTCTATGACCGCACCCACACCCGCGAGATCAGCGCCTATGGCGGTCTCGTCAACAACATGCCGAAATATGCCGTCGCCTTCATGGTCTTCACCATGGCCAATGTCGGTCTTCCCGGCACTTCCGGTTTCGTTGGCGAAATCACCACGCTGCTCGGTGCTTTCCGGGCAAACACCTGGGTCGCCTTCTTCGCAACGAGCGGCGTCATTCTCTCCGCCTGCTATGCGCTCTGGCTTTACCGCCGCGTGATCTTCGGCGCGCTGGAGAAGGACAGCCTGAAGTCGCTGCTCGACCTCTCCGGCCGGGAAAAGGTAATCCTCTATCCGCTGGTCGTGCTGACCATCTTCTTCGGCGTCTATCCGGCTCCGGTGTTCGATGCGACGGCAGCCTCGGTGGATCTCCTCGTGAACAACTACACTGCCGCCGTGCAGGCCGCGCAAGACGTTGCGCTTTCGGCGAAATGACGACAGGACGGGATTGAAATGACTGCTGAAACATTCCTCGCTAGCCTGCACCTGTCGACGCCGGAGTTGATCCTAGCGGTCGGCGCGATGGTCCTGTTGATGATCGGTGTCTTCTCCGGCGAGAAATCGTCCGGGCTGGTCACTGGCCTTGCGATCGGCCTGCTCGCCGTTTCCGGCGCCTGGTTGATCTGGCAGACCGGCGACGGTCAGGCCTATGGCGGCGTGTTCCTCTCCGACCCCTTCGCCAAGTTCATGAAGGTGCTGACGCTGACCGGCTCCATGGTCACGCTGATCATGTCGGCGGGCGAGGCGCGTTCGGCCGGTATCGACCGCTTCGAGTTTCCGGTGCTGGTGGTGCTGGCGACGCTCGGCATGCTGCTGATGATTTCGGCCAACGACCTCATCTCCGTCTATCTCGCCCTCGAACTGCAGTCGCTGTCGCTCTATGTCGTCGCTGCCATGCACCGCGACAACATCCGCTCGACCGAAGCGGGCCTCAAGTATTTCGTGCTCGGCGCCCTGTCGTCAGGCATGCTGCTCTACGGGATGTCGCTGGTTTACGGATTCACCGGCCATACCGGCTTCGAGGCCATCGCGTCGGCACTGTCGGCCGAAGGCCGTTCGCTCGGTCTGGTTTTCGGGCTTGTCTTCATTCTCGCGGGCGTTGCCTTCAAGATTTCGGCCGTCCCGTTCCACATGTGGACGCCGGACGTCTACGAAGGCGCCCCGACGCCGGTAACGGCATTCTTTGCCGCTGCACCGAAGATAGCGGCCATGGCGATGCTTATCCGTCTGGTGATCACGCCATTCGAACCGGTTGTCGCCGATTGGCGGCAGATCGTCGTCTTCATCTCGATCGCTTCGATGCTGCTCGGTTCCTTTGCTGCGATCGGCCAGAAGAACATCAAGCGGCTGATGGCCTATTCGTCGATCGGCCATATGGGCTACGCGCTCGTCGGCCTTGCCAGTGGTTCGATGGCCGGCGTGCGCGGCGTGCTGATCTACATGCTGGTCTATATGGTCATGACGCTTGGCGCCTTCGCCTGCATCCTGTCGATGCGCCGCAAGGATGGCCGTCATGTCGAAGGCGTCGATGACCTCGCCGGCCTGTCGCAGACCAATCCTCTCATGGCGACGGTATTGACGGTGATGATGTTCTCGCTGGCCGGCATACCGCCGCTGGCAGGCTTCTTCGCGAAATATTTCGTGTTCATGGCGGCAATCGAGGCGCAACTTTATGCACTGGCGATCATCGGCGTTCTGGCTTCGGTCGTGGGTGCGTACTATTACCTGCGCGTCATCAAGCTGATGTGGTTCGATGATGCAACGGATGAATTCGCCCGTCCCTCCGGCGTGTTGCGTCTCGTCTACGGTCTATCCGGTCTGTTCGTGGCTGCCTATGTGCTGATCGGCGGACCGATCGGCACGGCCGCTGAAGTTGCTGCGCGGACGTTCTTTTGACCGGCGACCACCGGATCGGCAGTCTCTCGCTGGATGACTTCCGCCATACTGCTCTTGGCGACGTCGGATCGACGAACACCGAATGCCTGATCCGCGCGCGCGCCGGTGATCCGGGGCTTCACTGGATCACCGCGACGCGTCAGCTCGCGGGACGGGGCCGGCGCGGCCGGGCCTGGGCTTCGGAGCCGGGCAACCTCTATGCCTCGCTGCTGCTGATCGACCCGGCGCCGATGGACAAGCTTCATTCCCTGCCGCTTGCAGTTGCCGTGGCAGTGCATCGGGCGATCCAGGCGGTCATGCCGGCGGGGTCCAATCCCGTATCGATCAAATGGCCGAACGACATCCTGATTGCTGGCAGGAAGTGCTGCGGTATCCTGCTCGAAGGCGAAGGGTTGCCTGACGGCAGACACGCGCTGGTCATCGGTTGCGGCATCAATGTCGCGCTGGCCCCGGACCATGGCCTCTATCCCGTCACCAGCCTGCAGGCAGAAGGGGCAGCAGTGTCACCGGAAGAACTGTTTGCCCATCTGTTCCGCAGCATGGGTGAGGCATTGAATCTCTGGAACCGCGGGCAGGGCATCGCCGAAATCATTGCCCAATGGCGGTCCGCGGCAGGCGGCATAGGCCAGAAGATCACGGTCAACCTGCCGGACCGCTCGCTTTCCGGGCGGTTCGAAGGCATAGATGAGGACGGCCGGCTGATGCTCGATATGGGAGCAGGCGTGGTCCACCGCGTCGCCGCGGGCGATGTATTTTTTGGATGAAACAAGGCGCAATCATTAAAATGAGCACACAAGACGAACTCGTCTTCCTGCCGCTGGGCGGAGTTGGGGAAATCGGCATGAACCTGGCCCTTTACGGCTACGGTGCGCCGTCCAGCCGCCAGTGGATCATGGTGGATTGCGGCGTGACCTTTCCGGGGCCGGACCTGCCGGGCGTTGATCTGGTTCTGCCGGATATCCGGTTCCTGGCGGAGGAGCGCAAGAACCTCAAGGGCATCATCATCACCCATGCCCACGAGGACCACTACGGCGCGCTCGCGGATCTCTGGCCGGGCCTGAATGTGCCGGTCTATGCGTCGCCGTTTACGGACGGCATGCTCGACGCCAAACGCAATTTCGAACGGACGCGCGCCGACGTACCGATCACGATCTTCAAGCAGGGCGACCGGATCAATGTCGGTCCCTTCGAGATCGAGGCGGTCGGCGTCAACCACTCAATCCCCGAGCCGACGTCGCTTGTCATCCGCACGCCGCTCGGCAATATTGTCCATACCGGCGACTGGAAGATCGATCATGCGCCTTCACTGGGTCCGTTGACGGACGAGGCGCGGTTCCGCGCGATCGGCGACGAGGGCGTGCTGGCGCTGATGTGCGACAGCACCAATGCGATGCGCGATGGCGTATCGCCTCAGGAAGAGGAAGTTTCGGCGAGCCTCACCAAGATCATCGAGAACGCCACCGGCCGTGTTGCGATCACCACCTTCTCGTCCAATGTCGGCCGTATCCGCTCGATCGCCAAGGCATCCGCCGCCGCCGGTCGCGAAGTCCTTCTGCTCGGCAGTTCGATGAGGCGTGTCTGCGCCGTGGCCCGCGATGTCGGGTTGATGGAGGGGCTGAACCCGTTTATCGCCGAAGATGAGTTTGGCTATATCCCGCGCGACAAGGTCGTGGTGATCCTCACCGGCAGCCAGGGTGAATCCCGCGCGGCGCTGGCAAAGATCGCCCGCGACGAAATGCGCAACGTGGCCTTCACGGCCGGCGATACCGTGGTGTTTTCTTCCCGCGCCATTCCCGGCAACGAGAAGGCGATCAACGACATCAAGAATGGCCTCGTCGAGCAGGGCATCCATATCGTCACCGACTCCGAAGCCCTCGTGCATGTTTCCGGTCACCCCCGCCGCCACGAGCTGCAGCAGATGTACGAATGGACACGGCCGCAGATCCTCGTGCCGGTTCATGGCGAGGCGGCGCATCTGACGGCACAGGCGGAACTCGGCCTGCAATCCGGCATCAAGACCGTTCCACGGGTGCGCAATGGAGATATCCTGCGGCTCGCGCCCGGTCCGGCAACGGTGACCGGCACGGCGGCGCATGGGCGTATCTACAAGGATGGCCGCCTGATCGGCGATTTCGACGAGATGGGTATCGGCGAGCGGCGCAAGCTTTCCTTTGCCGGCCATGTCTCGGTCAATGTCGTGCTAGACGAACGATATGACTTCAACGCCGATCCCGATGTCGTCACCATCGGTCTGCCCGAGTTCGACGATGAGGGCGAGGACATGAACGATACGCTCTACGATGCCGTGCTCGGCGCCGTTGAAAGCATCCCGCGCGGCAAACGCAAGGATCTCGCCATGGTGCAGGAAGCGGTTCGTCGCGCGGTTCGCGGCACGGCCAACGAGGTCTGGGGAAAGAAACCGGTCGTCACTGTGTTCATTAACAAGCTTTGACGGCAGGATGGATCGCGCGAAAGGCAAAACCATGCTCGGACGTGTCAATCATATTGCGCTGGCCGTTCCAAACCTCGCCGAGGCGGCGGAAAAATACCGCTCGGTGCTGGGCGTCTCGGTAACGGCGCCGGATGCGCTGCCCGAACATGGCGTCAGCGTGGTTTTCGTGACGCTTGAAAACACCAAGGTGGAACTGCTGGAGCCGCTTGGCGAAGATTCCCCGATCGCAGCCTTCCTTGCCAAGAACCCCGCAGGCGGCATGCATCACATCTGCTACGAGGTCGATGACATCCTGGCCGCTCGCGACAGCCTTGTTGCGGCGGGGGGACGGGTTCTCGGCGACGGTCAGCCGAAGATCGGGGCGCATGGAAAGCCTGTGCTCTTCCTTCACCCCAAGGATTTCTTCGGGACCCTGATCGAACTGGAGCAGGTGTGACAGAAAGGCGCGAGCCTGAGGTTTGTCGGACGAGCCGGAAAGCGGTATAACGATCAATAAAGCCAAAGGGAGCTCTTACGGTTCCTCTTCGCCTGAGAGACCACGATGCCGATCTTTTCCATCTTCGCGATCTACTTCATCATCTGGTGGTTGACGCTGTTCATCGTCCTGCCGATCGGTCTGCGCACCCAGGCCGAGGAGAACGAGGTCGTGCCCGGCAGCGTCGAGAGCGCGCCGGCGCGCTTCCGGGCGCTGCGGGTTTTTCTGCTGACGTCGGTGCTGGCGGCCATTATCCACTTTGCGTGGTATATCCTCTCCGTGCGCCTCGGCTACGGTTTGGACGCAATCCCCCAATTCGCGCCTAAATTCTATTGAGATCAAATCCGCCTTGTCGCCGTTACGACATTTTCTGATGTGATAGCGACGGCTTACGGAAGGGTCACGCCAAGGCCGTTGATCCACGCGCCACGGAAATGACACGATTGAAGTGCCACTCTTGGTCTTCAGAATCAGTTTTGGTGAAAAGCAAAAAAAAACAAGGCTAAAAGCCTTGTTCTTAAAGTATCGCGTGATCCTTATCCGTTACCGGTGGCTGCGTATGACCGCGCCTAAGATCTTATCCTCCCAAGACTTGACCGCGAAATCGACAAGAATTTAATCTCCCTGCCTCTTTTGTGAGCCGAAACTAGCTCAAACATTATGCGTTGTCATCTGATTTTTTTGCATTTTTGCTACAGTCGAGCAAAATTTTTCCGTTGACAACTTCTATCAAAATCCTGCTACTACCGTGCTTTTTTGTCGCACCCGTCGCTTGCTTTTCCAGCGCCTGAAACCCCAACTCGCCAAGCCGAGATGTCAGCAAAGATGACGGGTTTTCTTCCTGTCGCGAAGCGTCTATGAACGCTTGAGCGCGGTGTATCCTTCTTCCTGAATCGGCCGGTCGGAGCGTCGCGACACACAGTCAAACTGCAGTGCCCGTTCGCACGCTCGTCGAGCGTGCAGGGGCTGCAAGCTCAACGTTATTTCGCCCGAATCCAACGATAGTGCGAAGTGCATCAAGTTCCGGAACCCGTTCATGCGCCTGTCCCGCTTTTTCATGCCCATTCTGAAGGAAAACCCGAAGGAAGCGGAGATCGTGTCGCATCGCCTGATGCTGCGTGCCGGCATGGTTCGACAGCAGTCGGCCGGCATCTATACCTGGCTGCCGCTCGGCAAGCGGGTGCTGGACAAAGTCAATACCATCATCCGCGAAGAGCAGAACCGGGCAGGTGCCGTCGAATTGTTGATGCCGACGCTGCAATCGGCCGAACTCTGGCAGGAAAGCGGCCGGTACGACGCTTACGGCAAGGAAATGCTGCGCATCAAGGACCGCCAGGAACGGCCGATGTTGTATGGCCCCACCAACGAGGAGATGATCACGGATGTGTTCCGCTCCTATGTGAAGTCCTACAAGGACCTGCCACTCAACCTCTACCATATTCAGCTAAAATTTCGCGACGAGATCCGGCCGCGTTTTGGCACCATGCGCTCGCGCGAATTCCTGATGAAGGACGCCTATTCCTTCGATCTCGACCGCGAAGGCGCGGTGGACTCCTATAACCGGATGTTCGCGGCTTACCTGCGCACCTTCTCGCGGCTGGGTCTTCGCGCCATTCCGATGCGTGCCGACACCGGCCCGATCGGCGGCGATCTCAGCCACGAATTCATCATCCTCGCCGACACCGGCGAATCGGAAGTCTTCTGTCACAAGGATTTCCTGGACTTCGACGTTCCGGCCGAAGACACCGATTTCTGGGATGCGGCTGCAATGAAGGCGATCTTTGACAAGTGGACGTCGCTCTATGCCGCCACGTCGGAGATGCACGATGAGGCGGCTTTCAACGGCATTGACGACGCCTCCAAGGTGTCCGCGCGCGGCATCGAGGTCGGCCACATCTTCTATTTCGGCACGAAATATTCCGAAGCGATGGGCGCCAAGGTGCAGGGGCCGGACGGCAAGGAACATACCGTGCATATGGGCTCCTACGGCATCGGCCCGACTCGGCTGGTTCCGGCGATCATCGAGGCCTCGCATGACGAGAACGGCATCATCTGGCCGGCGTCGATCGCCCCCTTCGATGCGGTCGTGATCAACATGAAATCCGGCGACGTCGCCTGCGACACCGCCTGCGAAACCATCTATGGCGCGCTCAACGGGGCAGGTCTTGATCCGCTCTATGACGACAAGGACGACCGCGCCGGCACCAAGTTTGCGACCGCCGACCTGATCGGGGTGCCGGTGCAGATCATTGCCGGTCCACGCTCCGTGGCAAACGGCGAGGTCGAGCTCAAGGATCGCAAGACGGGCGCCCGCGAGACGTTGACCATCGAGGCTGCGATCAACAAGCTGACTGCTTCGAAATAAGGGAGCCGGGATGAGCGCCACCACGCTAGAGCAGGACAAGGCAGCGGCCGCCGTTCAGCCGCCGTCGAGCCGTCCGTTTTCGACGTTCGAGCGCATGGTGGCCTGGCGCTATCTGCGCTCCCGGCGCAAGGAAGCGTTCATTTCGGTGATTGCCGGCTTTTCCTTCATCGGCATCATGCTCGGCGTGGCGACGTTGATCATCGTCATGGCGGTGATGAACGGTTTTCGCACCGAGCTCATCTCGCGCATTCTCGGTATCAACGGCCACATGATCGTCCAGCCGCTCGACGGGCCGCTCGACAATTATGCGGATCTTGCGACGAAGTTTTCCGGCGTCAGGGGCGTGACCATGGCGATACCGATGATCGAGGGGCAGACGCTTGCCTCGGGTCCGGGCGGGGCAGGCACCGGCGCTTTGGTGCGCGGGGTGCGGGCCGACGATCTCACCAAGATGAAATCCATTTCCGACCATATCCAGTCGGGCGATCTGGTCGGCTTTGCCGCCGGAACCGGTGTTGCCATCGGCTCGCGCATGGCCGAGCAGCTCGGCATTACCGCCGGCGGGACCATCACGCTGGTGGCGCCCGAGGGTGACGTCACGCCGATGGGGGTCAACCCCCGCGTCAAGTCTTATACCGTCTCGGCGATCTTCGAGATCGGCATGTCGGAATATGATGCCTCGATCATCTTCATGCCCCTCGAGGAGGCGCAGCTTTACTTCAACGCCGAAGGCATCGCCCAGTCGATCGAGCTCTTCGTCACAAATCCGGATCTGGTCGACGACCTGCGCCAGCCGATCGAGGACGCAGCCGGCCGGCAGGTACTGATCAGCGACTGGCGGGACCGCAACAAGACGTTCTTCTCTGCCCTTCAGGTCGAGCGCAACGTCATGTTCATGATCCTGACGCTGATCGTGCTGGTGGCGGCGCTCAATATCGTCTCCGGCCTGATCATGCTGGTGAAGGACAAGGGCAGCGACATCGCCATCCTGCGCACCATGGGCGCGTCCTCCGGTTCGATCATGCGCATCTTCTTCATGACGGGTGCGGCGATCGGCATCGTTGGCACTTTCGCGGGTGTGCTGCTGGGCGTCATCGTCTGCCTCAACGTCGAATCCATCCGCCAGTTCTTTTCCTGGATTTCGGGCACGACGCTGTTCAACCCCGAGCTCTATTTCTTGAGCCAGCTTCCGGCCGACATGAACCCGGGCGAGACCATTTCGGTCGTCGTCATGGCGATCAGCCTGTCCTTCCTTGCCACGATCTTTCCGGCCTGGCGCGCCTCGCGCCTCGATCCGGTTCAGGCTCTGCGCTACGAATAAATGAGGATTACAGACACGATGAATGCGCGCGTGGCATTGCAGCTTTCCGGCGTCGAGCGTCATTACACCCAGGGCGAGGGCGTTCTGTCGATCCTCAAGGGTGCGGACTTTTCCCTGCATGGGGGGCAGACGGTCGCGCTCGTGGCGCCGTCCGGCACCGGCAAGTCGACGCTTTTGCATCTGGCAGGGCTGCTCGAGCGGCCGGATGCCGGCGAGGTGTTGATCAACGGCCAATCCTGCGGCACGCTCGGCGACGAGCAACGCACGGCGATCCGCCGCAACGACATCGGCTTCGTCTATCAGTTCCACCATCTGCTGCCGGAATTCACGGCGATCGAAAACATCATGATGCCGCAGCTGATCGCCGGCCTCAACAAGGCCGAGGCGCGCGAACGGGCTGCTGCGCTGCTCGACTACATGCGCATCGGCCACCGCGCCGAACACCGTCCCTCGGAACTTTCGGGTGGCGAGCAGCAGCGCGTCGCAATCGCCCGCGCTGTCGCCAATGCGCCGCTGGTGCTGCTGGCCGACGAGCCGACCGGTAACCTTGATCCGGAAACCGCCGGTTACGTCTTCGAGGCGCTGGAGGCCCTCGTCCGCCAGTCCGGCCTTGCGGCCATGATCGCGACGCACAATTACGAGCTCGCCTCGCGCATGGACCGGCGCGTGACCATCGAGGACGGCAAGGTAGTCGAGTTGTAATCGGACCGGCCTGCCGTTCACGGGCGGATAAGACCGCCGCGATAATCCAGTTCATAGGCTTCCTGTCCATCGACGATGATGACCTCCCGGCCGCGAAAGTGTCGGGCGTCACCTTCGCTCTCATCGACGTAGAGGCCATATCCGTGGTCGTATCGCATTCCGCCGAGAAAGCGGCCCTCCTGCGAATACATGGTCGCCAAGGCCGCCTGGATGACTGTTCCTGCGCAATGGGAATCGATCAGATCTGGCAGGATGATTCTTCCGAAATAGTTCATGACCCAGACCGGTGTGCCCGTATTCCAGACGACCTCCTGTCCGGCAAAATCCGTCCCGCCGAAATAGCTGTCGAGATAGGACCATTGGCCGCGCCCATGGCCGATATCACGCGATCCTCGCCGGCAGGAGGGTAGCGCCGTTCCGCCACCCACATAGGTCTTCGCCTTGGCTTCGAGTATGAAGGCCGTCAGGTGGTCGATATCTCGCATGCTGCCTCTCTCCAGGGTTGAACCTGAAAGAAAGATGGCGCGAAGTAGGGCATTGTGTAAAGAACAAAATAGGAACGAAGGTATTATTGCGCCCGGCAGACCTTCTGGCCGGTTTCGTCATCCCAGTCCTTGAGGAAAATCATCGCTCCGGCGACCGCAACGGGCTTGTCGTCAAGTTTGACCTTGCCGGTCAGGACATTGAAATCGCAATTGGTGGTGTTGTCGAGATCGAGCGTGTCGTAGGACGTATAAGTGTATCCGGCGACCACGAAGTCAAAATTGCGGTAGGCGATCGTGAGTTTCTGCTCCCAGCGATGGCGGCCGATGGCATCGTTGTGTGACGCGATCAGGATCGAGCCGTTTGGTAAGGCTTCGATGAACGGTTCCTGCCCATAGGTTGTCACGCTGCCCCAGACTTTGTCTGGGGCAAAGGTCTTCAACTGAAGGCGGTTGGTCTCGCCCTTCAGGTAGATATAGATGCCGTGACTATCCTCGCTGCCCTCCGGCGGTTCTGCGAGCAAGGCAAGGTCAGGGCTGCCATCCTTGTCCCAATCGCCGGTCGCCGCGGAAATGATCCGGCTGGGATCGATCATGTCTGCCGCCTGCGCGGTCAGTGCGGAAAGGAAAAAAAACAGCGTCGCGGCGGTCCGTGGCATTTTCATCGTTCGTTCCCCGATGGTCGTGGCGTAAAATTAGTTGGCCAATCGGAAGACGTCCAGATGCCTCGCAATCCGGGAAGAGCCAAAATGTTTACCATGCCATTTTCCCGCCGCGACAATTTCCAATCTGCCGCTTGACGATCGAACATAAATAGAACATAAAAAGAACATAACGGAAAAGGGAGCCTTGCAATGACTGACTTTCTTCGGGACCTCGCAGCTTTCACCTCGATCGCCATGTTCGTGGCCAGCTTTTCGATCATCATTATGGGCATGTGATTTTTTAGCGGCAGTTGCTTCCTGCCTTCGTCCCCTGTGGACAAGCGGCGGATGGCCGGAAAAAGCCCGGCTGCTGCCGATGAAATCTGGACATCGTAGGACCGAAGCAGGATATCCTGAACCCTCACGGGAATCGGGGTGCGCAAATGGCGGACGCAACAGGCGACAAGCGACGGGATGGCAGCGTTTCGGACAACGCGTCGCCGCAATTCGTGCATCTTCGCGTTCATTCGGCATTCTCGCTGCTTGAAGGCGCTTTGCCGATCAAGAAGATCATCGGCAAGGCCGTAGCCGACGGTCAGCCGGCGATCGGCATCGCCGATACCAACAATCTGTTTGCAGCGCTCGAGTTCTCGCAGAAATGCATGGACGATGGCCTGCAGCCCTTGATCGGCTGCCAGCTGTCGATCGACATGGAGGACGAGGCCGAAGGCGAGAAGCGCGGGCACGCCCAGCACCTGGCGAAACTTCCGGCGATCGTGCTGATCGCGGCGACGGATGCCGGCTATGTCCGTCTCGTCGATATCGTCAGCCGCGCCTATCTCGGTGGCGAGGGGAACCAGTCGGTCCGTATTGCGCTGTCCTGGCTGCGGGAAGGCGGCACGGAGGGGCTGATTGCGCTCACCGGCGCGTCGGGTGGACCGGTTGACATAGCCTTGAAGTCGGGCCATGCGGCGCTGGCCGAGGCACGGTTGAAAACGCTGGCCGCGCTGTTTGGCAACCGGCTCTACGTCGAACTGCAGCGTCACGGAAAATATGATCGCCGGCACGAAGGCCGGGTCATCGATCTCGCCTACAAGCTCGAACTGCCGCTGGTGGCGACGAATGAGCCGTTCTTTCCGTCGCCGGCTGAATTCGACGCGCATGATGCCCTGATGGCCGTCGCGCACAATGCGATGGTTTCGGACGACAGTCGCTTCCGCTTGACGCCGGACCATTATCTGAAAAACCGCCAGGACATGGCGGCGCTGTTTGCCGACTTGCCGGAGGCGCTGGACAACACGATCGAGATCGCCAGGCGATGCTCTTTCGTGCTGAAGACGCGCGGACCGATCCTGCCGCGCTTCACCGGCGCTTCGGGCGATCCGAAGGAAGCCGAGCGCGCCGAGGCGCTTGAACTGCGCCGCCAGGCCGTCGAAGGCCTGGATGACCGGCTCCAGAAGCTCGGGCTATCGCCCGGCTACACCGAGACGGACTATCGCGAGCGGCTCGATTTCGAGCTCGGCGTCATCGAGAACATGAAGTTCCCGGGCTACTTCCTGATTGTTGCCGACTTCATCAAATGGGCGAAGCTTCAGGATATCCCGGTTGGCCCGGGCCGCGGGTCGGGGGCGGGTTCGCTGGTCGCCTATGCGCTGACCATCACCGACGTCGATCCCCTGCGTTTCTCGCTACTGTTCGAGCGCTTCCTCAATCCGGACCGCGTCTCGATGCCCGACTTCGACATCGATTTCTGCCAGGACCGCCGCGAAGAAGTGATCCGCTACGTCCAGCGCAAATATGGCCGCGAGCAAGTGGCGCAGATCATCACCTTCGGATCGCTGCAGGCGCGTGCCGCCTTGCGCGACGTCGGCCGCGTGCTCGAAATGCCCTATGGCCAGGTCGACAAGATCTGCAAGCTTGTGCCGAACAATCCGGCCAATCCGACGCCTCTGTCGAAGGCGATCGAGGAGGAGCCGCGTTTCCAGGAAGAGGTCGACAAGGAGCCGGTGATCGGCCGCCTTCTGGATATCGCCCAAAAGATCGAGGGCCTCTACCGCCACGCCTCGACCCACGCCGCCGGCATCGTTATCGGCGACCGGCCGCTGTCGCAACTCGTGCCGATGTACCGCGATCCGCGCTCGGACATGCCGGTCACCCAGTTCAACATGAAATGGGTGGAGCAGGCAGGTCTGGTAAAGTTCGACTTCCTCGGCCTGAAGACGCTGACGGTGCTCAAGGTCGCCGTCGATTTCATCGCCAAGCGCGGCATCGAGGTGAAGCTCGAAGCGCTGCCGCTGGACGATCAGATAACCTACGAGATGCTGTCTAAAGGCGACACGGTCGGCGTGTTCCAGGTGGAAAGCGCCGGCATGCGCAAGGCGCTGATCGGCATGCGGCCGGACTGCATCGAGGACATCATCGCGCTTGTGGCGCTCTATCGCCCCGGCCCGATGGAAAACATTCCGGTCTACAACGCCCGCAAGCATGGCGAAGAAGAGATCGAATCGATCCATCCGAAGATCGACTATCTTCTGAAGGAAACGCAGGGCGTCATCGTCTATCAGGAACAGGTGATGCAGATCGCCCAGGTCCTGTCAGGCTATTCGCTCGGCGAAGCCGACCTACTACGCCGCGCCATGGGCAAGAAGATCAAGGAGGAGATGGACAAGCAGCGGGCCCGTTTCGTCGACGGCGCCGTCGCCAATGGCGTCTCTAAGGCGCAGTCCGACATGATCTTCGATCTCCTGGCCAAATTCGCCAACTACGGCTTCAACAAGTCGCATGCGGCTGCCTATGCCATCGTCTCCTACCAGACGGCCTATCTGAAGGCGCACTACCCGGTCGAGTTCCTCGCCGCGTCGATGACGCTCGACATGTCGAACACCGACAAGATCAACGATTTTCGCCAGGATGCAGCCCGTCTTGGCATCGCCGTGACCCCGCCATCGGTCCAGTCGTCGTTCCGGCGGTTCGAGACGGGTGACAACCGCATCTATTATTCGCTGGCCGCCATCAAGGGCGTCGGCGAGGCTGCGGTCGATCACATCGTCGAGGTGCGCGGCAACGAACCCTTTGCCAGTCTCGAAGACTTCTGCCTCCGGATCGATCCAAAACTTCTCAATCGCCGGGTCTTCGAAAGCCTCATTTGCGCCGGCGCCTTCGATTGTTTCGGCTACGACCGCGCCGAACTCGTGGGCGGGCTCGACCGCATCCTCGGTTTTGCGCAGATCGCGCAGGCCAACAAGGTCAGCGGCCAGAGCGACATGTTCGGAGCAGGGGCGGCAACCGGCCCGGAAAAGATCAGCCTGCCGGCCTATGCGCCCTGGCTGGCGTCGGAAAAGCTGCACCGCGAGTTCCAGGTGCTGGGCTTCTACCTCTCCGCCCATCCGCTCGACACCTATAACGACCTGCTCGCCAAGATCCGTGTCCAGACCTTCGCCGATTTCGCTGCCTCCGTGAAAAAAGGCGCGACTGCCGGCCGGCTTGCGGGAACAGTGACGTCGAAGCAGGAACGCAAAACCCGCACCGGCAACAAGATGGGCATCATCGCCTTTTCCGATTCGACCGGCCAGTTCGAAGCGGTGCTGTTTTCGGAAGCGCTCAACCAGTATCGCGACCTGCTCGAACCCGGCAAGTCGCTGGTGATGACCGTGCAGGCCGAAGAGCGGCCGGAAGGCATTGGCCTGCGGATCCAGACACTGCAATCGCTCGAGGAACGCTCGCTGCAGCTGCAGAAGGCGCTGCGCGTCTATGTCCGCGATGCCGGACCCTTGCGCTCCGTCGCCACGCATCTGAACACCAGGGGCGACGGGCTCGTGTCCTTCATCGTCATCAAGGACAATGGCCAGCGCGAGATCGAGGTCGAACTCAGCGATAAATACCGCATTTCGACCGAGATCGCGGCGGCGCTCCGAACAGCGCCTGGCGTGATCGACGTCGAACTGGTGTAACGGAAAGCCGCAGTTCGGCTCAGTATTTCGGGGCGCGCGTGATCGTCACGAAATCGGTTCCGTCGCCGGTTTCCTGTCCCAGGCCCAGGTCGGATATGGTCAGCGACGATCCTTCGGTCAGCAGCTCGTTGATCCGCTGGCGGGCATCGTCCGGAATCGTGATGCGGCCCATCGTGCGCTGGACGGCATTGAACGCCATAGCATCCTCTTCCAGGGTAATCCCGAGCCGTTTCTTCATCGGGCCGGGCAGCGCGTTGTCGAGTGTCATGGCGAACCACTCGCCCTTGCCGGTGGAGGAGTCGATGTCCTGGAACTGCAGGAAATGCGTGCCGAGCGCGATCTCAGGCTGGGCGATCACCACGGGCGTTTCGAACAGCGGCTCGAAACTACGGCGCACCAGCAGCTGGCCATTCGGCGGCTTGCCCTTGCCGGCCTTGGCATAGAGGGCTTCCACAAAGGCGGGCGTCATCTTGCTGTCGATGGCGAGCTTTTCCGCTGTCTGGAAGGCCCTGATGGCCTCCAAGGTCTGTGCGCCGAGATAGCCGTCGGCGATTCCCGCGGCATAGCCCAAGGCGTTGAGCAGCGTCTGGACATCGTGCGTGATTTCCCGCTGGCCGCGACGGGTAATCAGCATGCGGATCGGCGGCTCCCGTTCGGTTTCGACCGGCGCGGTTTTGGCGGGTTCCGGCTGTATCGTCGCGACTTCAACTGTTTTCGTGTGAACTTGCGAGACGCTGGGCCGCAACGTGACATCCGATAGCAAAACGGGCTCGATGACTGCCGGCTGAAAGAGGAAGGGATCGGCAATGGCAACCGGCGTCAGCTGACGATCGGAGATCAGCACATGCAGGCCGCGATCGGTCATCTTGAACAACTGCCTGGCGAAATCGTCCGGCATGCGCACACAGCCGTGGGACGCAGGATAATCCGGCACGTGATTCGACGCATGCAGAGCGATGCCCGACCATGTCAGTCGCTGCATGAAGGGCATCGGTGCATTCGAATAGATGTTCGACTTGTGGAAGCGGCGCTTTTCCAGAATGGAGAAAATGCCGGTCGGCGTCGCATGGCCGGCCTTGCCGGTCGAAACGTTTGAGGTCGCAACCACCGTGTCGCCATCATAGACGACGAGCGACTGCTGGTCCTTGGAGACGACGATCTGCAGCGGGGCCTGTGCGCCGGCCGCCAGCACGGTGCTGGCGGACATGGCGAGAGCAAGACCGATGCCCAATGTAATACGCAAAACCATGGATACATCCGGACGCGGGAAACGAACGATGAGCGTAGCCTGAGAGATTTAAGGAAACTTTGCTGTTCCGGGCGGAACACGCGCAGCATTGCATTGACTATTTTTCGCGCCGGCCCTTGCCGAAGGTGTAGCCGGTCTCGACCGTCGCCTTGCCGAACTTGTCGCGCAGCACGTTGATCGCGGCTTCCGCCGCAGCGCGGCGCGTCGCCTGGGCATCCACCAAGTCGGGCGGGTCGGCAAGGCCGGTGTCGGAAAGATCGGTGACTCCGATGCCGATCAGGCGGAATTTCGTACCGTCGGTTTCCCTGTCGAGCAGTTGCATGCCCGTGCGGAAGACGCGGTCGGCTAGCTGGGTCGGGCTGTCGAGGCGGCGGTTGCGCGTCCTGGTCTTGAAGTCGGCGGTCTTCAGCTTCAGCACGACGGTCTGGCCGGCGACATCGGCTTTCCGCAGGCGGTGCGCCACCTGTTCGCTCAGTCGGCGCAGATGCGAAACCAGATCGTCATAGTCGCAGAGGTCGTCATTGAAGGTCGTTTCCGACGAAACGCTCTTCGCTTCACCGTTGATTTCGACCGTGCGCTCGTCCTGCCCGCGCGAAAGCCGATAGAGGCGCTGGCCCATCGTGCCATAGCGCTTCATCAGCTCGGTTTCTTCCATTGTCTGCAACTGGCCTATAGTGCGGATGCCGTCGCGCTCGAGCGTCGTGGCAAACGCCTTGCCGACACCCCAGATCAGCGTGACCGGCTTCTCCTTCAAGAAGTTCAAAGCCTCGGCAGCGCCGATGACCGAAAAGCCGCGGGGTTTCTGCAGGTCGGAGGCGACCTTGGCGAGAAACTTGCAATAGGAGAGGCCGACCGAGACGGTGATGCCGACCTCCTGCTCGACGCGGCGGGCGAATTTTGCCAGCGTCCGGGCAGGGGGATCGTGATGCAGTCGCTCCGTTCCCTTGAGCTCCAGGAAGGCTTCGTCGATCGACAGCGGCTGGACCAGCGGCGTCAGCTCCTGCATCAGCGTGCGCACCTGCCGGCCCACCCGCACATATTTTTCCATATCCGGCTTGATGACGATCGCCTGCGGACAGGCCTCCAACGCCTTGAACATGGGCATGGCGGAACGCACGCCGTGGATGCGGGCTATGTAGCAGGCGGTCGAAACGACGCCGCGCTTGCCGCCGCCGATGATCACCGGCTTGTCGGCGAGCTCCGGATTGTCGCGTTTCTCAACCGAGGCATAGAAGGCGTCGCAATCGACATGGGCAAGCGTCAGATGATGAAGCTCGGCGTGGTAAAGCAGGCGCGGACTGCCGCATGCGGTGCACCGTCGTCCGGTCGTCGCCTGTTGCAAGCAGTCGCGGCAAAATCCCGGAATAGCAGCCTCGTTCGCGGTCATGGTGAGAACAAATATTGAACACGGCGAGATTACGCCGTAAACTTCCGAGTCTCAAGACGAAAAGGAAGTGTACGTGACGCCGGAAGATTTCGAAGCACGGCCGCTGGAGCCCGGCTTTGCGGAGGTGGCCAAGCGCAAGGATGGGCGCCCGCTGATGCGTCTGGAGCTACGCTAATGGAAACGACACGGAAGCTAGCGGGAAATATGTGCGCGGATAATCTGCGCCACGTCCGTCCAGTCGCGGGCTTTGGTGACGCCTTTCCCGGGATCCGGTGCCAGCGGTCGGAAATCTGCATTGATCATGAGATTGACGAGAAGACAGTCCGGAGCATGTTCGCGAACGGAATGCAGGTTATGCGAGATATCGTCGATGAAAGCGAAGGGAAGCTTGCGTCCGGCGTGCAGTCGCTTGACGACGAGACCTTTCGCGTCCTCGGTGGCAACCAGCGGATAGTGGAGACTGAAACGGTCGAGCAGGGCGCGGCGAACGGCAGCGTGCCGCGGCGGCATGGCCGTGAGGAAAACGATGTCCGCCTCTTGGGCGAGTCCGGCCAGCGTCTCGACAGCGAGCGCGGCGGGTGTCTGCCAGTCCGCCTGGCGCAAGAAGAATTCCTCCTGCAAGGCCGAAACAAGGTCGTCGGCGACCGTCTCGCCGCTTTCGATCAGCACGATATTGCCATGCAGGCGGAACGATCGTGGCAAGAGGTCGCGGCCGGACGCGCGCAGGAAATCGCGGAACGGCGTCAGGAATTCGAGCACCACCTCGTCGATGTCGCAGACGATCAGCGGCCGGTTCGTCAGCCGGACGTGATCCAGGGAGAGCTCATTCGTCACCGTCAGAGATCTCCCGGATTGTCGGGGCCGGACAGAACCATATGCGCGCGCACGACGTCTTCGGGCGGTGTGCCGGTTGCCGCGCAGAAGGAAAGCAGCGTCGGTTCGTGGCCCATCAGGAAATCGACAACGCCCGCCAGAAAGCCGGGATCGGCTGCAGCATGCCGCAAGGACGATGCATCGGTTCCCGTCAATGCCAGGAAACGTCCAAGCAGCTCCGGCTCGTTTGCCAGCCATGTGAGGACGGCGATCGCTGTTTCTTCTGCGCGTGTCAAAGGCCTTTGTCCTATCTTTCCTTCCGGTGATTTTTTCACCGAATATTACCTGTTTTTCAACCAAATAGCTTTAGCGTCAGGTTTCCGGGAACAGGTGAAATCATCCGCGCGCAACTTATCTGGATGCGCCGGGCTTGCAAGCCGGAGCCGCAAAACAAGGGATCGAAATGCCCAAGCAGGTGATGATTGTTGAAGATAACGAGCTGAATATGAAGCTCTTTCGTGACCTGATCGAAGCGTCCGGTTACACGACCATCCAGACCCGCAATGGTATGGAAGCCCTTGATCTTGCGCGAAAACATCGCCCGGACCTGATTTTGATGGACATCCAGCTTCCGGAGGTTTCCGGGCTTGAGGTGACCAAGTGGCTGAAGGAAGATGATGAACTGCACGTGATACCCGTCATTGCCGTCACAGCTTTTGCCATGAAGGGCGACGAGGAGCGGATCAGGCAGGGAGGCTGCGAGGCCTATGTCTCCAAGCCGATCTCCGTGCCGAAATTTATTGAAACGATCAAGACTTATTTGGGCGACGCCTGACGCGGCGCCGAGCGGCTGTCTGAAGCCGCTTTAACGAGATTTGCGCTTGATGCAACGTCAAGCGCTCAATGGCAGGAAAGATTGCATGACCGCGCGTATTCTTGTCGTCGATGACATCCCGGCCAACGTCAAGCTGCTCGAAGCGCGGCTCGTGGCCGAGTATTTCGACGTGCTGACGGCCGCTGACGGTTATCAGGCGCTGGCAATCTGTGACCAGCAGCCGGTCGATCTGATCCTGCTCGATATCATGATGCCCGGCATCGACGGTTTCGAAGTCTGTGAGCGCCTGAAGACGAATTCTCGCACGGCGCACATCCCTGTCGTCATGGTGACGGCGCTCGACCAGCCGTCCGACCGGGTGCGCGGCCTGAAGGCCGGCGCCGATGATTTCCTCACCAAGCCGGTCAACGACCTGCAACTGATGTCTCGCGTGAAGAGCCTCGTGCGGCTGAAGAACGTCAGCGATGAGCTGCGTCTGCGCGCCGAGACGGCCCATAACGTTGGCCTGCAGGATCTGGCGTCTACCGACCGCCCCGATGAATTGGGCAACGTTCTCTTGGTCGATGGCCGCGGCAGCTCTCAGGAGCGGCTTGCCCGTGCGCTGCAGCCCGTGGCTCGCGTGACGGCGATGTCCGATCCGCAGGCGGCGCTTTTCGCGGCGGCCGAAAACAGTTTCGATCTCGTCATCGTCAATTCGAATTTCGACAACTACGATCCATTGCGGCTCTGCTCGCAGCTCCGCTCGCTGGAACGCACGCGTTATATTCCGCTCTTGCTCGTTGCCGAGCAGGGGCATGAGGAAATGGTCGTGCGCGCGCTCGATCTCGGCGTCACCGATTATCTGATGCGTCCGGTCGATCCCAACGAGCTCGTTGCGCGCAGTTTGACCCAGATCCGTCGCAAGCACTGCAACGACCGGCTTCGGGCAAGCGTCAAGCAGACGATTGAGCTTGCGGTCACCGATGGGCTGACCGGGCTGCACAATCGCCGTTATCTCGACAGTCATCTGAAGCTGCTGGTCGATCGTGCCATTGCCCGCGGCCGGCCCTTGTCGATCTGCATCACCGATATCGACCGGTTCAAGAGCGTCAACGATACTCATGGACATGACGCCGGCGACGAGGTGCTGCGCGAATTTGCGCACCGGGTCCGCTCAACAGTGCGCGGCGCCGATCTCGCATGTCGGTTTGGCGGCGAAGAATTCGTTCTGGTAATGCCGGATACGCCCGCCGATGCCGCTGCCGCCATTGCCGAGCGTCTGCGCACGATCGTCGAAGACAGGCCTTTCTCTCTCCGGAACGCCGACACTATTCTGTCGATAACCGCGTCTCTTGGAATAGCCACACTCAATCCGGGGGGCGACACGCCGGAGGCATTGTTGAAACGCGCCGACACCGCGCTCTACCAGGCCAAGAACAACGGCAGGAACCAGGTGGTTGCCGCTGCGGCCTGAGCCGAAATGGCACAAAATTTATGCGTATGACGCTGTTTTCCACAGAAAAACGGATTTAGCTCGATTGGCTCACCTGGTTAAGCGTCAAACGCGTCAGCGCTGCACGCTGCATGTCCTGATTGCTGTCGAAAGTCGCGAGATGTCAGCGCGGCGGCCATCGATGAATCGTCTGTTGCTAAATTTAAGATAACGAATTCAAAATATTATGGCGATTGAAATAGCCCCTGCATTTTTTCACATTGCCATTCGCTGATTTTATGAAAATATCACGTTGCTTTTACAAAGCCGTTATCTGGGGGCAGGTAAAGTTCGAAATATGCGCGAGTCGTCTATAAGGCATTGGTGAAATTAACCATGTCTGCGCTTCCCCTTGGGCTTTGGTTAAGAATTCATTGATTTTTTTTTATTTTAGGTCAATTCTCATCGGTAAGGGAGGATCAACTCCCATCGACTACCCCATGATGTCAGGTCCGCCGCATCTCCTGGGTCGTGGGGTTTGTCGGCTGATCTGTAACCAATGCGGTTCCTCGTGCCGCGGTTTCGATCAGTCGACACCCATTGAAACGCCGTCCCTACCCGGGACGGCGTTTTGATTCGCGGCAGCGTAGACGAGGGGATCGTGAAGGCACTACTGCATAATTCCTTAAATCGGAATCGATTTATGGATAAAATTATGCAGCAGTTTCAAGCGCTACAGCGTCCTTTGCGCGTCAGGTTTGACGCGCGGCGCTGTAGGCCGACGCACAGGTTCCGGCACAAGCGCAAAAAAAAGCGCCAGGCTTTTCAGCCGGCGCCTTTGCATTCCAATCGGAACCAGATCTCACTTGATCTTGGTTTCCTTGAACTCGACGTGCTTGCGCACGACCGGGTCGTATTTCGTGAAGGACATCTTGTCCGTCTTGGTGCGGCTGTTCTTGGAGGTCACGTAGAAGAAACCCGTGTCGGCCGTCGACAGCAGCTTGATCTTGAGTTTTGCAGCTTTCGCCATGGTCGTCCTGCCTTTATAAAAAAACAAAGCCGCGGACATCCAAGGCGGGTCCCGGCAAACTTGGCGCGAAACTACAAATCGCGCCCGAAAAGTCAAGTCCGTTTTGGGTTGAAAACGATTCTGATCACGGAAAGTACCACATAAAGCCCGAAGAAAGCGGCAATCGCCCAGGCAAAACCGTCATTGCCGGTAATGTCCATCGCGGCTCCAATGGCCTGCGGGCCTGCCACAGTGCCGACCGCATAGGAGAAGATGAAGGCGGCGTTGGCGGCCGCTAGGTCGGCTCCGTGCAGGCGCGAGCCGAGATGGCTGAGGCCCACAGTATAAAGGCCGGAGACGCTGCCGCCCCAGAACAGGAGCACGACCGCCATCAGCCACCAGTTACCTTGCAGCAAAGGCAGACACAGCGCCCCGGCCAAGCCAACGACCGTCATCATAGCCAGAAGATTGCGGCGGTCCTTCATGCGGTCCGACAGCATGCCGAGCGGGATTTGGAAGATCACGTTGCCGATGCCCATGACGGTAAGGAGCAGCGCCGCCTGCGATTCGGTGAAGCCACTGCGTGTTCCGTAGATCGGGAAGAGCGAGAGGCCGCCTGATTCGACAGCGCCGAAAATGAAGACTGCGGCCGTCGCGGTCGGCACGAGGAAGACATAGCGCATGAAATGCAGTTCCGGCTTCTCATTGAGCTCCGGGCTTTCATTGCGGGCGATGAAGATCGGGATGGCGGCAAGCAGAATCACGCCGGCGCCAACGGCGAAGGGCAGGATGCCCTCGCTGCCGAGGATCGAGAAGAGCAGTGGCCCGGTCGCAAAACCCAACGACAGGACGGTGCCGTAGATGCCGAGGACGAGCCCCCTGCGGCTCGGCGGCGCGGTGGCGTTGATCCAGAACTCGGACAGCACGAACAGAACGGTGATCGCACCATGGAAGACGACGCGCAACGGGAACCAGAGCCAGAAATTCTCGATGTAGTAGAAGCCGATGGCACTGAGGGCGGACAGGAGCACCGCCATGAGCATCGTGTTGGCGACGCCGTAATCGTGGGCGATTTTCGCCGTAACGACGGCCGCTGCCATGGAGGCAAGGCCGGCCATGGCCGAGTTAAGGCCGATCAGCGTCGAGGAAATTCCGCGCTTCTCCATGATGATGCTGAGCAGCGGCAGGCCGAGACCGATCGCGATCCCGACCGCCGTAATGGCGGCGACCGCGGCGATCAGCGATAGCCAGTGGATCTCCTCAACCGGCGCTGGCGTGCCGGACGGCGGCTGTGACATGCAATGAAATTCCTTAGAGAAGGTCTCGGACGAACCGCCCATGACGCGTGTAGTAGAACGGCACCGGCCTTCCAAAGGGCAGAGACGCATCGGATTCAAGGCTTGCCCTCAAATCGGCGAGGATGATCCCGGTGATGTCGGGCATGCGCACGGCCGAAACATCGTTCACATCAATCCATCTCAAATCTTCGAGCTCCCGGCTGTCGCGGATATCCGTGGGATCCACACCCGCTTCGTCCGTAAAAAGGGCGAAAAAATGGGTGTCGAACCGGCGCGGAAATCCCGGAGGGGTAATCGCCCGTGCCATATAGCGCAAGTTTGTGAGATCGGGAAGGAAAGGTAACTTAGTGTTTCCGGAGTCTTTTCGGCCAATGGCGATGCTAGCCTCTTCGTGGAGTTCGCGAAGGGCTGCAAGGGCGATGGCGCGCAATCGATTTTCGCTCGCACGCTGCACATAGGCTGCTTTCAGCCGTTCGATTACGGCAGGATGGATATCTCCGGACCAGGGGAGTCTATAATCGGACGCATCTCTGCGGCCGCCGGGAAAAACATGAAGGTCCGGCATGAAGACATGCGCCTTGTGGCGTTTGCCGACGAGCACGCGCACCTGAGCCTGTGAACGATCGAGCAGCATGATCGACGCGGCATCGCGCGGCCGCGGGGAACGAGGTCTCTGTGTGATGGAGGGCAGGCCTTCGGCCAGCCCCTCGCCGCTGCCCGTCACGCAGTACGGTCCGTGAGGGGCAGGACGTCTTCCGGCTTATCCTCATGACCGCCGAAGCCGTGCATGCGCAGTGCCCATTGCAGACCGACGACACCACCCTTGACGGGCTGCATCAGGCCGAGAGAGCCGAGGATCGTGATCGGCACCCAGATGGCCAGGTGCCCCCAACTGGTGAGCGGCAGGATCATTTCGGTCATCATGAAGCCGCCGAGAACGATATGGCCCATGATCGTCACGACGATGTAGGGAGGGAAGTCGTCGGCGCGATGCTCGTCGAGCTGTTCGCCGCAGGCTTCGCAGGCATGCACGGTCTTCAGGAATCGGCCGAAAAGCTTGCCGCTGCCGCAGGCCGGGCAGGTGTTCAACAGCCCGCGCTTGATTGACCGGCCGGCGGGACGCTCTGCCGCGCGTGTCTGTTCAAAGCGGACTGTTTCCGGAGTGCTGCCAGCTGCCTGCATGTCCATATCCTCAATCTGCGGACGCGAGGCTTTGCCTTCACGTCCTCTATCGCCTGCCGCGCGGTGGTCGCGTTCCCGGCATTGTGCGGGCGCCGCTGCGATCCCGGCGGCCGGATTTGTGAAAGGAGCGCGTCGCCGTCGGCATCTTGCGTCCTTCGCTCAACATTTCGAAGCGGAGCGCGCCGGCAAGCGGTACGGCTTCCACCAATTTGACGCGGACCGGATCACCGAGGCGGTAGCCGAGCCCGGTTTTTTCACCGGAAAGCGCCTGATGCGCCTCGTCATAGATAAAATAGTCGCGTCCCAGCGTAGATATAGGCACGAAACCGTCCGCGCCATAGGCCGGAAGGGTGACAAATAGTCCCGATTTGGTCACGCCTGACACGCGGCCGTCGAATTCCTCGTTGACCCGGCCGCTCAGATGATGCGCGATCAGCCGGTCGACGGTGTCGCGCTCGGCCGCCATCGCCCGGCGCTCGAAGGTCGAAATTTCCGCAGCGATATCGTTGAGGGCCGCTTCCTCGGTCGGTGTGATGCCGCCTTCGCCGAGCCCAAGCGTGCCGACCAGCGCCCGATGTACGATCAGGTCCGCATAGCGGCGGATGGGCGAGGTGAAATGCGCATATTTCATCAGGTTGAGGCCGAAATGGCCGATATTTTCGGGGCTGTATATAGCCTGGCTCTGGGAGCGCAGCACCATCTCGTTGACCATGGTCTCATAGGGCTGGCCTTCGGCCTTCGACAGGATGCCGTTGAAGTGGTTGGAGCGCAGGTTGCCGCCCTTGACGAGGGAGAGGTCCAAAGTGGCGAGAAACGTGCGCAGGCTTTCCTGCTTGGCAAGCGATGGCGCGTCGTGGACGCGGTAGACCAGCGGCTGGCGCTTGATCTCAAGCGTTTCGGCGGCTGCCACATTCGCCTGGATCATCATCTCTTCGATCAGCTTGTGAGCATCGAGGCGGTCCGGCACGAAGACCCGGTCGACTGTGCCGTCCGGCTTCAGGATAATCTTGCGCTCGGGCATGTTGAGTTCGAGCGGCTGACGCCGTTCGCGGCCGCGGGTCAATATCCCGTAAGCATCCCAGAGCGGCTTCAGGATCGGCTCGAGCAGCGGCCCTGTCTGGTCGTCCGGCTTGCCGTCAATCGCGGCCTGCGCCTGTTGATAGGAGAGCTTGGCCGCACTCTTCATCATGATACGGTGGAAGGTGTGGCCGGCCTTGCGGCCTTCCTTCGAGAAGCGCATGCGCACGGCAAGCGCCGGCCGGTCGACACCCTGTTTCAGCGAGCACAGCTCGTTGGATATGCGTTCCGGCAGCATGGGCACGACGCGATCAGGGAAATAGACCGAGTTGCCACGCTTCAGAGCTTCCTGGTCGAGCGCCGATTTCGGCCGCACATACCAGGAGACGTCGGCGATTGCGACGGTAACGATCACGCCGCCCGGATTTTCCGGTGATGTATCGGGCTCGGCATGCACCGCGTCGTCATGGTCTTTGGCGTCGGCCGGATCGATGGTGATCAGAGGCAGCGAGCGCCAGTCCTCCCGATGCGACATGGTGGCGGGACCGGCCGCTTCGGCTTCGCGGACAACGCCGTCGGGGAAAATATAGGGAATACCGTGAGCGTGGATTGCGATCATCGAGATCGCCTTTTCCGTGGCGACCGAGCCGATGATCGATTTCACCTGCGCCCGTGGCAGGCCGAAACGGCCGATGCGGGCGATTTCGACTTCGACCAGATCGCCATCCTGCGCCTGTCCCTCATGACCGGCATCGACCTGCAGTTCCTCGCCGCGTTTCTCGATCGGCATGATACGACCGCCGCCGTCGGGCGACGCACGGAAGACGCCGAGTGCGGCGTTGCCGCCGCGTTTCCTGTCGAGAACCTTGACGATGCGAGCCGTGTAGGCTGGCCCGGCGCGGTCCTTGGACGGGAAAATCTTTGCGAGCACCCGGTCGCCAAGCCCACCGACCGGCGTCTTGCCCTTGGCCTTGCCGACGGTGGATTGTCGAATAGCGACTGCCGGCGCGACGCCCGCATCCTCCGGCCATTCGGCGGGGCGGCCGATCAGTTCGCCGTCCTTGTCGCGGGTGGTGATATCGAGCACGGTGACCGGAGGCAGGGCGCCGGGACGCACCAGCGACTTGCGCTTCTTTTCGAGCATTCCCTCTTCTTCAAGCTCGCGAAGAAGCGCCTTGAGCTCGACGCGCGTTTCGCCCTTCAGGCCGAAAGCCTTGGAAATCTCGCGCTTCGACGCCTTGTCCGGATTGTCGGTGATGAAGCGCATCAGCACGTCGCGCGGCGGCACGGCACCGTGGATGATAACGGTGTCTTCCGCAGGAGCAGGCATTTGTCTGCCCGCGCGTCCGAGGCGGACTGCGGGTTTGCCGGGCCGTTCGGGGCGATCGCGCGGTGTCCTGGTCACGTTCAGCCCTTCTTGGCTTTTGCTGCCGTCTTCGGCTTGGCAGCCGCCTTGGATTTGGCTGCGGCTTTCGGCTTGGCCGTTTTTGCGGCAGCACCTTCACCCTGTGCCGCCTTCGGCTTTGCCGCCGCCTTAGCCTTGGTCGTCTTGATGCCGCCCTTGGCGATGCGCTCGGCAATGAGGAGGAGTGCTTCCGCCAGTGTCACCGACGCCGGATCCTTGCCCTTGGGCAGCGTCGCATTGACCTTGCCCCAGTTGACGTAAGGACCGTATTTGCCGTCCCGGACGGTGATGGCCCCGCCGTCCGGGTGATCGCCGATCTCCTTCAGAGCCGCTGCCGCAGTGCGCCCGCGGCCGCCGGGGCCTTTCGACTGCTTGTCGGCGAGCACCGAGACGGCGCGGTTGAGGCCGATCGAGAAGACGTCCTCGATCGAATCCACATTCGCATAGGTGCTGTCATGCAGGATGAAAGGTCCGTATCGGCCGAGGCCGGAGGAGATCATCTTGCCGGTTTCCGGATGGGCACCGATGTCGCGCGGCAGCGAGAGAAGCGCCAGCGCCTTCTCGTGATCGACGGTGGCCGGTGTCCAGCCCTTGGGCAGGCTCGAACGTTTGGCCTCCTTGCCATCGCCGCGCTGGACATAAGGCCCGAAACGGCCGGAGCGCAGGGTGATTTCCTCGCCGGTATGCGGATCCTTCCCGAGCGACTGCGGTTCGTTCGATACGGACCCCTCGTCGCCGCCATTGCTGTCGGAGGAGAGCTGACGGGTGAAGTTGCATTCCGGATAGTTCGAGCAGCCAACGAAGGCGCCATATTTGCCGAGCTTCAGCGACAGCTTGCCGGTGCCGCAGACCTGGCAGATGCGCGGATCGCTGCCATCCTCGCGCTTCGGGAAGACCAGCGGCGCCAGTTCTTCGTTCAAGGCATCGAGAACGTTGGTGACACGAAGTTCCTTGGTGTCCTCGATCTGGGCGAAGAAGTCCTTCCAGAAATCGCGAAGAACATCCTTCCAGTTGAGCTCACCGGCGGAAATCTGGTCGAGCTTTTCTTCCAGCGATGCCGTGAAATCATATTCGACGTAGCGCGAGAAGAAGCTTTCGAGAAAGGCCGTCACCAGGCGGCCCTTGGCTTCCGGGATCAGCTTGCGCTTGTCGATCGTCACATATTCGCGATCCCGCAATGTGGCGAGCGTCGCGGCGTAGGTGGAGGGACGGCCGATTCCGAGCTCTTCCATCTTCTTGATCAGCGTTGCTTCCGAATAACGCGGCGGCGGCTCGGTAAAGTGTTGGCTCGAATTAATCTTCTGCTTGGCGAGGTTTTCACGCGCATTGATTTCGGGGAGACGGCCATCCTCGTCGCCGTCATCGCTCTGTTCGCCGTCTTCCTTGGCGTCGGTGTAGGCTGCAATAAAGCCGTCGAAGCGGATGACGGAGCCGACGGCCCTGAGTCCTGCCTTCTGGCCGTTGTTGTCAGCGAGGATCTCGACGGTGGTGCGCTCGATCTCGGCCGATGCCATCTGGCTGGCGATACCGCGTTTCCAGACAAGGTCATAGAGACGCAGCTGGTCGGCATCGAGGAAACGCTTCACCTGGTCGGGTGTCCGGTCGAAGTCGGTGGGACGCACCGCCTCGTGCGCTTCCTGGGCGTTCTTCGCCTTGGTCGAATAGAGCCTTGCTTTTTCCGGCACATAGCGGCTGCCGAACTGGCTGCCGATCGCGCTGCGGGCCGCATCGATCGCTTCTGCCGCCATCTGCACACCGTCGGTACGCATATAGGTGATCAGGCCTACGGTCTCTCCGCCGAGATCGACACCTTCATAGAGCTTCTGCGCCACCTGCATGGTGCGGGACGCGGAAAAGCCGAGCTTGGAGGAGGCCGCCTGCTGCAAGGTCGAGGTGGTGAAGGGCGGCGACGGATTGCGCTTGACCGGCTTCGCCTCGATGCTCTCGACGACGTAAGCAGCACCTTCGAGCAGAGCCTTCAGTTTGCCGGCGTCCTCGCCATTGGTGACGGAGCGCGGCTGCAGCCGCTTGCCTTCCGCCGATACCAGCCGCGCCTCGAATTCATCGCCGCGAGGCGTCTTCAGCAGCGCCGAGAGGTTCCAGTATTCTTCTGAAACGAAGCGCTCGATTTCGGATTCCCGATCGCAGACGAGACGTAGCGCTACGGATTGCACGCGGCCGGCCGAACGGGCACCCGGAAGCTTGCGCCAGAGAACCGGCGACAGGTTGAAGCCGACGAGATAATCGAGCGCGCGGCGGGCGAGGTAGGCATCGACCAGCGGCACATCGATATCACGCGGATTGGCCATGGCATCGAGGACTGCCTTCTTGGTGATGGCGTTGAAGACAACGCGGCTCACCGGCTTGTCGCCAATCAGCTTCTTCTTTTTCAGAAGATCGAGCACGTGCCAGGAGATCGCTTCTCCCTCTCGATCCGGGTCGGTCGCGAGAATAAGGCCGTCCGAGGACTTCAAGGCATCGCCGATGTCCTTTACCCGCTTGGCCGACGCGCTATCGACCTCCCACAGCATGGCGAAATCGTCATCCGGCAGGACGGAGCCGTCCTTGGCCGGCAAGTCGCGGACGTGGCCGAAGGAGGCCAGCACCTTATAGCCAGGTCCAAGATACTTGTTGATGGTCTTCGCCTTTGCGGGCGATTCCACGACGACAACATTCATGGTCATATTCTTAGAGCAACCGTTCAAAGCTGTGCCATGCCGGGAAGAGGCGGCACATTGGGAAATATCGAAGCCCCGACATGGACAGGGATTCGCCTGCGGTCAAGTGCTGGGTTGAAAATAAGGTCATACAACGGCATACAACCTATGAGAGATTTTGTGCGTATTGCAATTACAGATAAATGCGCTATCGTCTTTGAAGTGTAATCGTCCTCGGCTGGAAAGAGGCCGAAAAGGAGCTTTCAGCCTCCTGAAGCGCGCGGCGGCGATGACACAACCGAAGGGCGTTGCACCGGGTTGCGCTCGGGCATATAGGCCTGTTTGCGGGCGGAGTTGAATGCACAGCAGGGAAAACCGATGATTCCGAATTCACCCGGCGCCAGCAAGAGGGACGCTCAGACACGTGAAAAGATCACCTATATCCGGCAGATGCTGGGTGAACTGCGTGGTGTCGCCAGCAACGAGGGCGCAGACATGTTGTGTTACCTGATCGAGATGGCCTTCGTCGAGGCTGGCGACATTCTGTCGGGCAAGCGGCAGCTGTCATTCACCAACGGCGAGCGAAACAAGGCCGCCGGGATGCCGGTGAAGCCGTCCGGCAAGATCCAGTTCTAAAAGGACAAGATAGACGGCCGACGCGGAAAGGCCCGTGTGGCGGATGATGTCGTCGATCTCGACGGGCGTTGGCCCAAGCGCATCGGTGATCCGCACGCGATCATTTTCATTCGGCGGTGGTGCCATCGGCTTGGCATCATATTCGCCCGGTTCCTCTGCCTGAGGCGGTGTGAAAAGATCGATACGGCTAAGGGGCGCCAGTGCTTGCAGGATGTCCTGCGCTTCTGTCGTCACGATCGCCCCATCCTTCAAGAGACCATTGGTGCCGTGGCAGCGCGGATCGAGCGGCGAGCCGGGCACGGCAAAGACGAGCCTGCCGAAATCGGCGGCATAGCGCGCAGTGATCAGCGAGCCGGAGCGGGAGGCTGCCTCGACCACAGCAAGCCCGAGGCTGACGCCGGCAATCAGGCGGTTGCGGCGTGGAAAATCACGGGCACGCGGTTCCCAGCCGAACGGCATTTCGCTGATTGCCAGGCCATTCCCTTCGGTGATCTCGTCCAGCAGGCCTATATTTTCGGGCGGGTAGGGCCGGTCGAGGCCGCCGGCAAGCGCTGCGATCGTGCCTGTTTCGAGGCTGGCACGGTGCGCCGCCGTGTCTATACCGCGGGCGAGCCCTGAAATAATCGAGTAGCCTGCACGACCGACGTCGCGCGCGATCATCGCCGCAAATTTGGTGCCGCTGATCGAGGCGTTGCGCGAACCGACGATGCCAAGAGAAGGCTCGGTGCCGATGGCCGGATTGCCCTTGACGGCGAGGAGAGGCGGTGCGCCGTCGATCTGGCGCAGGGCCGGCGGATAATCGGGCTCGCCGATGCCAAGGAACCGGGCACCGAAACGATGGGCGCTGGCAAGCTCCTTTTCCGCTTCGGCCACCGAGGCGACGCGGATCGCGCGGGTGGAGCCGCCGCGACGGGACAGTTCGGGCAGCATTTCGAGCGCCGTTTCGGCCGAGCCGAAATGATTGATGAGATCACGAAATGTCGCAGGGCCGACATTGTCGCTGCGGATCAGCCTCAGCCAGGCAATCCTTTGTCGTTCCGTCAGCGCAATCCCGTTCCGTCCTGCGCTGGCGTTCGACATGCAGTCCTATCCCTTCTGCCCGATCTTGCTTTCCGTTCCGGCCAGCAACCGCTGAATATTTGCCCTGTGCTTGATCCAGGTGATGATGCTCATCATCACGAAGAGAAGGCCGATTTTTCCATATCCCGAAACCAACAGTACAACCGGAACGACGAGTGTTGCAACCAGTGCCGAGAGAGAGGAATAACGGGTGAGCTTTGCCATGGCGAGCCAGACGGCGGAAAAGACGAGAACGATGATCGGCGCCAGCCCGAGAAGCACGCCGATATAGGTTGCGATGCCCTTGCCGCCCTTGAATCCGAGCCAGACGGGAAAGAGATGGCCGAGGAACGCGGCAAAACCGGCGGCAATTCCAGCTTCGATCCCCCAGCGTGAGGCAATTGCCGCAGCGGCAGTTCCCTTCAAGGCATCAAGCAGCAAGGTGGCGGCCGCGAGTTTCTTGTTGCCGGTGCGCAGCACATTGGTCGCGCCGATATTGCCGGAGCCGATCTTGCGGACGTCACCAAGCCCGGCCATGCGGGTGAGGATGAGGCCGAACGGGATGGTGCCGAGCAGATAGCCGAAGATCACGCTGATGATCGTCGGCGCAGGCCCAAGTTGCCAGGAAAATATTTCGGACACCGTTGTCTCCCCCAAATTCCGTCCAGCCGGACGTTTGCCCCCACCCTGTCCCTCTCCCCCCAAGCAGGGCGAGGGACGACGGATTTGCCGCCTCTCTCTTTTCCCGTTTACGGGGAGAAGGTGCCAGATAGTGCGGATGAGGGGCAGCCCGCAAGCTCAATCAAAGCGAATGAACCAGTTTTCCCGCAACATAGGTTTGAACCGCCCGGCCGGTAAAGCGGGCATTTTCGAAGGGCGTGTTTTTCGAGCGGGAAACGATGGCATCCTTCGAGACGATCCATGGCTCGTCCAGATCGATCAGCGTGATGTCCGCCTTGGCGCCTGGTTTCAGCGTTCCGGCGTCGAGGCCGAAGATCTGGGCGGGCCGCGTGGACAGGGCGTCGATCAGGCGCATCAGGGGCACGTCGCCGCTGTGATAGAGGCGCAGTGCCGCAGCCAGCATCGTTTCGAGCCCGATCGCGCCGTCGGCGGCATCGGCAAAGGGCAGGCGCTTGGTATCGACATCCTGCGGATCGTGCGAGGAAACGATGATGTCGATCGTGCCATCGGCAAGCGCCTGGACCATCGCCACGCGGTCGTCTTCGCCACGCAGCGGCGGCGACAGCTTGAAGAAGGTGCGGTATTCGCCAATATCGTTCTCGTTTAGGGTCAAATGATTGATCGAGACACCGCAGGTGACGTTTGCGCCACGCTTGCGGGCTGTCACGATGGCTTCTGCGGATTCAGGCAGGGAAATCTTGGCGGCGTGATAGGCGGCCTTGGTCAGGCCGGCGACACGCAAGTCGCGCTCGAGCGGGATGATCTCGGCTTCGCGCGGCACGCCGGGGAGGCCGAGCCAACTGGCGAGCAGGCCCTCGTTCATGACGCCGCCGGCGCCGAGATATCTGTCGCGGGTCTCAAGCGCGATGACGGCGCCGAATTCGCGGGCATAGGTCATGGCGCGGCGAAGGAGGAGCGTGTCGTGCACCGGTTGGCGGCCGTTGGTAAAGCAGACGGCGCCTGCCTCACGCAACAGGCCGAATTCGGTCATTTCCTCGCCGTCGAGATGTCTGGTGAGCGCCGCTGCCGGATAGACATTGACCAGCGCCTTGTCGCGCGCCGTCTTCTGCACGAACTGCACCAGCGCGATATCGTCGATGACCGGATCGGTATCGGGCATGGTGATGATCGAGGTGACACCGCCCGCGGCCGCGGCACGTGATGCGGATTCGATGGTTTCCCGATATTCGCCGCCCGGTTCGCCGACGAAGACGCGGGCATCGACCAGACCCGGGACGGCGACGAGGCCGCTGCAATCCTTGACTTCGGCGCCTTTCGGAGCGCCGGGGGCGCTCTTTCCGGCAGCAAGGATCACACCGTTTTCGACAATGATGGTTCCGGTCTCGTCGAGGCCCCGCGAGGGATCGATGATACGGAGGTTTTTCAGGACGCGGGAGTTGGTCATGCGCGCGGCCCCTGGTTCTGCGAGAGAAGAAGCGTTTCCATCACCGCCATGCGCACCGCGACCCCCATTTCCACCTGTTGCTCGATCACGCTCTGCGGCCCGTCGGCGATTTCCGAGGCGATTTCGACGCCGCGGTTCATCGGGCCGGGATGCATGACGAGCGCATCTTCCTTGGCGGCTTTCAGCTTTTCAGCGTCGAGCCCGTAATAGCGGAAATATTCGCGCACCGAGGGCACGAAGGAGCCGGCCATGCGCTCGCGCTGCAGGCGCAGCATCATCACCACATCGGCGTCCTTCAGGCCTTCCTCCATCGAATGATAGACCTCGGCGCCCATATCGGCGATGCCGGAGGGCAGGAGTGTCGCAGGGGCGACGACGCGGACGCGGGCGCCCATCTGGTTCAGAAGCAGGATATTGGAGCGGGCGACGCGCGAATGCAGCACATCGCCGCAGATGGCGACGATGATGCGCGACAGCTTGCCCTTGGCGCGGCGGATGGTCAGCGCGTCGAGCAGCGCCTGCGTCGGATGCTCGTGCTGGCCATCACCGGCGTTGACGACGGAGCAGGAGACCTTTTGCGCGAGCAGCGCGGCAGCCCCCGCCGAGGAGTGACGCACGACCAGCACGTCCGGATGCATGGCATTCAGCGTCATCGCGGTATCGATCAGGGTTTCGCCCTTCTTCACCGACGAATTGCTGACCGACATGTTCATCACGTCGGCGCCAAGACGCTTTCCGGCAAGCTCGAAGGAGGATTGCGTCCGGGTCGAAGCTTCGAAGAAGAGGTTGATTTGCGTCAGCCCGCGCAGCGTCGACGTCTTCTTTTCTCTCTGGCGGGAAATCTTGACAGCTTCGTCTGCCCGGTCGAGCAGGAGCGTGATGTCCTGTTCCGTCAGGCCCTTGATGCCGAGCAGGTGGCGATGCGGAAAGAAATCCATGGGGAGCCGCCTCATATGGTGAAGTTGCGTGGGTCTATAATGACTGTGGGGCGAACCGGCAAGGCGGAGGCCATGCAAACAGGGTGCATTCCCATGCTTTTGTGACCGTTTGCGCGCCTCCCGTAAATTGTTGCGGGAAGCGGCGTTTATCCCGTCCCGGTGCTGTTCCTAAGCACAGGGACTTGGGTTAGAAACGCGACATGACTCTGAACCGAAATGAACAGAAACTCGCCGAACTGAACCAGCCGAAGCCCTGGTCGGGAATCAATGCCTTCAGGTCCGATCCGCTCGTGGTCGACATTGCCGCGTCCATGCCGCGGCCCCTGCGCGACGACTTCGAGGCGCTTGGCCGCTATGCGACATCGCCGGAGGCGCAGGACCTGGCGCGCATGGCAAATGAGGGCGTGCCGAAGCTGCGGACCCATGGGCCGCGCGGCGAACGTCTCGACGTGGTCGAATTCCATCCCGCCTGGCACGCGCTGATGCGCCGCTCGATGACATCGGGACTGCATGCCTCGGCCTGGGAAAACATCGCCGACGAGCGCGGACGATCGCACAAGGCGCGGGCGATCCGCTTTTATCTGACGGCGCAGCTCGAGTGCGGTCACCTCTGCCCGCTGACCATGACCAGCGCATCCGTGGCGGCGATTTCCGCGTCCCCGGCCGTGCAGAAGGAATGGGCGCCCAAAATCCTGTCGCGGAAATATGATTCATCCAACCGCCCCTGGATGCAGAAGTCGTCGGTCACCATCGGCATGGGCATGACGGAAAAACAGGGTGGCACGGATGTCCGTGCCAACACCTCGACGGCCGAGCGGGTCGGTGAGGGCATCTACCGTCTCAACGGCCACAAATGGTTCATGTCGGCGCCGATGAGCGATGCGTTCGTGATGCTGGCGCAGACACGCGACGGTCTCGGCTGCTTCCTGGTGCCGCGCCTCCTGGAGGACGGCTCTGCCAACGGCCTGCGCTTCCAGCGGCTGAAGGACAAGCTCGGCAATCGCTCGAACGCCTCGTCCGAGGTCGAATTCTCCGACACGTTTGGGTTCGTGCTCGGTACGCCGGATGCCGGTATCCGCACCATTCTCGACATGGTGACGCTGACGCGGCTCGATTGCGCCCTGGCGTCTGCCGGCATGATGCGTGCTTCACTTGCTGAAGCCGTGCATCATGTGCGCGGCCGCAAGGTTTCCGGCAAGGCGCTGATCGCCCAGCCGATGATGACGCGGGTTCTGGCCGACATGGCGCTGGACGTGGCGGCAGCAAGCGCCTTGTCCTTCCGGCTCGCCGAAGCCTTCGACAAGGCGCGCGACAGTGCCGAGGACGCGGCCTACGCGCGGATCATGACGCCGGTCGCGAAATACTGGTGCTGCAAGATCGCCCCCGCGCTGATCTATGAGGCGATGGAATGCCTCGGCGGCAGCGGCTATGTCGAGGAACGGCCGATCGCCCGGCATTATCGCGAAGCGCCAGTCAATGCGATCTGGGAAGGCTCGGGTAACGTCATGGCGCTCGACGTGCTCAGGGTGCTGACGCGCGGCAAGGATCTGTTCGAGTTGCTGTTCCAGGTGATCAGCCGCGATCTCGGCCCGTCTGCCAAGAAGACCGTCGATGTGCTTAGGGCGGCGATGTCGCTGTGCGAGCGCGACGAAGGGGCAGCGCGAATGCTCGTCGAGCAGCTGGCGCTCGCTGCCGCTGCCGCCGAACTCTATCGGCTAGGGGCAGGGCGCATTGCCGACGCGTTCCTTGAATCCCGTCTTGCCGCCGGCTGGCGCTCAACCTACGGCATGCTCGATTCGCGCTTTGACTCCGCCTATATCGTCGATCTGCTTTATCCGCCCGCGACATAGCCGGTAACGGTCAGCACCAGCGGGATGGTGAAGAACGAGACGACCGTCTGCACGGTTGCGACAGCCGCATAAAGCGGCGCATCGCCCCCCATCTGCTTGGCAAGAAGATAGCCGTTCATCGCCGTCGGCACACTGGCGCCGAGCGCGATCACCAGCAGGCTGTCGCCGCGAATGCCGAGAGCATAGGCCGTGCCGACCATGAAGACCGGCATGATGATCAGCTTCAGGAAGACGGCGAGTAGGGCGACAAGGCTCGGCCGCAGCGCGTCCGAAACCTTCAGGCCCGCGCCGACCATGACGAGGCCGAGGCTGAGCGAGGCGCTGGCCAGCATCTCGATGGCGTTCAGCACCGGTCCGTAGACCGTGATCCCCGACGCATTCAGCACGATGCCGAGCGCGGAAGCGACGATGAGCGGATTGGTGGCTATTTTGAAGGCAAAGAACTTGAGCCCCTTCGGGCCGCCATTGAAGCCGATGAGAACGCCGACATTGTAGAGATTGATCGGGATGATCACCAGGGTCATCACCAGCGCCGTCAGGCTGAGACCGAGCGGGCCGTAGAGCTTCTGCGCGATGGCGAGTGCCATGAAACCGTTCCAGCGTGTCGCCGTCTGGAAGATGGATGTAAAGGCGGCGGACGAGACGTGGCGGGCCCGCAGCATCGGCCAGAGCAACAGCAGCGCGGCCGACATCAGCGTAACGCTTCCGATCGTCGCCAGCGCCGTCGCATCCGTCTTCATGCCGGTAAAATCGGCCGTCGCCAGCGTCGAGAACAGAAGGGCAGGGAAGAGGATATAGTAGCCGAGCTGCTCCAGTCCCTCCCAGAGCGTCAGATCGATCAGCGGCGAACGCTTCAGCCAGACGCCCAGCGACACGAGCAGGAAGATCGGCAGGATGCTTTCGAAGATGATCGTCATGAAGGGGCCCGAAGGAGGGAGAAATCCATCGATAGACTCTTGTCCACAGGACGGCAACCATATCGCGCGGAAATTAACCTTAACGGATGGTTTACGTTGCGCGGCCGGGGTTAAGGAGCAAAAGTGGTTTGTAAGACAAATTTAAGATTTCCGGAATGGAGCACGTTCGGTGAGAACTGGCTTGACGATCATCATGATGATGTTTTTTGCGAGCCTCGCGCTCGATCTGACGATACCCACCGTTATTCTGGTCGGCGCGATGGCGCTCGACTGGGCGTCGTTGCAGCTCAAGCGCGGCATGATGGTTGAGGGGAGAGTGGCATGAAGTGGTTCCTGATCCTCTGGGCTTGCCCCGTCATCCTGCTCACCGGCTGGTACGGCCTTTCCTATTACGACATGAGCTTCGGCATCTTCATGCTGACCCGGCAGGCGCATGATCTCGTCTTCGCCGTCTACGGCCACGTGCTCGACCTGCCGCCGGAGACCATCCCGCCGCTCGTCGCCCGCGCCATTGCCTTCGACAGCCTGATCGTCTTTGCGATCATCGGCTACCGCAAGCGCCGCGAGATTCGCACCTGGTACAGCCGCCGCTTTCCGGCGGTTCAGCCTGCCGAATCGGGGGGCGCGTCCCTTGCCAACACCGTCAATCTGTCGAGCGCACCCTGAAGGATGAAGGAAGCGGCGGCCGAATCGATGCGGTCGGCGCGTTTCTTGCGGGACACGTCCATCTCGATCAGCACCCGTTCCGCCGCCACCGTCGAAAGCCGCTCGTCCCAATAGATGAAGGGTATGGCGGTCTTTTGCGCCATGTTGCGCACGAAGGCCCTGGTTGCCTGGGCGCGCGGGCCTTCGGAACCGTCCATGTTGATGGGCAGCCCGATAACGAAGGCGGCGATCTTCTCCCTCGCCGCCATGGCAAGCAGCGCCTCAGCGTCGATGCCGAACTTCACCCGCCTGATCACCTCGCGCGGCGTCGCAAACCGCCGGCCGAGATCGGAGACGGAAATGCCGATCGTCTTGGTGCCGAGGTCGAGCCCGCCGATCGCCTGGCCGGGCAGGAGGTTGGATGCGAGTTCGTCTATCGTGAGAACAGCCATGTGATTTGCCGATTCGGTCTTTAAGGTTTAGTCGGCTGATCCATATCTGCATCCCGCCGACAAATCACCAAGGAGTATTTCATGAAGATCAAATGGCTCGGGCATTCCGCCTTTCATCTGGAAACCGCCAAGGCAAAAATCCTGATCGACCCGTTCTTTACCGGCAATCCGTCCTTTGACGAGTCCACGCGCAAGGATGCGGCGGCAGGGCTGACCCACATCCTCCTGACCCACGGCCATGACGACCATGTCGGCGATACGATCGCGCTGGCGAAGGAAACCGGTGCCACTGTCGTCGCCAATGCCGCTCTGGCGGTATGGCTCGGCTCGCGCGGCGTCAAGGCGCTGGAAATGGGCAATACCGGCGGCACTATCCACCTCGACGGTTTGTCGACCACCTTCGTCAACGCGCTCCATTCGTCGGCGCAGATCACCGAGGAGGGCGTGTCGCATTCGCTCGGCAACGCAAACGGGCTGGTGCTGCATTTCGAAGACGAGCCGACGCTCTACCATATGGGCGACACCGACATCTTTTCCGACATGGCGCTCATCAACGAGCTGCATCAGCCGGAAATCGGCCTTGTGCCGATCGGCGATCGCTTCACCATGGGCGGGGCGGTCGCCGCGCTCGCCTGCCAGCGGTTCTTCAAGTTCGGCACGGTCATCCCCTGCCACTACGGCTCGTTCGGCATCATCGACCAGACGGCCGACACGTTCGTTGCTGCCATGGACGGAGGAAAGGCGAAGGTCGAGGTTCCGGCGGTCGGCGGTATCGTCTCTTTCTAAACCTCTTCTACCCTGCGGAAATGCTCGACCAGCCACGCAACGGGGCAATTCCCCCGTTGCGTGGCTGGTCCTTGGTCATTATAGCGGGTAGGAAATTTCGTACTGGGAGAATATCCATGTCAGTTGATCTCGCCACCGTGAAGCGCGTCGCGCATCTTGCCCGCATTGCCGTCAGCGAAGACGATGCCCAGCGCATGACCGGCGAGCTGAATGGCATCCTGGGTTTTGTCGAGCAGCTCTCCGAGGTGAATGTCGATGGTGTCGAGCCGATGACCTCGGTGACGCCGATGGAGATGAAGAAGCGGGCGGACGTGGTCACCGATGGCAGCAAGGCGGACGATATCGTCGCCAATGCCCCGAACGAGGACCGGAATTTCTTCGTCGTCCCGAAAGTGGTCGAATAAGCCCTTCGTCGCTCCCGCCCGACCGCCCCTGATTTTGAAAGCCTGCCATGACCGACCTGACCCGCCTGACCATCGCTGAAGCGCGCACCATGCTCAGTTCCAAGGACATCACCTCCGTCGAACTGACGGAGGCCTATATCGGCGCGATCGAGACTGCGAATGGCGCGCTGAACGCTTATGTGACGGTGACGCCCGACAAGGCCCGTGACATGGCGAAGGCCTCGGATGCCCGCATCGCCGCCGGCAAGGCCGGTGCGCTCGAAGGCATCCCGCTCGGGATCAAGGACCTGTTCGGCACGGAGGGCGTACACACCCAGGCCTGCAGCCACATTCTCGACGGCTTCAAGCCGCGTTACGAATCGACCGTCACTCAGAACCTCTGGAACGACGGCGCCGTCATGCTCGGCAAGCTCAACATGGATGAGTTCGCCATGGGTTCGTCGAACGAGTCCTCCTACTATGGTCCGGTGAAAAACCCCTGGCGCGCCAAGGACTCCAACCTCGACTTGGTCCCGGGCGGCTCGTCCGGCGGTTCGGCCGCAGCCGTTGCCGCCTTCCTCTGCGCCGGCGCGACCGCGACCGATACGGGTGGCTCGATCCGCCAGCCGGCCGCCTTCACCGGCACCGTCGGCATCAAGCCGACCTATGGCCGCTGCTCGCGCTGGGGCATCGTCGCTTTTGCCTCCTCGCTCGATCAGGCCGGCCCGATCGCCCGCAACGTGCGCGACGCGGCAATCCTCTTGAAGTCGATGGCGAGCGTCGATCCGAAGGACACCACGTCCGTCGATCTGCCGGTGCCGGACTATGAGGCGTCGCTCGGCCAGTCACTGAAGGGCATGAAGATCGGCATTCCGAAGGAATACCGCGTCGATGGTATGCCGGAGGAGATCGAGACGCTGTGGCAGCAGGGCATCGCCTGGCTGAAGGACGCCGGTGCCGAGATCGTCGACATCAGCCTGCCGCATACCAAATATGCGCTTCCGGCCTACTACATCGTCGCCCCGGCCGAAGCCTCGTCCAACCTTGCCCGCTATGACGGCGTCCGCTACGGCCTGCGCGTCGATGGCAAGGACATTGCCGACATGTACGAGAAGACCCGCGCCGCCGGCTTCGGTCAGGAAGTCAAGCGCCGTATCATGATCGGCACCTACGTGCTCTCGGCCGGATACTACGACGCCTACTACCTGCGCGCCCAGAAAGTCCGCACCCTCATCAAGCGCGACTTCGAACTGGCCTTCCACGCCGGCGTCGATGCGATCCTGACGCCTGCCACCCCATCCTCCGCCTTCGGCATCGCCGACGAGGATCTCGCATCGGATCCGGTCAAGATGTATTTGAACGACATCTTCACGGTGACGGTGAATATGGCCGGGCTTCCGGGCATCGCCGTTCCCGCCGGCCTCGACCACAAGGGCCTGCCGCTCGGCCTGCAGCTGATCGGCAAGCCGTTCGAGGAAGGAACCCTGTTCAAGACTGCGCATGTCATCGAGCAGGCAGCCGGTAAGTTCTCGCCGCAGAAGTGGTGGTGACAGTTTTCGCGCCGCTGGAAAAACGGTAGCGCTGATGCTTTACTTGCGGCGGAAAGGATCCGCCGCATGATCAGCGTCCGCCCAGCACGCGAAGAAGAAATTATCGTCTTGACGGCGATCGGGCTCGACGCCTGGGAAAAGGCCGTCTCTGGCGTTGCCGACGCACAGGCGATGCGCCGTGTGGCGGAACTGGCGTTCCTTTCGTTCCTGCGCTCCAAGTGGTTTTCGGTCAGCGTCATCGATCTCGATGGCGAAGCCGCCGGCTGGGCGGCGCGGGAAGACAATGACGGTCATATCTCCGATCTCTGGATAAGGCCTGCGGCGCAACGGAATGGTCTTGGCTCCGTCCTGCTTGCCGAACTGGAACGCCGTATTCTCGTCGAAGGGTTCGAGGCAGCCGTCATCAAGACCCATTCGCAAAATACCCCGGCGATAGGCTTCTTCCGCAAGCACGGATATTCGATCAGCTGGCTTTCGTCGGCCCATGCGCCAAAACTCGACAGGGACGTCGAGTCCGTCGGGATGAGCAAGTTGTTCGAAGAGTCTGGTGTTCAATCGGCGCAGCAGTGGTTTTGAGCTCATCGGCGGCCAATCCGTCAAGGATGCGCTTCGGCGAACATTAGCGATTGATGAACCCCGAGCCCTGCCATCACCCCATCGGCGGAAGAAAGCGTGATGTTGCCAAAGGCGCGGGCAATGTCTCCCGCGGCATAGACGCCAGCAGCACTGGTCGCCTTGACGGCGTCCGTGGTGATGATCTTGCCAGCCGGCGTTTCCTCCAGCCGGCAGCCGAGGTTTTCGGCGAAGGGACCGCGGATATGCATGTCCGGTCCGACGAACAAGGCCTTCACCTCGAAGACCCGGCCGTTTGCCAGGCGCACCCACAGCATCTCGTCCGTGCCTGTCTCGATCGCGCTGACTGCGCCCGGCTGAAGGCTGACATTGCGTCGTTCCAGAAGGGAACGTGCAGTCTCGTCAGGCTCGGGCATGGCATTGGTGAACAGCGTGACGTCACCCCAATCGGCAACGACGGCCGCCTGATGCGCGGACATCGAATGCATTGCTATGACCCCGATCGGACCGCCTCCGATTTCGTAGCCGTGGCAATAGGGGCAATGCAGCACCGTCTTGCCCCAGCGTTCGCTCAGGCCCCGAATATCGGGCAGCCGGTCTTCCATGCCATTTGCAAGCAGCAGGCGCTTGGCGGTGATGGGGTCCCGTCCCGCAAGGTGAACGTGGAAATTATCTATCGTGCCTCCCGCGGAGTCAGCCTGTCCCTCGATGAAGGTTACCGTCGGGTAGGCGGCGAGCTGTCTCCGAGCGTCGGCCAGTATCTCCAGCCCCGATTTGCCGTCGAGCGCCAGCACGCCATGCGAGTGCGCTGCGAAGCGGTTGCGTGGCGTTCCACTATCGATGATCGTCACATGTCGCCTCGCGCGACCGAGAATGTAAGCGGCAGACAAGCCTGCAAAACCGCCGCCGATGATGATTGCATCCTTTTGCATAGTCTTTCCCTTCATGGCTTCGCCGGCCGGAAGCCCGAGAGGGAAACCGGAAAGCGCAAAACGGAGATGGTGACTGTCAGCCAGGCTGTTTCAGCGCGGCCCTGTGTTCGGCAAAGCGCCGCTTGAAATCGTCGGCCAGCGTGGCGAGCGTCACTTCACCAAGGCGCGCAATCAGCATGGCTTCGGCATCATGAAATGCATCGTCCAGGGCATGGTTGACCGCCTGCTCGACAAGGCAGCCCGGGCTTTCCGTGACATTGCCCATCTGGAACAACATCGGCTCGCCGAGCGCCGCGTAGATGTCGCGCATGGTGACGTCCTCAAGCGGGCGGCCAAGCGCCCATCCGCCGCCGTGGCCGCGGCCGGAGATGACGAGCCCGGCTTCTCGCAACCCGGCCATAGTGCGCCGGACGACGACGGGATTGGTGTGAAGGCAGACCGCGAGTTCTTCCGACGTCATCGGGCGATCGCGTTCTGCCATGTGCAGCAGCGCATGCAGCACTGCGGAAAGGCGACTGTTTCTTTTCATGTAATGATAGTAGTTACGAAGTGAGTGCCGTGTCAAGGCGTGGAGAGATTTTGGGTGCGGCTGGTGATCAGAGGGCGAGCGACAGCGCAGCAAGCGCCATGGGAGCCCAGAACGGCGCGGAAAGCCACGCGACGAGGCCAACCATGTGCAGCGCGCAGATGAGCATCAGCTGCATCCGAAAGGGCTCCTTGCGCGTCTTGTGACGCAAGAGCCGTTGGGCCACGACGGCGCCCGGGCTGCCGCCGATCAGTGCGAGCCAGAGCAGCCGGCTTTCAGGAACGCGCCATTGCCCCTTGCGGGCGGCGTCCTTGTCCCACCAGAAGACGCAGAAGGTGAGGGCATTGATCAGCAGGATAAGGAGGACTGCGGTCAGGCTTTGTGTCATGGCGCCATTTTGGCAGGCATATCTGAACGGACCGCAAACGGCTCTGCTGGCTGCAATACGTCACGTGGGGTGTGACAAGCCTTGCACCCCCCAGCCAATTGTTCTACCGAGAAGATCACGTTTTCGAGCTTACAGAAGAGCCTTCCATGACCCTTGTCGATGTCCGCATTTCCGATCCGAAACGCTATCTCCCAGGCGCCACCGGCGACTGGGAGATCATCGTCGGCATGGAAGTCCATGCCCAGGTGACGAGCAATTCGAAGCTGTTCTCGGGTGCGTCCACGACCTTCGGCAATGCGCCGAACTCCAACGTCTCGCTCGTCGATGCGGCAATGCCCGGCATGCTGCCTGTGATCAACGAGGAATGCGTCAAGCAGGCGGTGCGCACCGGGCTTGGCCTGAAGGCGCAGATCAACAAGCGCTCGATCTTCGACCGCAAGAACTATTTCTATCCGGACCTGCCGCAGGGCTATCAGATTTCCCAGTTCAAGGACCCGATCGTCGGCGAGGGCAAGATGATCATTTCGGTCGGCCCCGATCGCCAGGGCCAGTTCGAGGATGTCGAGGTCGGTATCGAGCGGCTGCATCTGGAGCAGGATGCGGGCAAATCGATGCACGACCAGAACCCGACCATGTCCTATGTCGACCTCAACCGCTCAGGCGTGGCATTGATGGAAATCGTTTCCAAGCCCGACATGCGCTCCTCGGACGAGGCCAAGGCCTACATGACCAAGCTGCGCTCGATCGTGCGCTATCTCGGCACCTGCGACGGCAACATGGACGAGGGTTCGATGCGCGCCGACGTCAACGTCTCGGTGCGCCGTCCGGGCGAGGGGTTCGGCACGCGCTGCGAGATCAAGAACGTCAATTCCATCCGCTTCATCGGCCAGGCCATCGAATATGAAGCCCGCCGCCAGATCGCCATCCTCGAGGACGGCGGCACGATCAATCAGGAAACCCGCCTGTTCGATCCGAACAAGGGCGAGACACGGTCGATGCGATCGAAGGAAGACGCGCATGATTACCGCTATTTCCCCGATCCGGACCTTCTGCCGCTCGAATTTGATGATGCCTTCATCGAGGAGCTGAAGGCGCATCTGCCGGAATTGCCGGATGACAAGAAAGAGCGTTTCGTGCGCGAGCTCGGCCTGTCGGTCTATGACGCCTCCGTGCTCGTCTCGGAAAAGGCGATCGCAGATTATTTCGAAGCTGTCGCTGCCGGCCGTGATGGCAAGATCGCCGCCAACTGGGTGATCAACGACCTGCTGGGTGCCTTGAACAAAGCCGGCAAAGGCATTGAAGAAACTCCGATTTCCTCCCTCCAGCTTGGCGGTATTCTCGACCTGATCAAGTCGGAAGTCATCTCCGGCAAGATTGCCAAGGACCTGTTTGAAATCGTTTGGAACGAGGGCGGCGATCCGGCGGAACTGGTCGAATCGCGCGGCATGAAGCAGGTGACCGATACCGGCGCCATCGAAAAGGCCGTCGACGAGATCATTGCGGCAAATCCTGATCAGGTTGCCAAGGTTCAGGCCAAGCCCTCGCTTGCCGGCTGGTTCGTCGGCCAGGTGATGAAGGCAACCGGCGGCAAGGCCAACCCGCAAGCCGTACAGGCTTTGGTCAAGGCCAAGCTCGGGCTCGAGGACTAAGCGGTGTTCTTTGTCCGCACAGCTTCGGAGCGCGATCTTGCCAAGGTGAGTGCGCTTCTTGGCGAAACATGGCACGCCACCTTTGATACGCTTTATGGCGTTGAAAAGGTGGCGGAGCTGGCGGCGAAATGGCATTCGGTGCCGGCGCTGAAGGCGCGGCTTGCGCGCAAGAATGCCGAATTCGTCGTGGCGGACAACGGCAAGGATATCGCCGGCATGGGCTTTGCCGCGATGTCGGACATTCTCAAGAAGGGCGCAATCCTGCATCAGCTCTATGTCCTGCCGAAATTCCAGCGGCAGGGAATCGGCCGCGACATGTTCGCCGAACTCGAAACCTGTTTTCCCGATGCCGAGTTCATGCAGGTCGAAGTGGAGCCAGATAACCACGCGGCCATCTCCTTCTATGAAGCGCACGGTTTCGTGAAAATCGGCGAGACGGCCAATTGCGGCGACGACCAATCCGGTATTCCCGCGATCATCATGGAAAAGCCACTCGGCTGACAGTGTGCAGACGTTGATTCCATGTTGTGCAGCGCTTCGTTCTTCGCTGCTGCGACGGAATCACTGGACATTGAACAGGCTGCGCGGCATAAGCGGAACAGCACTCTAGGATATCCCGCGTGGTTGTTTGGCGCGGTCAAGGACGGACATCATGAAGTCTCTGTTGCAGATTTTTACCTGGTGGAATGGACAGACGATCGGCACGCGCTTTCATACCTGGCGCTTCGGCAAGCGGGTCGGCGAAGATGCCGTGGGTAACGTCTATTACGAGGGCGGTAAGGACTCCGAAGGCCGCACCCGCCGTTGGGTGATCTACAATGGTTATGCCGAGGCTTCCGCCATTCCGCCGGGCTGGCATGGCTGGATGCATCATCGCACCGATGTTTCGCCCGCCGACGAAAATTATCAGCCGCGCGAATGGCAAAAGCCGCACCGCGTGAATGCCACCGGTACGGCCGATGCCTATCGTCCCCAGGGCTCGATCAGCAACAACGGCGAGCGTCCGCGCGTGACCGGTGACTATGATGCCTGGACGCCACGTTCCTGAGCCGAATTTTAAGGCCGGGCATTTCCTGACTTTCGATTGCATCCGGGGCACCATGCCTCGGCCACATTTCATGTTTAGCGCCTGATACCCGGTACTTTTGATCGGGATCGCGCGGGAGACGGGCGTAGATGGTAGTTTCAAATCAGCGAATTGAGATGCGCCGGGCCTTTGCGGCGGCTGCCCTGTTCGCGATTGCCGGTGCCTGGCTTCTGTCCATGACCGTGGCCACCGAGGCTGCGCGGATCACCAATCCGGTCGCAGTCTTTTCAGGGATCGACAAGATTACCGGCCGCATCACTACCTTTGATGTCTATATCGGCGAGACCGTTCAGTTCGGCGCACTGCAGGTGACGCCGCGCGTCTGCTATAGCCGCGACGATACCGAGGCGCCGAAGACCGACACCTTCGTCGAGGTTGACGAGATCACCCTCGACCGCAAGATCCGCCGCATCTTTACCGGCTGGATGTTCGCCGACAGCCCCGGCCTAAACGCTGTCGAACATCCGGTCTATGACGTTTGGCTGAACAACTGCAAGGCAAAGTCCGATCTGCCGCCCCCGGACGCAGCGGCCAACCAGTAGCTACTGCATAATTCCTTAAATCGGATTCGATTTAAGGATAAAATCATGCAGCAGTTTTAAAGTACTACAGCGTCCTTTGCGCGTCAGGTTTGACGCGCGGCGCTGTAACATCCCGATTTTCAGAATTGAATGTGCGGCGAAGCGATGGCGCGCGCCAGCATCTTTTCGTAGCGCGCCTTGGGCACATCGATGGCGCCGAAGCTTTTCAGGTGTTCGGTGGTGAATTGCGTATCAAGCAGCGTGAAGCCGCGCTTACGCAGGCGCTCGACCAGATGGACGAGGCAGATCTTCGAGGCGTCCGTGCGGCGGGAGAACATGCTTTCGCCGAAGAAGGCCGAACCGAGCGAAACCCCGTAGAGCCCTCCGACGAGTTCGCCACCGTCCCACGCTTCCACCGAGTGGGCGTGTCCCATGCCGTGCAGCGTCGAATAGAGCGAACGGATTTTGGCGTTGATCCAGGTTGTCGGGCGGTCCGGGGCAGGCGCTGCGCACCCCTCCATGACCTCTTCGAAAGCGGTGTCGTAGCAGATATCGAAGGGGGCACGCCTTACCGTTTTCGCGAGGCTTTTCGAAACATGGAAATTATCGAGCGGGATGATGCCGCGCAGTTCCGGCTCGACCCAGAAAAGCTCCGGATCGTCGGCGGAATCGGCCATTGGGAACAGGCCGATGGAATAGGCCCGCAACAGCAAGTCCGGGGTGATGTCCGGCTGCCGGCTGCGGGGTCCTTTCATTCAAAACCTCATTCAGACGGCTGGGCCAGGTAGTGCTCCAGCCAGTGGATGTCGTAGTCGCCGTTGGCGATGTCCTGATTGTTGATCAGGTCCTGGAACAGTGGCAGCGTCGTCTTGATGCCGTCGATGACGAATTCGTCCAGCACGCGGCGCAGGCGCATCATGCATTCGACGCGGGTCCGCCCATGCACGATCAGCTTGCCGATCAGGCTATCGTAGTAGGGCGGGATCCGGTAGCCCTGATAGGCGCCGGAATCGACGCGCACGCCAAGACCGCCGGGAGCATGGAAATGCGTGATCGTGCCGGGCGAGGGCACGAAGGTGCGCGGATCCTCGGCATTGATGCGGCATTCGATGGCATGTCCGGAGAAGACCACCTCCTCCTGTGTCACCGACAGGCCGGCGCCGGAAGCGACCCGGATCTGCTCGTGGACAAGGTCGATGCCGGTGATGGCCTCGGTTATCGGGTGTTCCACCTGCAGGCGGGTGTTCATCTCGATGAAGTAGAACTCGCCGTTCTCATAGAGGAACTCGATGGTGCCCGCGCCGCGATATTTCAGTTTGCGCATGGCGTCGGCGCAGACTTCGCCGATCTTCATCCGCTGCTCGACGTTGAGCGCGGGGGAGTTGGCTTCCTCCCATACCTTCTGGTGGCGGCGCTGCAGCGAGCAGTCGCGCTCGCCGAGATGGATGGCATTGCCTTCACCGTCGCCGATGACCTGGATCTCGATATGGCGCGGCTTGCCGAGGTATTTTTCCATATAGACGGCGTCGTTGCCGAACGCAGCCAGCGCTTCCGAACGGGCAGTGGAAACCGCTTCGGACAGATCGTCCTCGCTGCGGGCCACCTTCATGCCGCGTCCGCCGCCACCGGCCGTCGCTTTGATCAGCACCGGGAAGCCGATTTCGCGGGCGATGGCCAGCGCGTTCTCTGGCTTCACCTCGCCGGCGGAGCCGGGAACGACGGGAATGCCGAGTGACTTGGCGGTCTCCTTCGCCGTGATCTTGTCACCCATGATGCGGATGTGATCGGCGGTCGGACCGATGAAGGTGATACCATGTGCGTCGAGGATATCGGCAAACTTGGCATTCTCCGACAGGAAGCCATAGCCCGGGTGCACGGCATCGGCGCCGGTGATCTCGCATGCTGCGACGATCTGATGGATGTTCAGATAGCTGTCGCGCGATGGCGGCGGGCCGATGCAGACGCTCTCGTCGGCAAGCCGGACATGCATGGCATCGGCGTCGGCCGTGGAATGAACGGCAACGGTCGCAATTCCGAGTTCCTTGCACGCGCGCAGGACCCGAAGGGCGATTTCGCCGCGATTGGCGATGAGGATCTTGGAAATCATCTGTAATGGCCTATTCGATGATGATCAGCGCTTCGCCGTACTCGACTGGCGCGCCGTCTTCAACGAGGATTTCGACGACGCGACCGGAACGCGGGGCCGGAATCTGGTTCATCGTCTTCATGGCTTCGATGATCAGGATGGTCTGGCCTTCCTTGACCGTGGCGCCGGCTTCGACGAAGGGGCGCGAACCCGGAGCCGGCGACAGGTAGGCGGTGCCAACCATCGGCGCGGTGACGGCGTTCTTCGATGCCCTCGCGATTTCCGCAGCGGTGGCCTGGGCCACAGCGGCTGAAGCAGCCTGAACCGGTCCTGCCATGGCCGGAACCGGAGCGGAGACGTATTGCGGTGTCCCGGCGCGCGATACGCGGATACGCAGGTCTTCCTGTTCCACTTCGATTTCGGTGAGATCGGTTTCGTTCAGGATGTTGGCGAGATCGCGGATCAGCGTCTGGTCGATGCCGGGTTTCTTGTCAGCCATGGATGAGAGCCTCGTGTTCTTTTTATTTCGTCTGTTGCGTGAGTGTCTTTAGCGCATTGAGCGCGAGAATGTAACTGTCGGCGCCGAAGCCGCAAATCACGCCCTTTGCCGCCGGGGCGAGCAAGGACTTGTGCCGGAATTCTTCGCGGGCGTGGACATTGGAAAGGTGCACTTCGATGACCGGAATGCCGATTGCCTTTGCGGCATCGTGCAACGCGATCGACGTGTGGGTATAGGCTCCGGCGTTGACGACAACGCCCCGCGCCACGCCGCCCGCCTCGTGAAACCAGTCGACGAGGTCGCCCTCGTGATTGCTCTGACGGCAGACGACATCGAGACCGAGCGTCTTGCCATGTTCCACACACATCGCCTCGATGTCGGCCAGCGTCTGCCCCCCGTAGATGCCGGGCTCACGTTTACCGAGCGCGTTGAGGTTGGGGCCGTTCAGCACGAAAATTGTCGAGGGCATAGGGGATCGGGTCCGATAATCGAGCGTTACCTATAGACGGATGGTTCCGCGAGGAAAAGCCCTACGGCCGCGCGCGGCTTTTGTCCACAAGTGATAACGCCGCAAAATCAGCGTTCAGCAGGCGGTCTTGCCACATGCGCGCACATTCGCGACCTTCGTTTCCAGTTCCTCAGCGCCGACCGCGCCGAAAACGGCTTCCCGACCGACGACGTAGGAGGGGGTGCCGGTGATGCCGAGGTTGTTGGCCAGCGTATAGGCTTCCTTGACGGCTTCGTCCTGGGTGTTCTCGTCCATCTTCTTGCGAAGGTCGGCTTCCGCAACGCCGAGCTTGCCGGCAACCGCGATCGCCGTTTCCTCGGTCGCACGCTCTTCACGGCCGAGCAGCGCGCGATGGAAATCGCCGTATTTCTCTGGCGCAATCTCACGGAAGGCCGCACTGACCTTATGCGCGGCAATCGAATCCGGTCCGAGGATCGGCAGTTCCTTCAGCACGAAACGGACATTCTTGTCTTTTTCGAGAATGGCGTCCATGTCGGACAGGGCGCGTTTGCAGTAGCCGCAATTGTAGTCGTAGAACTCGACGATGGTCACGTCGCCGTTCGGATTGCCGAGCGTGACATCATATTTCGACTGGAAAATCGCCTTTTCATTATCGTTGATGGCAGCTTCCGCCTGCTGCAGTTGTTCGTCGGCCTGTTTCTTCTTCAGCGCCTGCTGCGCTTCCAGGAGGATTTCCGGATTTGCGACGAGGTATTCCTTGATGAACTCGCCGATTTCCTGCTTCTGCTTGTCATCCAGCGCGTGCGCCGCTTGAGTCAGCGCAGCCGTCGCCGAAAACAGGATGAGCGTTGCGGCGATGGTCTTTCGGGCGTTGAATGCCATGTCTTTCCTCGTAGCCTTTTCTTATGTGTTCGGTCTTTCGTTCAATTGCCGAGGTGAGGTCAACAGGCTTGTTTGAAAGACAACAGAATTTCTGCAGCAAGCATAGGGGCGCGCGGCGCCAAACGAAACCGCAAAATCGGCAGAAATGCGACGCTCGCGCACTTGTGAAGCCCACTACGATCAGGCACATGGCTTGCTGAGATCAAAAACATCGAGGATGTGCCGTTGAAGCCGCTTTCCACTCGCAGCTCCGTCGAACCCTTCCACGCCATGGATGTCCTGGCCGAGGCAACGAAGCGCCGTGAGGCCGGATATCCGGTTATTTCGATGGCTGTCGGGCAACCGAGCCATCCGGCACCGAAGGCTGCATTGGAAGCTGCGCGTGCGGAACTCATGCACGGGCGGTTGGGCTATACGGATGCGCTCGGGACCTCATCGCTCCGAATCGCGATCGCCAGGCACTATCGCACGCGCTACGGCGTGGAGGTCGATCCACAACGGGTCGCGGTGACGACGGGATCGTCGGCGGGCTTCAATCTGGCGTTTCTGGCCCTGTTCGATCCCGGCGACTGCGTTGCAATCGCCCGGCCGGGCTATCCAGCCTATCGAAACATCCTGGCAGCGCTGGGCCTGACGGTCGTTGAAGTCGAGGCGGATGCCGGAAGCGGGTTCACGCTGACGCCGCAAAGTCTCGAGGCCGCCGCGGCAAAAGCCGGAAAACCGCTGAACGGCGTTCTCCTGGCAAGTCCCGCCAATCCGACCGGTACGGTGACGGGCAGGGAGGGGCTGAAGGCGCTGGCCGACTACTGCCGCGACCGCGGTATCGCCTTCATCTCCGACGAGATCTACCACGGCCTGATCTTTGCGGGCGAGGAGACGACGGCTCTCAGCGTCACCGATGAGGCCGTGGTCATCAATTCCTTCTCGAAATATTACTGCATGACCGGTTGGCGGATTGGCTGGATGGTTCTGCCGGAAACGCAGGTGCGTACCTTCGAACGCATCGCCCAGAGCCTCTATATCTCGCCGCCGGAACTGTCGCAGATCGCCGCCGAGGCTGCCCTTGCGGCCGAGGCCGAGCTTGACGTCTACAAGGCATCCTATGCCGCCAACCGCGAACTCCTGTTGAAACGCCTGCCCGAGATCGGCTTTACCATCGCCTCGCCGATGGACGGCGCTTTTTACGCCTATGCCGATGTCAGCCGGTTTACCAATGACAGCATGGACTTCGCCAGGAGGATGCTGGCGGAAATCAACGTCGCGGCAACGCCGGGGCTGGATTTCGACCCGCTCGAAGGGCACCGTGCGATGCGATTTTCCTATGCCGGCGCCGAGGCCGACATGGTCGAGGCGATGGATCGCATCGCCCGCTGGCTGGCGTAACTATCGAACGATACCAGATGATTGCCGGTTTTTTTGGATTCAGGCTGTGATGGTGCTGAATCAAACTGTGAAGCTGACCAGCTCTACTGGCGCCCGAACTTGAGGCCTGCGATGCGCGGCCAACGGACGCGCAATCGTTTGACGCCCGCTAAAGACAGGAGGCCTCAGCGGCAAACCCGGATTCTTCGGACGACCGGCTTGCCTCGGTCATCAACTGAGTGGATTTTCCGAACCACACAGATCGGCTCAAAGGCGGTGTCGTAGCTCCTGTAATAATAGTCATTAAAGCGTTGGCGGCTGTCGCTGTCGGCGCGGATTGGTGCTGCCAATGAAATCGCCGGCAGGGCGGTAAGGGCCGCGGCGATAACGAAGCGTCGCATGATTGTCTCCTCCGGTGGCGTCGGACGAGCCCATCTCGTCCGCAGCGGCACATTTCCATAGGATTGGTATTTTCGCTGTTCCTTATGAAACAGGGCGAGCACAAAAAAACCGGCCAATCGCTTGGCCGGTTTTTTTTAGTTTCGGTTATTTAGATACCGTTCAAAAGAAGCCCCGCTTCTGCCACCAGCCACCCTTCTTGGGCTTCGGCGGTTCGCCGTCGTCCTGAGGGGCGGTGGATGATTTGACCACCGGTTCGCTGGCGATCGAACCGATGTCGCGGTTGGCACGAACCGGCTTGCTCTCCTCAAGGGAAGCCGCTGCCTTTTCGACGACGGGTTCCTCAGCGACGGGGACGTCCTGCGGTTGTGCTTCGATCGCTGCCTGGGCTTCTGCGTCAGCCGTCGCGGCGGGCGCCTCCTCGACGGGGGCCTCCTCAACAGCCGCGGCTACGACTTTCTTGCTACGGCTGCGCTTTGGCTTGGTGGGTTTTGCCTCTTCTTCGGCAATGACAGCTGTCTCGGACGCTTCTTCTGTTGTTGCTGCAGCCGATGCAGTCGCGTTGGCTTCGATAGCCGGCGATGCGTCGAATTCAGTCTCCAATAGTTCATCGTTCGCCGTTTCGCCATTGACGGCAAGGTTTTCGCCCTCGGCGTCTTCCGGTCGGTTGCGTCGGCCGCCACGCTTGCCGCGGCGGCGGCGCTTGCGCTTCTGGCGTTCTTCTTCGCTCAGCTCTGCATCCTGGGCGTCGTCGGTGCCTGCCTGGGCAGCAATTTCGTCGCCTTCGTCCTCGTCGCCATCCTCGTCCGACATATCGTCACCGGATGCACCTGCTTCAGCGGCGGTCTGCTCGCCATTCGGGCCGGTACCGCGGCCGCCACGACGCCTGCGGCGGCGCTTGCGCTTGCGGTTGCCCTGGTCGTCGCCCTGTGCAGCCGGCTCGCGCTCGGCGCGCTCCGCCTTGATCTCGACCACGGCGTCATCGTCGTCCTCGATATCCTCTTCGATGACGATATCATCGTCTTCGTCGGGCTCGGGTTCGAAGTGGATGATCTGGTCGATCTTGACAGGATTTTCGACGGCTTCGCCACGATCGATGGCAAAATGCTGCGCGCCGACATGGGCGTCGGCCTCGACGATGATCTGAACGCCGAAACGCTCTTCGTAATCAACGATCGTGCCGCGCTTGTGATTGAGCAGGTAGAGCGCGATATCCGGCGTCGTGCGCACGGTGATGTTGTGCGTGGTGTTCTTCAGCAGATATTCTTCCACGCCGCGCAAGACATGCAGGGCAACGGACGACTGCGAACGCACATGGCCGGTGCCATTGCAGTGTGGGCAGGACTGCATCGTCGATTCGAGAACCGATGCGCGAATGCGCTGGCGCGACATTTCGAGCAGGCCGAAATGCGAGATGCGGCCGACCTGGATGCGGGCCCGGTCGTTCTTCAGATGATCCTTCAGACGCTTCTCGACGGCGCGGTTGTTGCGCTTTTCTTCCATGTCGATGAAGTCGACGACCACGAGACCGGCAAGGTCGCGCAGGCGCAACTGACGCGCGACTTCTTCGGCGGCTTCGAGGTTCGTCTGGAGTGCGGTATCCTCGATCGAATGTTCACGGGTCGAGCGGCCGGAGTTGACGTCGATCGCCACCAGGGCTTCGGTCTGGTTGATGATGATGTAGCCGCCGGACTTCAACGTTACCTGCGGCACCAGCATGCGATCGAGCTGGGCTTCTATGCCCGAGCGCGAGAAGATCGGGTGAACATCGCGATACGGCTGAACCACTTTGGCGTGGCTCGGCATCAGCATCTTCATGAAGCCCTTGGCTTCCTTGTAGCCTTCCTCGCCGGCAACGATGATTTCGCTGATATCCTTGTTGTAAAGGTCGCGGATCGAGCGCTTGATCAGGCTGCCTTCCTCATAGACCAGGCAGGGAGCGGTCGACGACAGCGTCAACGTGCGGACGTTTTCCCACAGGCGCATCAGATATTCGAAGTCGCGCTTGACCTCGACCTTGGTGCGGTTGGCACCGGCGGTGCGCAGGATGACGCCCATGCCCTGCGGCACGTCGAGGGCGCGCGCGATTTCCTTCAGGCGCTTGCGGTCCGGCAGGTTGGTGATCTTGCGCGATATGCCGCCGCCACGCGCCGTGTTCGGCATCAGAACCGAATAGCGGCCGGCGAGCGACAGGTAGGTGGTCAGTGCCGCACCCTTGTTGCCGCGTTCTTCCTTGGCCACCTGTACCAGCAGGATCTGCCGGCGCTTGATGACTTCCTGGATGCGGTACTGCTTGCGCGGCTTGCGAACCTGACGATCCGGCACTTCTTCCATGGCGTCCTCTGCGCCGACGGATTCGATGACTTCCTTTTCTTCCGGATGACCATCGTCGTCGTCATCGTCATCGGCGTTGCGGCGGCGGCCACGTGTCTCTTCCGAGATGCTGTCGGTATCGACCATGGCGGCCATCTCGCCGCTGGAGCTTTCTTCGCCATCCGCGTCGGAAGCTTCCGCAGCGGCTTCTGCCGTCTCGGCTGCCGCCTTCTTGGTCCGGCGCGGGCGCTTTGCCTTGGCCTTCGGCTTTTCCTCGGCCGCACCTTTTTCGACTGCGACTTCTTCTGGCTCGGGAGCGGTCTCGACAATCTCGACAACGGTTTCTTCCGCTGCTTCTATCGTTTCCTCATCGGAATCCGGGCCAAGATCCGTGCCGGTCTCGACGTGCTCGATGTCATCGTCACGGCGTGCTTCCTCGGCTTCCGCCTTCAGCAGCGCCTGCCGGTCCGCGAGCGGGATCTGGTAGTAGTCGGGATGGATTTCGGCGAAGGCCAGAAAGCCGTGGCGATTGCCGCCGTAATCGACGAAGGCCGCCTGCAGCGACGGCTCTACGCGCGTGACTTTCGCGAGATAGATATTGCCGCGGATCTGTTTCTTGTGTTCGGATTCGAAGTCGAATTCTTCTATGCGGTTTCCGCGTACGACAACGACGCGCGTCTCTTCAGCGTGAGACGCGTCGATAAGCATTTTCTCTGCCATGTAAGTGGTGCTCCTCGGCGCAACCGAGGAACGGCAGGAAAATCACGCCCCGGAGGACACGTTCCATACAGCTCAGGTTCTTCGCCGGATGTGAATGTTCCTGCATGGTCGGGGAGATGGTCCAACAGCCAGACGGCAGCCGGAACAATTTCGTTCCGGGGCCTGTTTACTTCTGACCGATACTGCTGAGACAACGTCAATGACCAAACAAGAATGCCAATGTACTAGGCCTTAAGGCCCGATGAATGTGCCCGGTCACGGGCCTTCGGTGATCGTCACCATAAACGCACCGGCCACCGCCGGAATTTCACGATTCAGTATGCGAGGAGAAGGTGGAGCGACGGCGGATGAAGCGCGACTGCTTGTCCGAGACATGATCCACGCTGAACCGGTCTTACCGGTTCCGATCAGGCTCTGGCGCCAGGGCTTCAAAAAACCCTTTGGCTGCCGGTCGTCGATTCTATCCCGTCAACACTTTCTCCCTCCGAAGCTTTTATGTTTTCTGTGTCACAATGGCAAGGGAAAAGCCGGAACGGCCATAATATTGATTGATTCGCTTGTCGGGGTATGCACTGCCAGGATGCCGGTTTTGGCAGCTTCGGGGCATGTTTTTACGCGCAGCGACCGGTGGCTGGAGGTGTTTGTCGCGTGTGGCAAGGTTTGGTTAACCATATGGGGTCATGGATTATCGGAATGGCAACCGGCGGTGTGCATCGCCAGATCCTGGATCAGGAGGCGGTGTCCGAGTTGTCCGCGATGCGCCGGTCGCGCATCCGGCGAAGCGTTGGCGACAAGGAAAAGCGGGTTTGATCCTATCTGCGATGATGCGGCAAGGTTTGCTGGGGCTTTTCGTCCTGTGTTCGGCACTCGGCGCACAGGCCGCCGAAGCACCGTTGCTCGCTTATGGCGCACGGATCGCGGGCGATGACGCCCGCACCCGGGTGGTCATCGATTTCGACAAGAAGCCGGTTTTCTTCGTTCACTACGTTGCCAACCCGACGCGCGTCATTGTCGATTTGCCCGAAACCTCGTTCGGATTGAAACCGGAGGACCTTGCGGCGCGCGGCCTGTTCACGGAAATCCGTTACGGTGCCATGGGGGCCGGCAGCGCGCGTGTCGTGCTGACGGCAAAGAAGCCGGTGGAGATAACCGTCGCGGATGTGAAGGCCGACGAGGAGGGCAGGGGCTTCCGTCTGGTGCTCGACGCGGAGCGTGTGACAGAGGAACGCTTTTCCGGGCTCCTTGAGGAACAGCAATGGACCGGTACCGTTACTGCCACCAAAACGGGTCGTGTCGTCGAGCCGCCTGCTGCAGGAGAATTTATGATCGCCGTCGATGCCGGGCATGGTGGCATCGATACCGGTGCGATCGGGACCGAGACCAAGATGGAGGAAAAGAGCGTGACGCTCGCTTTCGCGGGCGAACTGGTAGAGACGCTCAACAGGGAAACGGGCGTCAAAGCGTTCCTGACGCGGGAAAAGGACGAGTTCCTGTCCCTGCCGGAGCGAGTGCAGATTGCCCGCCAGCACGGCGCTAATCTCTTCATTTCCGTGCATGCCGATACGCTCAAGCAGCGCGATATCCGCGGCGCGACCGTCTATACCATCTCCGACAAGGCGTCCGACCATCTGGCGGCCAACCTCGCCGTGCGCGAAAACCTGTCCGACGAGATTGCTGGAATTACGCTGAAGAGCGAACCAGCCGAGGTTGCGGACATCCTGATCGATCTGACGCGCCGCGAGACGCAGGCGTTCTCGGTCAATCTGGCGCGCTCGGTGGTCTCGTCCTTCGAAGGGCAGATCAATCTCATCAACAATCCCCATCGTCATGCCGGCTTCCGCGTCTTGCAGGCGCCCGACGTTCCTTCGATCCTGCTGGAGCTCGGATTTTTGTCCAACAAGCAGGACGAGAAACTGCTGGTCGATCCGGTCTGGCGCAAGAAAATCGCGGGCCTTTTGGCCGGTGCGATCCGCAACTATCGGAGCGGTTCGGTGGCAAATGGCGGTTAAGGCATGGTCGTGGAGACTGCGCCTTGATGTGTTTCCCTGTATTCCAAAGCAATAACGTTTGATGTGATTTGTGTCGCTGAAGTAACAGCGATATCGTTTTCAAGGGGATGCGGCGTGTTAATGCGTCGAAAGCCCTATTTTGCTCACAATCCGGTCGCTATCCGGAAACCTGAAATTTTGCTGTCGGTCGTCTGGTGGAAGGTGGCCGATCGTAGACGTGAAGGCGAGGCTGCGGAATAACCTGCGCCTGCGCAATTGCGGTTTAATTCGTTCGGCGTGATTGCATTCGAACAAGGTGCGGGGTAGGCCCACCATGCTCGCGTGCTCCGCACAGAGAAACGACAACAGGGTACCGGTATCTGGCTGATGATCAGACTGATTGGATATTTCTTCGGCATTGGCGCATTTCTGGTGCTCGGCGTGGCCGCAGCTGCCGCCATCTATCTTGGCCACGTGACCAAGGACTTGCCTGATTATGAGGTTCTCAACAGCTACGCCCCGCCGGTAACGACGCGCGTTCACGCCGGCAATGGCGCCTTGATGGCCGAATATGCTCGCGAACGGCGCCTTTATTTGCCGATCCAGGCCATTCCAGACCGCGTCAAGGCCGCCTTCATCTCGGCCGAAGACAAGAATTTCTATCAGCATCCGGGCGTCGACATCACCGGTCTTGCCCGCGCCATCACGGTCAACCTGCAGAACTTCGGTTCCGGTCGTCGCCCAGTTGGCGCGTCCACGATCACCCAGCAGGTCGCCAAGAACTTCCTGCTTTCGGCCGACCAGACGATCGACCGCAAGGTCAAGGAAGCGATCCTGTCCTTCCGTATCGAGCAGGCCTACAGCAAGGACCGCATTCTCGAACTTTACCTCAACGAGATTTTCTTCGGCCTGAATTCCTACGGCATCGCCGGCGCAGCACTGACCTATTTCGACAAGTCGGTGACCGAACTGACCGTTGCCGAGACGGCCTATCTGGCGGCACTGCCGAAGGGTCCTTCCAACTATCATCCGTTCCGTCGCGAAAAGGCAGCGCTCGAACGCCGCGACTGGGTCATCGACCGCATGGTCGAGAACGGCTACGTCACCAAGGCCGATGGCGAGGAAGCGAAGAAACAGCCGCTCGGCGTCAGCGTCCGGCGCGGCGGCTCGCACCTGTTCGCCTCGGAATACTTTGCCGAGGAAGTCCGGCGCCAGATCATCCAGCGCTACGGCGACAATGCGCTCTACGAAGGCGGCCTGTCCGTTCGCACCTCGCTTGATCCCAGGCTGCAGGTCGAGGCGCGCAAGGCGCTGCAGAATGCGCTTGTCTCCTATGACGAGCGGCGTGGTTTCCATGGCGCGCTGAAGACGATCGAGATCGGCGGCGATTGGGGCGAG
>UCOA01000049.1 GCA_900474095.1 Hyphomicrobiales bacterium | reverse complement strand
CGGTGGTGCGATCCTTGTCGTGAAGAACGCTGTGAAAGGAACGGCCACCGCAGCCAGCCTGTGGGCGACTGGGGCAACCGGAACGGCAGTCGGGCTTGGGGCGTACGACATCGCAGTCGTTCTGTCGATCATGACGTTTCTGACGCTTCGCGTCATGACCAACCTTAAGCCGTCGGAGGATGTGGATGGAAAGACCGACTAGAGCAGGACTGAAAGCGGCGGTGATTGATGTCTTAACGCGGCGGCCTCGGCCGCTAACAATCGTGGCCATGATCTTGACGGCGACAAGGGACGGTGCAGGCATTCATCCATGAGGAGCTTCACGAGCTGTGAGGGCGAATTCAACTCACGTCATGTTATAACATAGCAAATTGCGTAAGATAGATTATGGAACTAGACGCTCATTTGGGAAGTGTTGCTTTTTTGAAGGAGCCGCGCGCCTTCCAAGCCCCATCCAGAAAGCCGACAGCAATTCCTCCGACAGTCAGCAGAAGCCTAGCGCGTAGGCCGCATGCGTTGAGAACACTGCTGTTGGCAAAGGACGATTGGCGCCTTGTTCGGCCTACTCGGCGGCGTCACCGCCATCGTGCTGGGTGTCGAACGGCATTGTTCAACGCGTCAGCACCCCTGCAGATAGCTGCGCAGAAATTGGCCATCGGCCAGGAGCTTGGATCGATTCCTGCCGCGCGCGATGACTTGGCGAGCTTGCAACCGCTCTGCTGGAGGCAAGCCGATTGCTGAAATTCATGCATTCCACTAGATCCTCGACGTGACTTGCTAAATGTCTAGATCTGGACTATATCTATTTTCAGATGGGAGCAATGTAATGCGGAATGCTGAACATAAGGCAGATCGGACGGTACTGCCGCGCCTTCAAACCGATCGGTTTGCTCCCACGAATCGAAAAAAACTCAGTGCGCCATCGCTGAGGACCTTTTTGGCCATTGCGGATCTGTGGGGGTTGACCGAAGAGCAGCGATTACTCGTTCTCGGTTATCCATCAAGGTCGACTTATCATAGCTGGGCAAAACGGGCCCGTGAACATGGCGTGTTTACCCTGGACGTCGACACACTTACCCGAATCTCTGCAGTGCTGGGGATTCATCAGGCGCTTGGCATCCTGTTCTCCAACGAACGGGCGGGAGTAGAGTGGTTGCGCACGCCGCACCAAGCGCTTGCTTTTGGCGGTCATCCCCCGCTTACAGTCCTTGCCAATGGAACTCAGGACGGACTGATGACCGTCCGTCGATTTCTGGACGCGGCGAGGGGCGGCGTATACATGTCCCCCAACACTCTAGACGAAGCATTTGCGCCATATGACGACGGGGACATAGTGTTCCTGTGACCAGTCGCTTTGCCCCGGCGCCATACCCCTCATACCGGCTAATACCGTCGCAGTTTCCGCCGATCGGGCTGTTTGACACAGTTGCGACGGCGGCCGATCTCGAGGCTCTGATGGAGCTTGCCGGCTGGACCAACGACCGATTGGTCGCTGAACGCATTCAGCGACTCCCTAAAGATGAATGGGTTTACAATGTTCCTAACGCTAGTGTGGTAATGGCTGCGTTCCTGCATGTGGCTCCCGATGGAATGCGGTTCAATGGCGGAGACCTTGGTGCGTGGTATGCTGCCGATGATCTTCGCACGGCCGCTGCCGAGGTCGGGCATCATCTTCGCCGCGAGGTCATTGCCCGCGGCGTGAGAGAAATGGCACGCTCCTACAGATGTTACACTTCAGTTCTGCACGGCGACTACCTTGACATTCGTGGAGAGCAGTCGCGGCACTCTGCAGTATATGACAGTACCAGCTATGCGGCTTCACAAGCCCTTGGTGAGCAGGTCCGAGCGGGCGGCGGCCCAGGTATCATCTACGACAGCCTGAGGCGCAGGACCGGCGTGAATGTTGCGGCACTTCGGCCACGGAACATTCGGGATGTCACGCAGACCGACCACTTTGAGATCACGGTGTCCGCCGGTGAACGCCGAATCGAGGTGCGGAAGCTTTCGAGCTGAGGCAGAACCAACGGCCCAAAGGTTATGCAATTTCACCTACGATCGCGGCCGCCAATACGACGCTGCCAACTGCTGCCGGATGTTCGCGTGCGGTTTGTGCGACGGCGCCGCCCTCGGTTGCCGGCATCATTTAAGCTGTTGCGTTCCCAGAGATTGATTTTCCATGCTTTGTATAGCTTGCCAACACCTCCGCCTCTTCCGCTGCCGCCACGAATGCGCCCCGTGCGGACTCACATGGCACGCGTCCCCCTAGTGCCGCCATACACAGTTGTTTAGCGCGTGAGTATTTTTCGCCACCAAACTTCGGCCAGCGCTGCACGAGGCAGTTGAGCGCGCCCAAGGGGCCGTCGATTTTTTCCGGGAATCCGAAACGAAGCTGAACCATTACCGGATCACTCCAGTGTCCATCACTGCAATTTTCGAGTTGATGTATGAGCATTTTGGGTCTCCTCCGAAGAGTCGGTTCCAAACTATCGATACCGGGACTTTGTTCCTGAACAGCTAGTCTCGCCTGAGGCAAGGGATGGCGCCGCAGGAACACGATATCGGCAAAGACGCGTCAGTTCGGCCCTCCCCTCCCTTCGTCACGTACACGGCCAACGGCCCCGTGCGTCATTCTGAGAAAATTTGCCTGCGGAGAACTCGACGTGAGCCACGCATTAAACCGTAACGACACACCTGTTCTTTTGGCGGGCGCGCCGTTCCATACCGCACTCTTGCCCTTGATCATGACGTGACGGACACGGCTGAAATTGTGTCCTTCGCAGATTGTCAGGTCCGCACGCCTGCCCATTTCGATGAACTCCCCGGTTGCCGGCAAGCCGCGGGAAAGTCCGGGCAACATTGCCCGTGGCAAGCCGTCGCTGGCCAATCTCTGTTTAATCAACAGAGACGCAGGGCTGATCGGCGCGCGTTGCGAAACCGGTCTTCGTTATCCGTCGGCTCCAAGGTGCAATCCAGCGACTGAAAGTTCGCTTCCGCAAGCGAGCTTCCGTGGGTCCACGAATCTAAAAACGCTGGAAGCAATAATACGTAACGCGGGAATCCCAGGGCCACGGTGAGACCAGGACCGCCGTCCAACGATCTCGGCCGGGGCACGCCGCACACGGGAATATTGGGTCGTGGACCTCGTGTCCTTAAAACCGGCAGCAGGCCAGACCGGTACAGCTACTCATCTGCAAAAATCAAGCTTAACAGCTCCTCAATTTGCGGTAGGAGCGACTCGAAATGACTGTCCATACTCATATCGTCATCCTTGATGAAAGCAATGTAGTGTGCATTCCAGTGGTTGTAGATGACGGCCGCGAGAGCCGCAGCATCAAAAGCGTTTCCCCTACGCGTCACGCTCGGCTGGTCCCTCAGGACACCTTCGATTTCCCCCCTCAACACCGTGTCGATTTGCGAGTAACGCTGAACAAACTCCGATTTCGGCTGGCGGATGACTGCTGAGTCGGCATAGCGCCAGACCGGCTTATTGAAGATCTGCATCGAATACTTTGTGAAACGCATGAGCAGGTCAGTCAGATCTGCCGCCATCCCTTTGCCGCTTCTTTTGGCAATGCGCCTGCTGCTCTCAACCGCCCGAATGTGTCCGTCAAGAATGATAGCGAGCAACAGTTCGTCCCTGGTACCGAAATAGTTGAAGACTGTGGGCGTGGAGACACCGACCTCTGCGGCGATGGCAGCCATCGTCGTGGTTTCGATTCCGTTCTGTTCAAACAGCCGTTTCGCGACAGTCAAGATGGCGTCCCGGCGCTGACTCTTCTGCCTCAAGCGCAGCCCAGGCGGTTTCTCCTCAACCGACTTCTTCCTCATTTCACGCCTCTCTTTTATGCAATAAAATATTTTATTGACACAAATTATTTATCACATACGGTATGTGCAAAGACAAACATAAAAACAATAGTGGGAACGATGGAAATCAAGCAGACGATGAGGTTCCGCACCTGAGATAAGCGCCAGTGGTGGAACGCTGACGGCGCCAGAACGTCTGGCGGTAGCGTTCTGCGGCCTGCCTCATGCATTCAGGTTTGGTAACAGGTACCCCCGCGCAACGAGTTTCTCGTTGCAGCGTGCGTGCTCGTGCGTCCGTTGATCCGGCACTTTTGAGGTCAAGCGAAGGTTTTCCCGCAAGGACGTTCCCGACCGCATGTCGATTTCGCGCAGTAATTTGAACTGAGCTGGGGAGCAGATGACTGAATTTCAATCGAGCGCCACGTCCGGAAGTGCCGTCGATATGCTCGGTATTGTCAAGGATTTCGACACTTTCCGGGCCGTCGATGATGTCACCCTTAAAATCCAGCCCAATGAATTCTTCACGCTGCTCGGCCCGTCCGGATGCGGCAAGACGACCCTTCTCAGGTTAATGGCCGGATTCGAGACCCCCACCACGGGTAGCATTCTACTCGGCACAAAGGACATTTCACGCCTTCCGCCTAATCATCGGCCGATCAACACCGTCTTTCAGAGCTACGCACTTTTTCCGCATATGACGGTTGCAGAGAATATCGGTTTTGGACTGAAGATGCTGGGCAGGTCGAGATCCGAAATCAAGGTGACGGTCGACGAGATGCTGCGCCTCGTTCGGCTGGAAGGACGGGGCGATAGCCTTGTGACTAGGCTTTCGGGCGGCCAACAGCAGCGTGTAGCGCTTGCACGCGGGCTGGCGCCCCGGCCCCAGATCCTGCTGCTGGACGAGCCGCTCTCGGCACTCGATCTCAAGCTGCGGCAATCCATGCAGATCGAGCTCAAGCGCCTGCAGGCCGAAACAGGCATCACCTTCGTGTTTGTCACCCACGATCAGGAAGAAGCATTGACGATGTCCGACCGCATTGCGGTCATGAATGCCGGCAAGGTCCTGCAGGTCGGCAGCTCCAGAGACATATACGAGCATCCAGCCGATAGGTTCGTCGCCGGCTTTATCGGCGAGACCAACTTTCTCCAGGGCGACCTCGAAGCTGTGGATGGCATGTCCGGAACGGTGCGGCTCAAAAATGGCGTCCGGGTGTCCGCAGGCCTTTCGGAGGAAGCCCCGAGACATGGCGCGATCACAATCGTCATCCGTCCCGAGCATATCGAAATCACGGACGTCGGCGCGGCGGGTTCCATCGCCGCAACGGTGGCGACCGTCGTCTATTTCGGCACCGACACGCACATCCACACCCATCTTGCTGATGGAACGCCCGTCATCATCCGCCAGCAGAACCGGAGAGACGGCAGTCGCGCGCCGCAAACCAATGCTTTAATCGGCCTCGTCCTGCCTTTAGGGGCCTCACAAGTGCTGAGGGACTGATACATGGCAACCGATGTCGATATCGCCGAAGCACAGCTCAGCCATAAACGATGGCTTACCGCACCTGCCCTGCTTTGCATTACGCTCTTCGGCATGGTGCCGCTCATCACCGTGATGAGCTACTCTCTCATGCAACCGTCGGAATATGGCGGCGTCGTTCCGAAATTCTCGCCCGATGCTTATATTTCGCTGCTGTTCCAGAGGGACGTCTTCGACGACGCGCTCACCTTCTCGCCGGATTACCTGATCATTTTTGCCCGGACGGTCGCCTTCGGCGCGGCCACGACGCTACTCTGTCTGCTGATTGGATTTCCGACGGCCTATTTCATGGCAACGCGGTCGCCAGATACGCGCAACAGATGGGTGCTGCTGATCACAATTCCCTTCTGGTCGAACCTGCTCGTCAGGACGATCGCCATCATGTTCATCATCCGCGATGAAGGCCTAATCAACATGATCATGCTGTCACTGGACCTTATCAACGCGCCGGTCGGCATAATCTTCACCGATTTCGCAATCGTGCTCGGCCTGATCTATAGTTTCCTGCCCTTCATGATCCTGCCCATCTATGCGGCGCTTGAGAAGGTCGACTTCAGGCTGGCCGAAGCAGGCTTCGATCTCTATGCCTCCCGCTTCCAGGTCTTGTGGCGAATCATCATCCCGCTTGCCATGCCCGGCATCATCACCGGCTGCGTCTTGGTATTCATTCCGACGTTCGGCGCCTATGTGACGCCCCTCTTGCTTGGCGGTGGTCGCCATATGATGATCGGCGACCTGATCGCGCTTCAGTTCGGCTCTTCGCGGAACTGGCCATTGGGCTCCGCCTTCGCAACCGTGCTGATGGGGTTTGTGCTGCTGGCGCTCTACATCCAGGCGCGCAAGGCCATGGGGGTCAGCCATGGCTAAGGCATTCACCCACGGGACTGCCGACGTCAAGAAACAGCCGGGCTTCGCCGTCATCGCAGCGATCTGCATCGCGGTGCTCTATCTGCCGCTGATGATCATCGCCACCTATTCGTTCAATGCCGCGAGCAATATCGGTGCAGCCTGGAAAGGTTTCACCATCGACTGGTACGCCTCTGCCTTGCAAAATCGGGAGTTTTACGACGCTGCCATCCTCTCCATCGGCCTGGCGTTCGCCGCCATGGTGATATCCACCGTCCTAGCCACCGCCGCCGCCCTGGGCACGACACGAGGAAAGCGCTGGCGGGGCCAGACCGCCGCCTTCGTTACCCTCACTACGCCGCTCGTGATTCCGGAAATCGTGACGGGCATTTCTCTGCTCGCTTTCTTTGCCGCGGTCGCCGCCCTGATCGACATCAATTTCGGCCTCGGCAAATTGCTGATCGCCCATGTGACTTTCTGCATTCCTTTTGCTTACCTGCCGATCAAGGCGCGTCTCGAAGGCATGGACGAGACGCTCGAAAATGCGGCGGCTGATCTTTACGCCACGCGCTGGCAGACATTCCGCTATGTAACTTTGCCTCTGGTCGTTCCGGGTATCTCCTCCGGCGCGGCGCTGGCCTTCATCGTCTCCTTCGACGATTTCACGATCACGCAACTGATCGCCGGACCGGGGGAAACCACGCTTCCGCTCTACATTTACACTCGCATCCGACGGGCGCTGACCCCGGAGATCAACGCCATGTGCACGCTGCTGCTCATGATTTCGTTCATCTTCATCATCCTGTCCTTCGCCATATCAAAGCGCCGAAGCCAATGAAGCCGGCGTACCTCGTCCAGCAAAAAGGGAATTTGTGACATGCTGAAATCTTCCTGGTTTGCCATTGCAGCATTTGCCTTGTCCGCTTCCTCGGCCTTGGCCGAAGGAAAGCTGCATATCTATAACTGGGGCGAATACACCAATCCGAAACTGATCGAAAAATTCGAGAAGGCCTACGATGTCAAGGTGACCCTCGACCTTTACGATTCCAACGAAACGATGATGTCAAAGGTGCGCGCCGGAGGCTCCGGCTTCGATATCGTCGTGCCAAGCGATTATGCCGTCGCGATCATGATCGAGGCGGGCATGCTTGAAAAGACCGAGCCAGCGTCGATGGAAAACTTCAAGAACATGGACCCGGCTATCGTCGATATCTATTTCGACAAGGGCAGGCATTATTCCGTGCCCTGGCAGCTTGGGGTGACCTCCTTCGTCGTCGACACGGCAGTTTACAGGGGTGATATCAATTCGTACTCCGTGCTCTTCGATCCTCCGGCCGAACTCAAAGGCCGCATCAACATGCTCGACGACATGACGGCGATCATGCATGCGGCAGAGCGCTATCTAGGCTTCCCACGCTGCACCTCGGATAAGGCGCAATTGAAGGCAGTCAACGAACTCTTGAACAAGGCGAAACCCGACTGGCGCACCTTTTCGTATGACTCCCTCCAGTTGCTCGCCGCCAAGGATGTCGATGCAGCAATGATCTGGAATGGCGCAGCGTTTCGCGCACGTGCGCAGCGGGAAACGCTTGTCTTCGCTTATCCGAAGGAAGGGATCGAGGGCTTCATGGACAACGTCGTCGTCCTCAAGGCTGCTGCCAATCTCGAAAATGCGAAGCTCTTCCAGAATTTCATCATGGATCCGAAAAACGCCGCCCTGATCTCCGACTTCGCCAATTACAATAACGGCATTTTGGGGTCGGAAAAATATCTCACCCAAGACTTCAGCGACGCGCCCGAGATCAAGCGCCCGAAAGGTGCCACGCCGGAATATGTCGCGCCGTGCCCCTCCGAGGTCGTCACGATGTACAACAAGATCTGGACGAACCTCCGCAAGTAACTCGCTCCTACCTCCCCAAGCGCCACCGTCCGCCGGCATCAAGCCGGTGGACGGTGGCCGATCGCTACAAAAACTTGGAAGACGACATGACGCAAGGACCCGCCGACCTCATCATTCACAATGCGAAAATTCTCAGCATGGACGATGCCCAGCCGAGAGCCGAGGCGCTCGCGCTCGGGCGAAACCGAATTCTTGCCGTCGGCACCAATGCGGACATCCTGAAATTCGCACGTGCTTCGACTCGTCTGGTCGATGCACGCGGCGCAACCGTTCTTCCAGGGTTCAACGAATCCCATATGCACATTTTCGGCGGATCGGTCGGGCTAACCGAACTTTCGCTCTTCGGGGTACAGGGCTTCGACGACTTGGCGAATGCTGTGCGGAACTATGCAACGAGCAAGCCGGGTTTGGCCTTGCTGGTTGCCCAACAGGCGGATTACGCGATCCTCGGCCGGAACGAACCGGTGACGCGGCATCATCTGGATCGCATCCTCCCAAACCGACCATTTCTGATGTATGCACCCGATCACCACACGGCTTGGGCGAATACGGCGGCACTAAGAGAGGCCGGCATCCTGGGAGGTCGCGATGTCGGCGTCGGCAACGAGATCGTCATGGGACTAGACGGCCTTGCCAGCGGCGAGTTGAAGGAAGCTAACGCGATCAGCCCGGTCGCGCGGCTGAGTCAGACAGGTGGGCGCGAAAGCCTCGGCGTGGTAACCGGCGGAGATCCCGACTTTGTCACGCCTGAGGAAAGGCAGACCGATATCGCCGTCATTCGCGAGGGCCTCGACTACTGCGCTTCGCTCGGCATCACCTCGATCCAGAATATGGATGGCAATCTCTATCAACTCGAAATGCTGGAAGAGATTGAGCGCGCCGGTGGCATGCCGACAAGGATACGCGTCCCGTTTCATATGAAGAACTTCATGGCGCTTAGCGAGTTGGAGGAGAAGGCCGCGCCTTGGCGTAACCGTTTCAATACCGATCGGCTGCGGTCGGATTTTGTCAAGATGTTTGTTGATGGGGTCGCGGAATCGGGAACCGCGTACTACATGGAAGACTACGCCGACGAGCCGGGTTGGCGCGGCGAGCCGCTTTTCACGCGAGACCATTTCAACAAGATTGTCGCGGTAGCCGACCGCCTCAGCCTGCAAATCGCTGTCCACGCCATTGGCGACGGTGCGGTGCACATGGTTCTGAATGGCTATCAGGCCGCATCGGAAGCCAACGGCCAGCGCGACAGCCGTCACCGGGTGGAGCATATCGAGACGGCACTCCCGACCGATTTTCGGCGTTTCGCGGAACTTGGCGTCGTAGCGTCCATGCAGCCAACCCATCCCCCCGGTTCCGCCGGCCTCCCGCTCGAACCCTATCTGAGCCGCATCGGCGAACAGCGCTGGCAGCACGCTTTTGCCTGGCGGACGCTTGCGGACCTGGGAGTAAAAATCGTCTTTGCGACCGACTGGCCGGTTTCGCCGCTCGATCCGATGTATTGCATCCAGTGTGCGATGACCCGCGAGATCTGGAAGGAGGGTCTGCCCGACGAGCGGCTCTCGCTCATGGAAACGCTCGCGGCCTACACGCGGACCAGCGCCTGGGTCGAATTCATGGAAGACCGGAAAGGCGTGTTGAAGCCTGGCTTTCTCGCCGACGTGGTCGTGCTAAGCGGCGACATTGAAGCCGTGGCGTTTGATCAAATTTCGACACTACGTCCTGTGATGACCATATGCGACGGCCGTGTGACCTATGAGACATGATCCCGGCGTCATGCCATCAACCGTTGCTTCGACTGCAATAGCCGCGGCCCGGAGCCGTCGCGACCACCCGCCCCCACCCAGTCGCTGAACGGAACATGGGCGCGCCCGCGGCAGCAGGGTAGGTCCGTATGCGTTTTCTGCAAGTGATGCAGCGACTTGAGGGACGATCTGGTGGATCATGATTGATGAACACGAAGCCATAGAATTCTTTCGCAACAATCCCGATATCGAAGTGCTCGAAGCCTTTGTGATCGACGTCAATGGAGTGCCGCGCGGCAAATGGATCCCGCGGGAACGCGCGGTCGAGGTACTGACGAAGGGCATGGCAATCCCCCGTTCCGTCTACGCCCTCGATGTCTGGGGCCGGGACGTTAATGCCGCAGGCCTCGCCGAAGGCACGGGCGATCCGGATGGAATGTGTTTTCCAGTTCCGGGGTCACTTGCGCGTATCAGCTGGCTGAAAAGGCCAACAGCTCAGGTGTTGCTATACATGCGTAACACGGACGGGACCGGCTTTTACGGGGACCCACGCCAGGTGCTTGTGGCCGTTCTCGAACGATACCGGAAACGAGGCCTCGCGCCGGTCGTCGCAACCGAACTCGAATTCTATCTCATCGATCCGGTGCGCTCGGCGCTCGATCCGGTGCGCCCACCCAATACGCGCGAGGGTCGCTGGCACACTGGTCAAACCCAGGTCTTGTCGATCGCGGAATTGCAGGATTTCGAGGATGTTTTCCATGAGATTTCGACAACCTGCCGCGCGCAGGCTGTACCGGCCGATACGACCTTGCGCGAAAACGGTCCTGGTCAATACGAGATCAACTTGAAACACGTACCGGACGCCCTGAAGGCCGCAGACTATGCCGTGCTCCTCAAGCGCATCGTTAAAGGCGTTGCGCGCAAGCACGATCTCGACGCCACCTTCATGGCAAAACCTTATGGCACCCAGGCGGGTAGCGGGATGCATGTGCACTTCTCGATCCTGAACGAGAAGGGCAATAACATTTTCGTCGGCGGCAACGAGCCCGCCGAGACGCTGCTCCATTCGGTAGGCGGGCTATTGCAGAATATGGGGGACAGCATGGCCGTATTCGCACCGCATGCGAATTCCTATCGACGCCTGCGCCCGAGCGAACACGCACCCACTTTCGCTTCATGGGGTTATGACAACCGTTCCGCGGCGGTTCGCGTGATCACGGCCAGTAAGCCCGCAACCCGGATCGAACACCGCGTCGCCGGCGCCGACAGCAATCCGTATCTCGTCTTGGCCCTCATCCTGGATGCAGCCCTGATGGGCATAAACATGAAGGTGAAGCCCGGAGGCGAGATCACCGGGGACGACCATGCGCTCGATCACGAACCGCTACCGACCAACTGGGATTATGCCCTTCAGCGCTTTTCGAAGTCCGGCTTCGCCTACAGCGCGTTAGGGCCGGCCTTTCGTTCGCTCTACGCAAGTTGCAAGCAACAGGAACTGTCGGAATTCTCGCTCCGCGTTACAGATGTCGAGTACGACGCCTATATCAGGACGGTGTAATTATGACCACGCACGCACAATTCGCCTCCAATCCGGGCCACGCACTGTCCTGGTACGCCGCCACAGCCAATCAGAAATCCGTGCGCCCGGCTCTGCAGGGAGAGGTCGTGGCCGATGTCTGTATCATCGGCGCTGGCTTCACCGGCATTTCGGCAGCACTCGAACTCTCGGAACGAGGCTACAAAGTCGTTGTCCTCGAGGCCGAGCGCATCGGCTTCGGCGCCTCCGGCCGCAATGGTGGCCAGATTGTCAACGGTTACAGCCGCGATCTCGAAACGCTCGAACGGCGCTACGGCGCGGAAAAGGCGCATGCACTCGGAGCAATGTCGCTCGAAGGCGGCAAAATCATCCGAGAGAGGATCGATAAATATGCCATCGATTGTGATCTCCGGCATGGCGGTTTTTTCGCCGCATTCACCCAAAAGCAGATTCGCGATCTGCAAGCGGTCAAGGCAAAATGGGAGAGGCACGGCCATGAGCATCTCGAAGTGGTCTCGCATGAGGACGTGGCCAGCTATGTGAAGACCAACCGCTATGTCGGCGGCATGATCGACAAGCGCGGCGGCCACATTCATCCGCTCAATCTGGTCCTCGGCGAGGCCGCGGCCGCAGAGTCGATGGGCGCCATCATCTTCGAAAACTCCAGGGTTGAAAACATCGGAACGGGAAACGAGCCGGTCGTTGCCACGTCAAAGGGTACGGCGCGGGCGAAACATGTCCTGGTCTGTGGCAATGCCTATCTCGGAAAGTTGCTTCCGAAAATAACGGACCGGATGATGCCAGTCTCGAGCCAGGTCATGGTCACCGAGCCTCTGGAGCCCGGATTGATCGAAAGCCTGCTGCCCGCAGACTATTGCGTCGAGGACGCCAATTATGTGCTCGACTACTACCGGCGGACCGCCGACAATCGCCTGCTCTATGGCGGCGGCATCGGCTATGGGGGCCAGGATCCCAGTAACCTCACCGCAATCATTCAGCCCAACATGCTCAGGACATTTCCTGAATTGACACAAGCAAAGATCGACTTCGCGTGGAGCGGAAATTTTGCCCTGACGCTCACCCGTATCCCGCATGTGGGGCGTATCTCCGACACGGTATTTTTCTCGCATGGCGATAGCGGGCACGGTGTGACGACGACGCATCTGCTCGGCAAGATCCTCGGCGAAATGGTCGCTGGCCATGCCGAGCGATTTGACATCTGGGCGTCCTTGCCAAGCCTGCCCTTTCCAGGTGGAAAGACGTTCAGAGTGCCGCTGACAATGCTTGGCGCCTGGTGGTACGGCATGCGCGACAGGCTCGGCCTATGAAGGAGGATGCGATGTATATCGGGATCCTGCGGACCAGACACGCCTTCGAGGAACTCAGCATCGCGAATGGGGACATCATTCTTACCTATCGGCGCATGCCGAATTCAGTGCCGATTCATCAAGCGTCCAGCGACATATCGTGGGTGCGTCGCAGCCTGAGCCGGTCAGAGCAAACGCGGGACTCGCGATCATCAGGTCGATCGCAGCGCAGTGTTGGGCGAGATAACCGAAGCCGAGGAGCAACATTATGCCCTGCTGGACCAACCAGCCATGGTCGCATAACTTAAACCAAACGGCCTCCGGCAGACCCGGTTCGGTTCACATGTTTCAGGAGAGAACATGCCCAACAAAGCTTTGATATTGGTCGACTTTCAAAACGACTACTTCGACGGAGGAGCATTTCCTCTCGTCGCGCCCTTGGCCGCTGCGACCAATGCGCAGCGGGTTCTCGGCGACTTTCGCATAAAAGGCGCGACTGTCATTCACGTCCGGCACCACGCGACGGAAGCCGGCGCGCCCTTCTTCGTTCCCGATACGCCGGGTGCGGAAATCCATTCTCTCGTTGCGCCAGTGGGTGACGAGCTCGTGTTGACAAAAACCAACATCAACGCGTTTCTCGACACAAGGCTGAAGGAGATTCTGGACGAGCAGGAGATTAGCGACGTCGTTGTGGTTGGCGCCATGAGCCATATGTGCATAGACGCTGTTGCGCGGGCTGCATCGGATTTCGGTTTCGTCACCAGCGTAGTCCACGACGCCGTCGCAACGAGGGACATGGAATTTGGGGGTCGTATTGTCCGGGCGGCTGACGTTCATGCGGCGTTCATGTCGGCCTTAGCCTTCGCCTATGCAGAAGTGGTTTCGACCGAAGAGTATCTCAGCCGGTAAAATCTATCGTTTGTGAGCTCTGGATCCATGGTGAAGGAAACGCTGGCAGCTACTTGCTTCGCTGCTTCGAGCGCGCTGCCAGAACGTCCCGGATCGAAAAGCTCGAATGTATGCGCAGCACACCCGGTAAGGTGGACAGAACCTCTTTGTGAATTCGCTCGAATGCTCCTGCGTTCTCGACGTCCACCCTCAGCATGTAGTCTGAACCACCGGTCATCAGATAGCATTCCCTGATTTCGGGGTGCCGGCGAACGGCTGCCTCGAACCTGTCCAGGTACTCCTCCGTTTGCCGCTCGAGCGTGATGTTGATGATCACCGCGATCGTTGACTCCGACTGCGTCGCGTCGATCAGCGCGGTATAGCCGCGAATGCCACCAGCTTTCTCCATGAGCTTGATGCGCCTCAGACAAGCCGATGGCGAAAGCCCGATTTCCGCTGCAAGCTTCGCGTTGCTGACGCGCGCGTCGACCCGAAGCAATCGCAAAATGTTTCGATCGATATTGTCCAAAGCCATCATGAAATGAATCTCCAAATTAATGATAGAATGTGCGACAAACCCGCTCGATTTGAAAGTATCAGCGACAGATTTGCAAACAATTTCGCTCATTATTTCATAGGTTCGCCCCACGATAATGGGAGATGGACATGGGGCGCGTTGCTAATTCGCCGAAAACAAAAGCGGGCTTTCTGAACGAGGGCGCAACTGGCTATCTCACCATCAATCTCTCGGCGCTGGCTCGCAACTACGCCAAGCTGTCCGCCCTCGTGGCGCCAGCTCAAACCGCCGCTGTTGTAAAAGCGGACGCCTATGGTCTTGGCGCGCAACGCCTTTCCTCCACCCTCTATGCAGCAGGCTGCCGGCACTTTTTCGTCGCACAATTTGACGAAGCGGTGAAACTGCGTCCCGTCTTGGCGGCGGATGCAAAGGTCTTCGTTCTCAACGGTTTGCAGCCGGGCAATGAGGAAGCCTGCGCTGCACGTGAAATTATCCCGATTTTGAATTCGCTAGAGCAGTGGAGGCGCTGGTTAGCGACAGCAAAGCGCTGGAAGCGCGCGCTTCCTGCCGTTTTGCAGTTCGACACCGGGATGTCGCGACTTGGCGTGCCCCCTGAAGAGCGCAGCGCTCTGGCGTCGGAGCTGGCGGATCAAGGCAACATCGAGATCCTGTTCATCATGAGTCACTTGGCCTCGGCGGATGAGTTGGACAGTGACCAGAATGATGACCAGCTTGCCGAAATGAAGCGCATCTCCGAGGAATTCGCGGGGCTCGACGTCTGCTTCGCAAATTCAGCCGGCATCTTTCTCGGCACGCCCTACCACGGAGTGCTCGCCCGTCCGGGCATCGCACTTTATGGCGGCGGCCCGATGGCCGGGGAACCGAGCCCGATGGAGCTGGTGGTCAGAATGGACGTCGCGGTCGTGCAGACGCGTACCGTTCCCGCGGGCGCAAAGATCGGGTACGGCGGCGCTCACATCGCGGACAAAGAAACCCGTCTAGCGACCATCGCTGCGGGCTATGCCGATGGATTGCCGCGGAGCCTGAGCGGTCGGGGTGCGGTCTACTACGAGGGAACGCGCCTGCCGATTGCCGGTCGAGTTTCCATGGACAGCATCACCTTGGACATCACCGCATTGCCCAAAGGGACTTTGACTCTGGGAAGTCTGGTCGAGGTGCTCGGTCCACATCAAACGATCGAAGATGTGGCCCGCGATGCCGGTACCATCTCCTATGAAATCCTGACCAATCTCGGTGACCGCTACCACCGACAGTACCGCTAGGAGCCCTTGAGGCTCGATCATTGGGGACATCATGAAAGTTCTAGTTCTTGGGGCCGGAATCGTCGGCGTCACCTCCGCCTATCAACTGGCGAAAGCGGGCCATGAGGTAACGGTCATCGACCGGCAGAACGGCCCAGCGCTCGAAACGAGCTTCGCGAATGCCGGCGAAGTATCATTCGGCTACTGCTCGCCCTGGGCGGCGCCGGGCATTCCACTGAAGGCGATGAAATGGCTGTTCATGGAGCATGCGCCACTGATCCTGCGGCCGAAGGTGGACGCAGCCATGCTCTGCTGGCTGGCAAAGATGCTCTCGAACTGCACTTCAGAGCGATATGCGATCAACAAGAGCCGCATGCTCCGCCTCGCGGACTATAGCCGGACCTCGCTTGCCGCTCTGCGCAACGAAACCGGCATCGAATATGACCAGCGGATGCAGGGGACGCTGCAGCTCTTCCGCACGCAAGCACAACTCGACGCGTCCGGCAAAGACGTCAAGGCGCTCGCCGCCGACGGCGTTCCGTATGAGGTTCTCAATCGCGACGGCTGCGTCCGCGCGGAGCCGGCGCTTGCGCACGTGCGCGACAAGATTGCCGGCGGTCTGCTAACGCCGAAGGATGAAACCGGCGACTGTTTCAAGTTCACCAATGCACTCGCGAAGAAGGCCGAACAGCTTGGCGTTCGCTTCTCCTGGGGCACTGAAGTCACCAGATTGGATATCGAGGCCGGCCGGGTGCGAGGTGTCGTGACCAACTGGGTAAGGCTCGCAGCGGATGCTGTTGTCGTGGCACTAGGCAGCTATTCGCCACTGCTCCTCAAGCGCTATGGCATCAAGCTGCCGGTCTACCCGGTCAAAGGCTACTCGCTGACGATCCCGATTACCGATGCCTCGCGCGCGCCGGAATCAACGATCATGGACGAGACCTACAAGATCGCCATCACGCGCCTTGGCGACCGCATCCGCGTCGGTGGCATGGCGGAAATCTCCGGATACACCAACGATCTCGGCCCAGCGCGCCGGCGCACGCTCGAATATTCCGTTATGGACCTCTTCCCAGGCGGCGATGTAGGCAAGGGTTCGCTCTGGTCAGGGTTGCGCCCGATGACGCCGGACGGAACGCCGGTCATCGGCCCCACCAAAATTGCAGGCCTCTTCCTCAATACGGGGCACGGCACGCTTGGCTGGACGATGAGCTCCGGCTCGGCCCGCGTCATTGCCGATCTCGTATCCGAGCGAAGACCGGAGATCGACGCCATAGACCTCGCCATCAGCCGCTACACCTGACCAATTCACCTAAAACACTTATGGAGAACTGAACTATGATCGAACAGGTTTCAACCACCGACGCGCCGGGCGCTGTTGGCCCCTACTCGCAGGCGATCAAGGTCGGCGAATTGCTCTTCGTCTCCGGACAGCTGCCGATCGATCCAGCCACGGGTGAGTTCAATTCGGCAGACGCCGTGGCCCAGGCCGAACAATGCCTAAAGAACCTCGCGGCGATCGCGAAGGCCGCGGGTACCGAATTGTCGAAGACGGTGAAGACGACGGTCCTCCTGACCGATCTCGGCGACTTCGCCGAGGTCAACCGCGTCTATGCCGGTTTCTTCTCGACCCCCTACCCCGCGCGCGCCTGTTATGAAGTAAAGGCGCTGCCGAAAGGCGCGAAGGTCGAGATCGAGGCCGTCGTCGCCTTAATCTGACAAAAATCGCGAACCGAGTAGAGGACGAGGACCAATGAGGGGCCATTGCTCCGGCTTTGTCGTCTGGCCTGGGTGTAGGAGATTTGGGGCTTTCAGTCGGAGAGGAACTGAGAAGCTGGGGCTGCACACGTTTTTTACGTTTGTTCAATAAACGTTTAAAATGCTGATCCAATAAACCTCTTCGATGTTGAGTCAGTGCACGTTAAGTTCGGCGAGAAGCTCATCTCCGGAACGATGGCAAACGCTACAAGCAGGAGTTCGCTCAAAAGACCTTCAAGCAACTCAAAGGAATCGGCAGCTACGGTTTTCCGGAAAGCCAGGCGGCCTCCTTCGCGCTGATCGCCTATGCAGCGAAATTATGCGGCAGGCAGGCGTTCCGGCTGGAATAGTTCCGGCCCTGTAGTCTGCGCAGCTGTACCACGGCCAAATCGCGATAGTCGGTAATGATCCTAATATTCGGTATATTTTGCCGGCGACCAAGCGGGCGATTTCCGCAATCAACATCGCCGAACCTCGGATGCAGCGTTGGTCCAACCCCGCCCTGCCCTATAGGCTGGAATGCCTCAGCCGATGAGAGCACCATTAAGCCGCTTTCGACACTTCTCCGACTTGGAGAAACGACGCCCTTGCCTTCGCGGCCTTGTGCCTCAGTGCAGCTAGTTCTTCGGCAAGCAGTTCGACGGCGATTTTCTGGATGATTGCCTTCAGTCGATCCTCGACCTCGAAACTGTCCAGCATGTAACTGGTTATTGCATCCTTCATGAGTTCTTCGATGGCTGGATCATTCTCCTCTGGGATGTCCGTCATGCTATGCTTCCTCCAGGTTATCGCTGCGGGCATTGTTGGTACCTGTGAAGCTAGTCCCAAGAGTTATCTCAGTCCATGATCCTCCAGGGAGGAATTTCTGAATTCTGGGCATGCTCATTTCCTCCTTTGGTTTAGCCTCACTACACCCCGAGGATTGTCGGTGCTTTCTGGTCAAACCTGGCGGCTTTGTGAATTGTAGGTGTGCAAGGAAGCGTTACCGCGCGAGACTTCGGCCGTTCTATCATTTTCTGGACATCGAAACGGGCCGCCGTGCCTGGCAATGCGAATTGTCCACCATCGACTCGGCATTCCTGTTCGCTGGCGCCTTGAACGCCGCGACATACTTCGATTTCAATACAGCCGATGAGGCAGAAAGCCGTCAGCTCGCGAAGACGTTCTACGAGCGAGCCGATTGGAGATGGGCTAACGGCCCCACTTTAACACATGGCTGGCGACCGGAAGATGGTTCATTCCCTATTGGGCGTCACGACACGAAAGTGCTGAATTTGTCCGACATTTGAGAACATAGGATGAACTCAAAGGGCGGCTGGCTCGGCGAAGGCTGATTTTTCGGCCTTAAGCGCAGCGTAAAGGGCAGTCTTCCCTATTTTCACACGGGCAGCCGCCTCCCGGACGTTCAGGCCGGCGGCCATGTGCTGGCGCGCCTTCGCCAACTTCTCGGGTGTAACGACGGCCTGGCGGCCGCCGCGGCGGCCACGATCCTCCGCGGCCGGCAATCCGGCTTTGGTTCTTTCCCGCATCAGATCGCGCTCGAACTGTGCGAGCGCACCGAACAGATGGAAGATCAGACGACCACCGGGAGTGGTCGTGTCGATGTCCTCAGTGATGGATCGGAAACCGACGCCTTTGGCCTCCAGCTCAGTGACAACGATCCGTTCCGGTCAGGTCCGGCCCTCGACCTTGATGGCGAAGCTGTCCGCATTCCCGCGACAAAACGGATTGGCCCTCGCGCTGCGTGACATCGGCCGCATCAATCGGTCTATCTTCCTGCCACAATGGTGGCGGAACCCCGAAATGCGCCGTAACGCAACCGTCGGCTTGAACAAAAGCGAAGCTCAAAACACGTTGGCCCGGGCGCTCTTCTTCAACCGTCTTGGCGAACTGCGGGACCGGAGCTTCGAGAGCCAGTTCTATCGGGCTTCCGGGCTGAACCTGTTAATCAATATCATCGTCTACTGGAACACGCTCTATCTCGAACAGGCATTCGCAGATATCAACCGTGACGGCATCGACACCCCGCCAGAAGTCATCAAACATATCGCCCCGCTCGGATGGCAGCACATCAGCCTCACCGGCGACTACATCTGGACCCCGACCGATAACCTTGATCTCAGACCGCTGCGACGTGAAACGTCCATCCTTGCGGCCTGATCACCCTATGTTCTCAAATGTCGGACGGATCAAACACTTTCGTGTCGTGACGCCTATTGGATACGATGAGGGTCTTCTGCTGTACATTCTCGGGTTGGGATCACCCACCCATCCATTAGCTCGGGAGAGTTACACTGCCTTCACCGAGAGATATGAATGGAGAAACATCCGGAGGTCTTTGCGGCATCATGAACCGCTTTCGCCCGCACGACTGCGAGCCAGCGCAGAACGGATGCAATCAAGCAAATCCTGCTCGCCAAACGGCTTTGTCAGGCACCCGACGATATCCGCGCCCAACGCAGGCGCGCCCACATTCTCATCAGGATAGGCAGTGATCAGAACCGTCGGAACGCTTCTGCCCAATGCGACGAGGCGGCGGTGCAGATCGAGCCCGCTCATTCCGGGCATATGGATGTCTGTCACCAGGCAGCCTGTGCGGCTGAAATGGGGGAATGTCAAAAAATCATCGGCGGACGAAAAGGTCTCAGCGTCATATCCCAGCGACCTTATGAGCCCCTTGATAGCATCGCGCATTGACTCGTCGTCGTCGACGATCGCAATCAGAGGTTTCTTGGTTGACACTGCCGCCTCCCGAACTCGCCGATCAGCATCGTGCCGAATTCCAGCGTTGTGGCGCGCTTGACTAGATGAATGAGTATGCAGGGACGACAACGGTATCGCAAGCTATACAATCGTATAGATTGTCTAAGACCTGCGCAGCCGAAAGCTTGCAATACCTGTCCGACGTTTGCGGCAGGCCGCCATGCCGTGGCGGACTGTAACATGCGAACGCTCTCTTGGAGTGGCTGATCCCTTCGCATTTGGCCTTGTGGCTGAGGTCATTAACGCGCATTCTGGTGTACGAAAGAAGCCCGTTTCGGCACTGACGAAGGAGAGAGGAGGAGTGTTTTCATCGCGTCATTGGCGCTTTGCTGGTTGGGCTTCGCCCGCTGCTGGTGCAGTTGGTGCAGACAGTCCATATCCCAAAACGCCGATTCACCTTGGGGAGCTCTGACGATGACCGAGGCGCCAGCAACCGTGATCGTCATAGATGATGACCCGGAAATCCGTTCTGCGGTCGACAGTCTCTTGCGTTCGGTAGGCTTTGCCGTGAATCTCCTCGATTCGGTGGGCGACTTCCTCAAGACTGGACGACCCAACGGGCCGACCTGTCTTGTGCTTGATGTCCGGCTTCCAGGGCAAAGCGGTCTTGATTTTCAGCTCGAGCTGTCGCGAGAAAATATTCAGCTGCCGATCGTCTTCATCACCGGGCACGGCGACATTCCCATGTCTGTCAAGGCGATGAAAGGGGGCGCTGTCGAGTTCCTGACGAAACCGTTTCGCGATCAGGATTTGCTCGACGCTGTTCACCTCGGCCTGGAGCGTGACCGCCTGTGGCTTGAAAGTGAAAAGGCATTGGCGACGGTGCGCGCGCGTTTCGATAGCTTGACCCCCCGAGAGCGCGAGGTAATGGCGTTAGTCGTAACTGGACGGCTGAACAAGCAAATCGCCGCCGATCTCGGTGTGAGCGAGATTACCGTGAAGGTTCACCGTAGCCAGGTCATGCAGAAGATGGGGACCAAGTCCTTGCCGGAACTCGCGCGAATGGCTGACAAGCTGAAGCTCGCGCCCAAAAACCGCTAAGGCAGGTATAAAGGCTCTTATGCCCGCGTATAGGTTATTCCCTCCTCTTTGATATCTGAGCTTTCCTCCCCGCCAATAGTCAGGTGGGAAGCGTACTGTTATGGTCAGATATCTCCTCCCAGGGGGCTCAGCAACCGGCCTCCAATTTGACCCCGCCCCTCGCTGGGCGGGGCTTTTTTCCGGCAGAACCGAGAGCATTTCGGCGCCGCGACGAGACCCGAACCTGCGGCTGCTGTTTTCGCCTCGTCGACCGGGAGCCGGCATCTGCGAGCGCACGCGCCACGCGGATTGGTGCGACGGAAAGTCAAAGCACATCGGCTTGAACCAGCTTAACCTTCGCGGACCAATTCGCCAGCCAGCCAGCGGTACCGATGTGAGCTGAAGCGCCTCATTTTAGGGGCCAACACGACCCGTCGGCCGGTGCGTTCAGTGTTGCTCCATGCGTCTGGACTGACGGCGGCAGATGAAATGTGGCAGAAAGAATCGTCATGCTACGTCGTGTGTGGTAAGAGATTTTGTTCACACTCGCTGTGGCCAACCTAGGCGGACAAATCTTGTGGCCAAAGTTGCTTTCAGCTTGTCAGGAAGCGCTTGCTTGGTGACCGAGTCCGGCAGTTGAACCCCTTCCTTTCGATTCGGCGCTGACGGAGATAGCGGCTTGGAGCTCTTGTGGGAGGATGGCGAACGCGTGCTGTCCCGCGGCCGGCGTCTAGGTGCCGGCGGCCAGTGGAAGGCTGTGCTGACCGTCCTTCCTGCCGCCGCGCACCGAACGCCTGCAAGCCTCGATCGCCTCGCCCACGAATATGAACTGAGGGACGATCTGGACGGTGCATGGGCCGTGCGACCGCTCGAGATGGTGCGCGAAGGCGGTTGCACCATGCTGGTCCTGGAGGACCCCGGCGGCGTGCCGCTCGCCCGGCTTCTCGGCGGGCCCATGGAGATCGGAAATTTCTTGCGCATCGCGATCGCCATCGCCTCGACTCTCGGCAAAGTTCACCAGAGCGGTCTCGTCCACAAGGACATCAAGCCGGGCAATATTCTCGTGAAGGGCGAGACCGAGGAGGTGCGGCTGATCGGCTTCGGCATTGCCTCGCGCCGCTCTCGAGAATGGCAGGCAGCTGACCCGCCCGAGACCATCGCCGGGACGCTTGCCTACATGGCGCCAGAGCAGACCGGCCGCATGAACCGGTCGGTCGACTCTCGCAGCGATCTCTACGCACTCGGCGTCACCTTTTATCAAATGCTCACCGGTGTCCTGCCGTTTACAGCTGGCGATCCGATGGAATGGGTGCACTGTCATCTCGCCAGGAAGCCGTTGCCGCCCAATGAGCGGCTGAACGAGGCGCCTGGCGCCCTCTCCGCGATCATCATGAAACTTCTCGCAAAGACGGCCGAGGAGCGCTACCAGACCGCGGCCGGTCTGGAGCGCGATCTGCGGCGCTGCCTCACCGCCTGGGAGACTCTAGGCTGCATCGATGACTTTCCGCTCGGCGAACACGACACGCCAGACCGACTCCTGATTCCAGAGAAGCTGTATGGGCGTGAGCGCGAGATCGAGGTCCTGCTCGCCGCCTTTGACCGCATTGCCCAGGGTGGCGCGCCGGAGCTGGTGGTGGTGTCCGGCTATTCCGGTATCGGCAAGTCCTCCGCCGTCCACGAACTCCATAAAATGCTCGTGCCGCCGCGCGGGCTGTTCGCCTCAGGCAAGTCCGACCAATACAAGCGCGACATTCCATATGCCAGCCTGGCGCAGGCCTTGCAGGGGTTGATCCGCCCCCTGCTGGGCAAGAGCGAGGCCGACCTGGCGCCCTGGCGCGAGGCCTTCGGCGAGGCTCTTGGCCCGAACGGCCAGCTCGTGGTGACGCTCATCCCCGAGTTCGAACTGCTCACCGGCCCACAGTCGCCGCTACCGGAGCTGCCGCCCCAGGACGCGCAGCGCCGCGTCCAGATGGTCCTCCGCCGCCTGCTCGGCGTCTTCGCTCGGCCGGAGTGCCCGCTGGCGCTGTTCCTCGATGACTTGCAGTGGCTCGATGCTGCGACGCTCGACCTGCTTGAACACTTGGTGACCCAGTCCGAGCTGCGTCACCTGCTGCTGGTCGGCGCCTACCGGGACAACGAGGTCACCCCAGCGCACCCGCTGATGCGGCGACTGGCAGCGATCCGCAGCATAGGCGCACCGGTGCAGGAGATTGTGCTAAAGCCGCTCGGGCATGAGGATCTCGGCCGGCTCATTGGCGATGCCCTCCATTGCACGCCAGCCTATGCCGCGCCTCTGGCCCGGCTGATACACGACAAGACTGCCGGCAATCCTTTCTTCGCCATCCACTTCCTCACCGCCCTGGCCGAGGAAGGGCTAGTCGCCTTCGACCATGGGCAGGCGCGCTGGTCCTGGAACATCGACCGCATCCACGCCAAGGGTTACACGGACAACGTAGTGGACTTTTTGCTGGGCAAGTTGCGCCGCCTTCCCGAAGAGGCCCAGGACGCCCTGCAACAGTTGGCCTGCCTGGGCAACATTGGCGATATCGCCACCCACGGCCTGCTCCAGCGGGAGAGCGCCGTAATGCTGGACTCAGCCCTATCGGAGGCGGAGCGCGCCGGGTTGGTTTTACGGAGGGGGGGGGCCTATCACTTCCTGCACGACCGCGTACAGGAGGCGGCTTATGCGCTCATCCCTGAAGGTGAACGGGCCGCTGCGCACCTCGCCATCGGTCGGCGGCTGGCCGCGAACACGCCGTCGGAGGCGGTCGAGGAGCGTGTCTTCGAGATCGTGGGCCAACTCAATCGCGGCATCGCGCTGATCGCCTCCGAAGAGGAGCGAGAGCGACTTGCGCAACTGAACTTAATCGCTGGCCGGCGCGCCAAAGCCTCGACCGCGTACGCCTCGGCCCTGACCTACTTCAGCACCGGGCTGGCCCTCTTGCCGGACGCCGGGTGGGAGCGCCGGCATGAGCTGACCTTCGCACTTGAGCTGCACCGGGCCGAATGCAAGTTTCTCACCGGCGAACTGGGGGAAGCCGAGGCGCGCTTCGCCGACCTGGCATGCCGCGCCATCAGCCTGCCCGACCTTTCTACCGTAACCCGGCTGCGGGTGGACCTCTTCATGACCCTCGGCCAAAGCGACCGCGCTGTCAGGGTCGGTCTCGACTACCTGCACCGGATCGGCGTCGATTGGTCAGCGCATCCGACGAAGGAGGATGTTCGGCAGGAATACGCGCGGATGTGGCGCCAGCTCGGCGACCGCCCGATCGAAGCGCTGCTCGAACTGCCTCGGATGACCGATCCGGTCGCGTGCGCGACGATGGACGTCCTCACCTCGCTCGTGTCCCCGGCATTGTTCACCGACGAGAATCTGCGCTGCCTCGTCATTGGCCGCATGGGAAACCTCAGCCTGGAGCATGGAAATGGCGACGCATCGTGCTACGCCTACACTGCCGTTGGCAACGTGCTCGGGCTGTTTTTCGGCGACTACAAGGCAGGGTTCCGCTTCGGCGAGCTGGGGCTTGACATGGTGGAGCAGAGGGGTGTGGACCGGCTCAAGGCGCGCGTCTACCTGGCCTTTGGCAACCTCGCGAAACAGTCTACGCGGCATTTCCCACCGGGCCGGCCAATCGCAGGGCATGCCTTCGACATGGCGCTGCAGGCCGGTGACCTAACCTACGCGGCCTTTAGCTGCAACAACGTCCTCACCCAACGTCTCGCCAGTGGCGATCCGCTCGTCGAAGTACAGCGCGCGGCCAGGGCCGGGCTCGACTTCGCGCAGCAGGCGAAGTTCGGTCTCGTCATCGATCTCATCACCGCACAGTTCGGGCTAGTGCGGACTCTGCGCGGCCAGACGGCGATCTTCGGCTCTTTCAACGATGCCGGGTTCGATGAAGTCCGGTTCGAGCAGCATCTGGAGGAGGATCCGCGCCTGCCGATCGCAGCCTGCTTGTACTTTCTCCGTAAGTTGCAGGCACGTTTCTTCGCCGACGACCCCGCCGCAGCCGTCGCGGCGGCGACGAAAGCAGGACGCCTTCTTTGGATGTCGCCAGCGATCTTCGAGCGGGCCGAATACCATCTCTACGCTGCGCTGGCACGGGCCGCGTTGTGCGACGCGGCCCCCGCTGCGGAGCAAGCCCGCAACCGCAAGATGTTGGCCGCACACTACTGCCAGCTCCAGGAGTGGGCTGAGAACTGCCCGGAAAACTTCGCGGGCTGTGCCGCGCTGGTTGGCGCGGAGATCGCCCGCCTCAAACGGCGGTGGCTCGAGGCCGAGCGTCTCTACGAACAGGCCATAAGCTCCGCCCGCGATACCGGCTTGATCCACAACGAGGCGCTGGCATCCGAATTGGCAGCGCGGTTCTACACAGCCCGTGGCTTGAAGACCAATTACCATGCCCACATGCGAAATGCGCGGCACTGCTATTTGCGTTGGGGAGCTGATGGCAAGGTGCAGCAACTCGATGCATTGTATCCCTACCTGCAAGAGGACGAGCCATCATCCGGCTCAAAGAGGACGATCGGAGCGCCGATCGAACAACTTGACCTCGCCACCGTGATCAAAGTGTCGCAAGCCATCTCGGGGGAGATAATCCTTGAAAAGTTGATCGACACGGTCTTGCGGACCGCCATTGAGCAGGCGGGAGCCGAGCGCGGCCTGTTGATCCTGTCGCGCGGCGGTGAGTCACGGATCGCCGCGGAGGCCACGACCGCTGGCGACGCGGTCGTGGTGCATGTGCGCGACGAGTTCGTGACCGCGATCACAATGCCGGAATCGGTCCTTCATTATGTCTTGCGCACAAACGAGAGCGTGGTTCTCGGCGACGCCATGGCGCAGAACCCGTTTTCCGCGGACCCCTACATCTTGAAGCACCATGCTCGTTCCATTCTCTGCCTGCCGCTGCTCAACCAGGGCCAACTGACCGGAGTACTCTATCTTGAGAACAACCTCGCCCCCCGGATCTTCGCGCCGACCCGGATCGCGGTGCTGAAGCTGCTTGCCTCTCAGGCGGCGATCTCGCTGGAAAATACCCGGTTGTACCGCGACCTCGCAGAACGCGAAGCCAAGATCCGTCGCCTCTTCAAGGCTAACATCATCGGCATTCTCGTCTGGGACATCAAAGGTCGCATTGTGGAGGCCAACGACGCGTTTCTCCACATGCTGGGATACGACAGAGAGGACCTTGCCTCCGGTCGGCTATGCTGGACGGACCTGACGCCGGACGATTGGCGCGATCGCGATGCACGGACCGTTGCGGAGCTGAAGATGATCGGGGCAGTCCAACCGTTCGAGAAGGAGTACTTTCGCAAGGATGGCAGCCGTCTGCCCGTGCTGATCGGCGGTGCGCTGTTTGAGGAAAGCAGCAACGAAGGTGTTTCTTTCGTCCTCGATTTGACGGAGCGCCGGCGGGCGGAAACGGCGTTACGCGAAAGCGAGGAAGCCTTGCGCGAGGCGTCGGGGCAGTTGGCCCACGCAAACCGCGTCGCCACCATGGGTCAGCTAACAGCCTCCATCGCCCATGAAGTCAATCAGCCGATCGCCGCGTCTGTGACAAACGCCCAGGCCGCCTTGCGCTGGCTCGGCAACCATCCGCCGAACCTGGAGGAGGTAGTTCACGCGCTTGGCCGGATCGTCGAGAACGGCAAGCGAGCCGGCGATGTCATCGGCCGCATCCGTGCCTTGGTCAAGAAGGAACCGCCTCGCAGAAGGCGCTTCGATCTCAATGAAGCCGTTCGGCACGTCGTCGCCCTGATCCGCACCGAAGTGCTCCGGCAAGGCGTCTCGCTGCGCACCGAGTTCGCGAGGAGCCTGCCGTCCATGAAAGGAGATCGCGTCCAGCTGCAACAGGTAGTCCTCAACCTCATAATGAACTCCGTCGAGGCGATGAGCGGCATCAATGAGGGGGAGCGCGAGTTGATGGTTAGCACCGAGACAGAGGCCTCAGGAACCGTGATCGTCCGGGTGCGCGACTCAGGACCTGGCCTCGACCCGCAGTGTATGGACCGCCTGTTTGAGGCATTCTACACGACCAAATCCAGCGGCATGGGCATGGGCCTGGCGATCTGCCGTTCGATCATCGAGGATCACGGGGGCCGGCTGTGGGCCACTGCGAATGAACCTCGTGGAGCCGTGTTTCAGTTCACCCTGCCTGTCGAAGGGGAGGAAACCGCTCACCCGGAGCAAAAATAAAACAAGAGGAGGAGACCATGGATATCCGCAAATACGCCGTGCTGGGCGCTGGCGCGCTTGCTAGTGTCTTCAGTTTTAATTGTCCGGCCAGGGCCGAGGACGTGACGATCTCCGTCTGGGCGCTCGACCGTGATACCCAGCCGGCGCCCAATCTAATCGCCGAATACAACAAGCTTAAAACGGGCATCAAGGTCGAGTTCAGGCAGATTCAGTTCGACGATGTGGTCAGCGAGGCCATGCGCGCCTATTCGACGGACCAGGCGCCGGATATCATTGCCGTTGATAACCCGGAACATGCCCTATTCGCCGCGCGCGGCGCCTTTCTTGATCTAACCGCCATGTTGGAGACGTCGTCAGTGATCAAGCCGGAGAACTACTTCCCCGGCCCGCTCGCCTCCACCATGTGGAAAGGCAAGCACTATGGTGTACCGAAGGCTACGAACACGATAGCGCTCTACTACAACAAGGACATGTTCAAGGCGAAGGGCCTCGATCCGGCAAAGCCACCGCAGACCTGGGCGGAATTGATGGACGCGGCACGAAAGCTGACTGATCCGGCCGCCAACGTCTACGGCATAGCTTTTTCGGCGAAGGCGAGCGAGGAGGGCACCTTCCAGTTTCTGCCTTGGGCCCAGATGGGCGGTGCCAGCTATCAGAACATCAACACCGATGGCGCGGTCAAGGCGCTGGCTATTTGGAAAACGTTTCTGGACGAGAAGCTTGCGTCCCCAGATACACTGACTCGCGGCCAGTGGGATTCAACCGGCACGTTCAATTCCGGAAACGCGGCGATGGCGATCTCCGGTCCCTGGGAGCTCGACCGCATGGTCGCTGAAGCGAAGTTTGATTGGGGTGTGACTTTGCTGCCGGTGCCGGAAAAGGGTGCCGAACGGTCCTCTTCAATGGGGGACTTCAACTGGGCGATCTTTGCCAACACGGATCACCCCGAGGAAGCCTTCAAGGTGCTGGAGTACTTCGTATCCCAGGATGCTCGCATGTTCAGCGACTTCGGTCTGCTCCCGGCCCGCTCCGACACGCCGATTGCCGAGACTGGCCAGCCACTCAAGGATGCGGCCCTCAAGGTCTTCCTCGAACAGCTGAAATATGCACAGCCCCGCGGCCCACATCCGGAATGGCCGAAGATCTCCAACGCGATCCAGGATGCCATTCAGGCAGCCCTGACCGGCCAGGCGAGCCCCAAAGACGCGCTTGATCAGGCGGCCGAAAGGATAAAGGCGGTGCTTGGCTGACAGGGCTTCAATATCGAGCTGCGGCGCTGCCGCTCGCTTAGTTGTGGACACTTGACCTGCTGCCGTACCGTCGCCCGTGGTTGCAGAACGACGATCGCGGAGCAAGAGTTTGTCCCAGCCTGCGATCAGCGTCCGGGATACGCTTTCCGGCCGCGCAAGAGGGCCTATGTATCTCAATCGGCATCGCGGCTGGCGGAACTGGTCCGCTACGACCCGCAGGAAATGCAGAAGGACGGGGGTATCCCCGCGTATAGGTCGTCCCCTACCAGTTGATATCTGATCTTTCCTCCCGGCCAATAGTCGGGGCGGGAACGTATTGTTATGGTCAACCTACGTCCTGCGGGGGGCCCTTCCCTAACCTGCCCGCGAATGGATCGACATGACGGGTACCGCAGGAGGTAGAACCGCCTAAGCGGGTCGCTCTTGTGCAGCGGTTGAAAATCGATCCCCGCGAAACGCGGAGGCCGGCTCTATTCACCATCGAGGTAGAGAGCATGCATGAATTACAAACGACCCTCTTTGCAGTACTAACCGTTACCCCGCCAGCGGCGGATGATGCTAAGCCAGCAGCGGCGCAGCCGAACGGATGGACATATCCGTTTTCGTGCTGCAGCGTTTTCGATTGCCGCGAAATCCGCGAACGAGTGGCTGTCGAGGACCCTATCGGCTCCCCCATCAAAGTCATTGGGGAGTTCATCACGTCAAGGGATACTCGCATCAAGAGCAGCCCGGACGGGCAGTTTCACCAATACGCGGTGTCCCGCCCTGCCGCGCCGACCAATCGCGCTTCTTGGACGTCAAGCTTTGCTCGCCCCTACCCTTACATCTGCTTTTTACCGACGGCCGAGTTCGAGGCCGTCAGGAACCAGCGGCGGAACAGGGACATACCATGAGCATCGGCAACTCGGTCCTCGTCGTAGACGGAGAACCCCTCATCCGCCTCGAATTCGCCGATATGCTCGAAAATGTCGGGTTTCTCCTAGCGACCACACCCGCAGCCGCCATCTCCATCCTTTCGGAGGACGAGAAAATCCGCCTGATAATGATGGATATGGAAATATGCGGAAGGATGCACGGCGGCAAGGCCTGCTCCAGTTTCCTGGTTGTGTGGAGCGGCGATCCCTATAAAACCGAATACACGAACTAAGGCCTTGTCGTTGATGGCAGTGTACTTTTCCCCCACTGTATATCCTCCGCGGGACATGGTTTCCTCCTGATGTTGTGGGGAGCAGCATCGATCAGCGGGTTCGTGATCACCGCAATCTTGGCAATTGTGGCAATCGGACAATTCGCCAAACGAGCAGCGCAGCACAGCGCCCGAAAACGTTATGCGAGCGGCCGCATTTCAGTAGGCCTCTTGTGTGTCGTGATCGCTGGTGTCTGTTATCTCGCGAGGGGCCTCGTTGACGCAGAAATCCCAACAAATACCCTCCCGTTCATTGCTGTTTCAGCGAACTCGTTTTGATTTCCGGCGCAATCGAAGCTTCCTGTCTTGCGCGTAGTTGCGGTCGCGCAGTCTACCTGTCCCAGAAGAATTGGGACCTCGCCATCTCGAAGACGGGAGGAGATAGATCTTTGTCACGGCAGGACAATGCGTTGGGCTTACGCGGCAGGCGGAGGCGGGTGAATGAAGGGCCAGGGGCTAGCCTCCGAACCCTTCTCGATCGGCACCTCGATAAGGACCGGAGCATTGAGTTTCAACGCCTCGGCGATCATCAACTTGAGTTCATTTGGCGATGTTGCCCGAAATGACTTGACCCCGAAGCTTTCACCCAGCTTCACGAAGTCCGGGTTCGTTAGGTCCGAACCGATGTAGCGACCGGAATAGGTCTGCTTCTGGTCCCGCAATACGTTTCCATAGGCGTTGTTGTTGAAGACGATTGCCACGACTGCGATGTTGTGTTGAACGGCGGTTGCCAGCTCTTGAACGCCGAACATGAACCCGCCGTCACCGGACACAGACACAACGGCCTTGTCCGGGTTGCCGACTTTGACGCCTAGCGCGGTATTGAAACCAAAGCCGAGATTGTCCTGGTAGCCGCAAGTGACATACTGCCTTGGGCCATAAACCGGGAAAGCAAACCGAGCGGTGAACCCCATCTGACTAACTTCCTCGACGAAGAATCCATCTCTGGGAAGGGCCTCGCGGATCGCGTTTAAATAGTCGACCTGCGGCTGCACAGCGGAGAACCGCTCCTTGGCTTTGCGGTTGAGCTCGGCAAATTCAGCCGTCCTGTCGGAGTTCGTCGGCACCAAAGCTGCGATCAAGGCTTTTGTCCCTGCCTTCGCGTCAGCAACGAGCCCGACATCCGGCTTGAGACGGACCATCTCCGTCGGATCGACGTCGATGCGAATGACCTTCAGTCCCTTCGGCAACCACCGCCAGCGCATGTATTCAAGTTCAAGGCGGCTGCCGATACCGATCAGAACGTCTGTATCCTTCCAATAGTCGAAGGCAGCCACGAAGTTAAGGTAGTTGGGGTGATCGTCGCTGACGATACCTTTGCCGGACCGGTGTGAGGTGACCGGCGCGTTGAGAGTTTTCGCGAGTAAGGCGATCTCATCGCCGGCGTCGACGGCCCCGCCGCCGACCATGATAAGGGGGTTCCTTGTGTTTGCCAGGATCGCGGCGGCTGCCTTGATTTTCTCTGGATTGACCTGGGGCTCGGGAGCGCGTCTGGTCTCCGGAAGTTCCAGTTCTGGACCTTCCATGCCGAAGACATCCCATGGTGCCTCGATGGTGCCTGGTCCCTGCCGTCCGGAAAGCATCTTGCCAATAACCTCGGCCATAACCCTGCCAGCCTCGGACTGATGATCGATGCGCTCGGCGACCTTGGTGATCCCCCGCAAGGTTGCGAGCTGATCGGGCAGTTCATGAAGCTGCCCTCGCCCCTGGCCGATCAGATGAGACATGATATTGCCTGTGAGGCAAAGAACCGGCGAATTGGCGCCGTAGGCAGTGCACAGGGCAGCGCCCGAGTTCAAAACGCCGGGACCGGGCACGACTGTATAGGCTCCGATCCTGCCGGTCGACTTGGCATATCCGTAAGCCATGTAGCCGGCACCCTGCTCATGGCGGGTATGAATGAAGCGGACCTTTTCGCGCTTTTCATAAAGAGCGTCATTGAAGTCATACATATGGGCGCCGGGAATGCCGAACACGGTATCAACGCCGTTCTCGATCAGGGAGCGGGTAATAGCCTGACCCGTCGTTTCTTTTTTTGTCATCACTTGTCCAACTTCGAAACAGGGAATGAGATCAGGCTGCGGGCGCGTTCAACGAGCCCTCTGCGTGAAGTGCCTTGACAATGGCGCCGGCGTCCGCTGGCTGCATTCCAGCCAGGTTCATCCGGCCCGTCACCGCCATGTAGATCCCATGCTTCAATCGCAGCGCCGCAACCGTTTCCTTCGATATTGCCAGGTTCGAGAACAGACCACGCTGCAGGGCTATGAAGGCAAGATCTGGATGCGCCGCTGCAAGTGCTGCGCGATTGCCGTTTACGCGAGCGCACATTTCCTGAAGCTCCGTCTTCCAGATTTCTGTCAACTCCGCGCTTTCCAGAATGGCACGAACAATTGCCGCGCCATGATCAGGCGGCATCGACCAATTGACACGAGCCAGAGAAGCCATGTTGGTGTCGGCAATCTGCAGTTCCCTGGAATTGCGGCTCACAAGATAAAGAGCCCCGACGCGTTCGCGGTAGAGGCCGAAATTCTTGTCGCAGGAATAGGCAACCATAGCTTCGTCGACGGCATCGAGAATGAGCCGTGCGGGCTCTGCGTCTTGCTCCAATCCATCGCCGAGACCTTGATAAGCAAGATCGATGAAGGGGACTAGCTTGCGCTCGACCAGGAGCGCGGCGATCTGCTTCCATTGCACGGCAGTAAAGTCGATACCCGTAGGGTTATGGCAGCAGCCGTGAAGAAGGACAACATCGCCTGCAGTGGCCGATGACAGTGCCTCCACCACGCGAGCGAAGTCGATCTTCTGCATCTCGAGATCGACAAAACGGTAGTCCGCGACAGCCACCCGAGCGGATCTAAAGATCGGCGCATGGTTCGGCCAACTGGGCGTTCCCAACCAGACCCGAGCATTCGGATTGGCAGCAGCAACTAGCTCGGCGCCGAGCCGCAAGGCCCCACTTCCGCCAGGCGTCTGAATGCCGACGATTTGATCGAGCAAGTCGCGTCCGGCGCCGAAAATAATCGGTTTGAGCAAATTCACGAAAGTCAAATCGCCTTCCGGACCGAGATAGCGTTTGCTGTCCTGCGTTTCCAGCAGATGCTTTTCCGCCAGCTTCACCGCGCGCATGACCGGTGTCCTGCCCTGTTCGTCTCGATAGACGCCGACGCCCAGGTCGACTTTGTCCTGACGCGGGTCAGCGTGAAATGCCTTGATCAGCGCCAGAAGGCTGTCAGCTGGTTGCTCTTTCAGTTTATCGAACATATTCCACCTCTTGATCTCGTGTCACCATAACCCCATGAGGATGAAGTTATCTTGCATTATTCATCGCTTGAGCGCACTGTTGTGCATGAAATTCAACATTCTGAGCCCCGACATGCAAGAGATTTAACATGGCTTCCAAAGTGCAAGCGCTCGACCAGTTCGACATCCGGCTGCTGGCGGCGATCCAACGAAACGCGGAACTGACGCAGACTGAACTGTCTCAAGTCGTGAATCTGTCCGCCGCGCAATGCTCCCGTAGGCTCGATCGCCTGAGGAGCGAAGGCCTCATTCAAAATGTTGTTGCCATCCTGAACCCGGAAAAGCTCGGCTTTACCGTCGTGGCTCACACATTGGTCAGCCTCCGGGCCCATACAGACGAGGGCAACACGCAGTTGCACCGCTTTATTGAGGCAGCTCCGGAGATCTTGGAGTGTTATTCGCAGACGGGGGACGCCGACTTCCTGATGAAAATAATGGCCAGCGACCTTGATCACCTCAGCGTGTTCCTGGAGCGGATGATCAAGGCCAGCGGCGGGCTCGCGTCCGTAACGTCGAGTATCGTCCTGCGCACCCTGAAGAAAAGCACCGAGCTTCCCCTGCAGATCATGCAATAGGCGAAATCAAAGTGCAGAAGAAAGGATTGCGTCGAAGGGCGATCCGGATTGAAGGCCCGAGCACGGCGTTGATGAGCAGAAGCGAAAGCGCCTCGAGAACCTGTGGATCGCCAAACTCTTTAAGACACGACGGGTTTTGAGTACGGATCTTTAGCGGACATCGCGTCGTGGCCATCGGTTGGCAACGCGACGCACCGCGCGAAAATCGTTCGCGTTGTTCCTTGTGGGTCCTGTTGGGAAAAGTTCGCCCGCCACAGAAGGCGGGCCATGCATCACGACAGCCGAGATCAGACCAGATTGTCCAGACCCAGGACGATTTCGAGTGCTGTTCGCTTATCATTTCCGCCCTTCGCTCGTCTGGTTGGATAGGCTCATATTTCGTGGGAGCGAAAGAGCCGCAGTGCCTCGCGGTTGGCCAGAATGAAGAGGGACCGGGTTGATCTTATCGGCGCACGCTCCCGCCCAACCCCGCACCTGAAGGTTATTTTCAGGTGCGGCGGCTTGTTGGTGCGTGGATGAAGGCGTGGTGCTACTCAGCCGCGACCGCATCGGCCAATGGTGAGCCTTCGGGTATGGGAGGAGCTTGTTTACTCCGCCCTTCGAGGTCATCCAACAGCGCCATCCATAGGGAGATGCAGAGCCCGACCATGACAACGAGGAAGGGCGCTGCCGCGATGATCGACGCAGTCTGCAGGCCCTGCAAGCCTCCCATCACCAGCAACACGCAGGCTGACGCTCCTGCAAGGACGCCCCAGAGGACGACGACGCCGCGGGCTGGCTCAAGCATGCCGCGGGACGAAAGCATGCCCATCACTATTGATGCGGCATCCGCTCCCGAGACGAAGAAGATTGCGACAAGGAAGATCGCAACCAACGACGTGAACGCAGTTCCTGGATATTGTTCGAGAAGTGCGAACAGCGAGATAGCGGCGCCTTTGTTGTTGACCGCCTCGACAAGCCCGCCGATACCCATCAGTTCGGAATGCAGCGCGGTACCGCCCATGATGGTGAACCAGAGGAAGGTTACGCCGCTCGGAATGAGCAGAACGCCAATGACGAATTCGCGAATGGTCCGCCCTTTGGAAATGCGCGCAATGAAGACGCCGACGAAAGGCGCCCAGGACACCCACCAGGCCCAGTAGAAGATCGTCCAGCTGCCCAGCCATTTGCCGTCGCTGAAGGCGGCGGTGCGGAACGACATGGTGACCAAGTCGGCCAGGTAGTCGCCAAGCGCTTCGGTGAAGGTGTTGAGGATGAAAATGGTCGGTCCGACAACGGCCAGGAACAGCAGTAGCGCGGCGGCGACCACCATGTTCATGTTGCTCAAAAACTGAACGCCTTTGCCCACCCCCGACACTGCCGAAAGGATAAACAGCACCGACAGCACCGCGATGATCGCAAGCGCAATGCCTGTCCCCTCGCCAGTTCCCCAGAGAAAATTCAGGCCGCTGTTGATCTGCTGTGCGCCAAGACCGAGCGATGTCGCCGTGCCGAACAGCGTGGCGATAACGGCGAGGATATCGATCGTCTTACCGATCGGTCCGTTGACAGCGCTACCGAGCAAAGGAGTGAATGCGCTCGAGATTAGGATGGGCAGGCCCTTGCGGTAGGTGAAGTAGGCTATCGCCAGACCGACGATGGCATAGATCGCCCAAGGGTGCAGCGCCCAATGAAAATAAGAATATTTCATTGCGACCAGCGCAGCTTCCTTGGTTTGCGCGGCCGCTAGACCGTGCGGCGGTGCGCCAAAATGGAAAACCGGCTCAGCAACGCCCCAGAACATCAAGCCGATGCCCATGCCGACGCTAAACATCATGCACACCCACGAAACCGTCCGGAATTCCGGAAGCTCGTCATCGGCCCCAAGTCTGATCTTGCCGAAACGGCTGATCGCCAGGAACCCTGCAAAAACCAGAAACAACGCGGTCGAAACAACAAATCCCCATCCGAAACCGTTAATGATCGCCGAAAGAATAGTTTGGGTGACCGAAGCGAGGCTATCCGGGGCCACCGCTCCCCATGAGATGAACCCGGCCGTTATCGCAATGGCCGGCCAGAATACTGCCGGATCTATGCTTCGCAATCTGTGTGTAGTCGACATGCTTTTATCCCTCCTGATTTATGTTGCGACGTTTCCCTTTGGATGTCCGATATGTATGCCCGCGCCCGCTTTTACGCGGACGGTCTGCCCTCTCACGCGATCCTGTCCGGCGGATCGTGACCGTCGAAAAAGGCGGTGATGTTCTCCACAACCTTCATGCCCATTGCCGTCCGTGTCTCTGATGTCGCGCTGCCAAGATGCGGAAGGAGAACCACATTTTCGAGGTCGGCCAGCCCAGCGGGAATGGCGGGCTCGCCCTCATAGACATCGAGCCCGGCGCCCGCGATCGACCGTGAGGTCAGCGCCTGGACGAGAGCTTGAGTATCGACGACATCGCCGCGCGCCGTGTTGATCACGTATGCACCCGGTTTCATCAGCGCGAGCCGCCGCGCGTCCAAGAGATGGCGGTTCTCGGCGCCGCCGGGGCAGTGCAGCGAGACGAAATCGCTCGCGGCCAGCATGTCGTCGATCGACTTCATCTGCTCCGCCTTCATGGCGCGGGTCTCGTCGTCATCGACATCACTGCGATTGAAGAAGACTATCTTCATGCCGAATCCGAAATGGGCGCGGCGGGCGGTGGCCTTGCCGATCCGCCCCATGCCGATGATGCCGAGCACTTTGCCGCTGAGCTGGCTGCCCAGCATATGTGTCGGGCACCAGCCCTTCCATTCACCGGATCTCAGTTGCCGCTCACCTTCCCCGACACGGCGGGCGGCCATCAGCATTAACGTCAGCGCGAGATCGGCGGTGCAGTCGGTCAGCACACCCGGCGTGTTGGTGACCGCGATACCGGCCGCCTTTGCGGCGGCGACGTCGATGTGATTGAAGCCAACGCCGAAATTACCGAGGATCTTCGTGCGAAGACCCGGTTGATCGAAGAGGCCGGAGGGAAGACGGTCGCTCACCGTCGGCAGCACTGCGTCATAGGCTTTCATCGCCGAGACGAATGCCGTCTCGGTGAGAGGACGATCGGCATCATTGAACGTGGTGTCGAAGCGCGCGGCAAGCACGCGCTCCACGGCTTCCGGCCAGCGCCGGGTCACGAGTACGCGAGGCAAAGCCATTCAGGCAGCCTTGCTCATGGCCGATAGCACGTTCGCCACCGTCTCGCCGAAGGAGGACGGCGTCGGCACGATTGTGACGCCGGCGCCCTTGAGGATCTCGACCTTCTCCTGCGCCGATTCCCCGAAAGCGGAGATAATTGCACCGGCATGGCCCATGCGTCGGCCCTTCGGGGCCGAAAGGCCGGCAATGTAAGCGATCAGCGGCTTCTTCATGTTGTTGCTCGCCCAGAGTGCTGCTTCCGCCTCCTGCGGGCCGCCGATCTCGCCGATCATCAGCACCGCATCCGTGCCGGGATCGTTTTCGAATAGCTCCAGCATGTCCTTGAATGACGAGCCATTGACCGGGTCACCGCCGATGCCGACCGAGGTCGACACGCCGATGCCGAGCGCCTTCATCTGGCTGGCAGCCTCATAGCCGAGCGTACCTGAGCGACCGACGATGCCGATGCGGCCGGGCAGATAAATTGAGCCCGGCATGATGCCCATCATCGCCTCGCCGGGCGTGATCATGCCCGCGCAGTTCGGCCCGATCAGGGTCATGCGATCCTCAAAGCGGTAACGCCGCATATATCGCTTGACCCTGATCATATCCTGGGAGGGAATGCCGTCGGTGATGCAGACGCAGAGCCTTATGCCTGCGTCCGCTGCTTCCATGATAGAGTCGGCCGCGAAAGGTGGTGGAACGAAGACGATCGAGGCATGCGCGCCGGTTTCCTGAACGGCACCCTTCACCGTGTTGAAGACTGGTAGACCGAGATGGGTCAAGCCGCCTTTGCCCGGCGTCACACCACCGACGACATTGGTGCCGTAGCGTTTCATGTCGTCGGCGTGAAAGCTGCCGATCTTGCCGGTGAAGCCCTGAACGATGACGCGGGTGTTCTTGTCGAGTAGAATGGACATGTTTCAGCCTCCCTCAAGCAGCCTTGTTTGCGCTGAAAGCGCGCCACGCGCTGACCGCCTTGTCGGCAGCCTCGGCAAGCGTTTCCGCAACGATGATGTCTTCGCCTGACTCGGCGAGGATTCGCCGGCCCTCCTCCATGTTGGTACCGGAGAGGCGCACGACGAGCGGGACCGGGACGCCAACTTCCCTCAGTGCCTTGATCACACCCTCCGCTACCCAGTCGCAGCGGTTGATACCGGCAAAGATGTTGACGAGGATCGTCTCGACATTCTTGTCGCGTAGCACTGCACGGAAGGACTTCGCCACGCGTTCGGGCGACGCGCCGCCGCCGATGTCGAGGAAGTTCGCGGGCTCGCCGCCGGCGATCTTGATCATGTCCATGGTCGCCATGGCAAGGCCGGCACCATTGATGATGCAGCCGATATTGCCGTCCAAACCGACATAGGAGAGGCCGCGATCGGAGGCAAACGTCTCGCGCTGGTCTTCCTGGCTCTTGTCGCGCATCTCGGCAATATGCGGCCGCCGGAAAAGCGCGTTCTCATCGAAGCTCATCTTGGCGTCGAGCGCCACAAGATCGCCCCGCTTGGTGACCACCAGCGGATTGATCTCCAGCATCGAGGCGTCGTAGTCCACGAAGGAGCGGTAGCAGCCGAGCAGGGTTTGCGTGGCGCGGCCGATCAGGGCATTGTCGATACCGAGGCCGAATGCGATCTCGCGGGCTTGGAAGTCCTGCATGCCGACGCCGGGATCGACCGTGGCTCGGATGATCGAGTCTGGCTCGGCCTCGGCGATTTCCTCGATCTCCATGCCGCCCGAAGACGAGGCGACGATCATGATGCGCTCTAATTTGCGGTCGAGCACGAAACCGATATAGATCTCGCGCTCGATATCCATGGCTTCCTCGACATAGAGGCGGCTAACAAGTTTTCCCTGCGGCCCGGTCTGGTGTGTCACGAGCGTACGACCAAGCATGGAGTCGGCGGCCTCGACGATCTCGTGGTCGGAGGAGCAGATCCTGATACCTCCCGCTTTGCCGCGCGCACCGGAATGGACCTGCGCCTTCACCACCCATCGGTCCCCGCCGATCTCCCTGGCGCGATAAGCCGCCTGCTCGGGACTATAGGCAAGGCCGCCGCGCGGGATGTGGATCTGGTAGCGCGAGAGAAGTTCCTTGGCCTGGTATTCATGAATGTCCATTGTCTTTCTCCTGCTAGCGGCCGGCAGTGATGGCGTCATGCGTGGCAAGCACGTTGCGCGCCATGCGTTCCGAAGCGGCATCGATCATCTTGCCGTCGAGCGAGGCCGCGCCCTTGCCTTGGCTCTCGGCGACCTTCAGCGCATCGATGATGTGGCGGGCGCGATCGACTTCCTTCTCGAGGGGCGAGAAGATCTCGTTGGCCAACGCAATCTGGTTCGGATGGATCGCCCACTTGCCTTCGATGCCGAGGGCCGCAGCACGGCGGGCGGCGTCTTTGTATCCCTCCGGGTCGGAGAAGTCGCCGAAAGGACCGTCGATGGCGCGCAGGCCATAGGCGCGGCAGGCGACCGTCATGCGCGACAGGCCGAAATGCCACTGATCGCCGGGATAGTCGGGGTTGAGACCGCCGATGCTGACGGTACGGGCCTTCAGGCTCGCGGCATAGTCCGCGACCCCGAAATGCATGGCCTCAAGCCGGCCTCCGAAGGCTGCAATTGCCTCGACATTGGCCATGCCGAGTGCAGTCTCGATTAGCGCCTCGAGGCCGACGTGGGTTTTATAGCCTCTGGCGATCTCGATCTGGTTGACCATGGCCTCGACCATGTAAAGGTCGGCGGGCACGCCGACCTTCGGCACCAGCAGCGTGTCGATCCGGTCACCGGCTTGCTCCATGAGGTCGACGACGTCGCGGTACATGTATGGCGTGTCCAGCCCGTTGATGCGGACCGAGATGGTCTTGCCCCGAGCGCGCCAGTCGATTTGGTTCAGAGCTGCGACGATATTGGCGCGGGCGCGCTCCTTGTCCGGTGGCGCCACCGCATCTTCGATGTCGAGGAAGATGTAATCGACGTCGGAATTGGCGGCCTTCTCGATCATCTCGGGGTTAGTGCCCGGGACGGCGAGTTCGCTGCGCTGCAAGCGCAGCCGGCGGAGATGGTTTATCGTGTGGCTCATAGATGTCTCCCCTTGTTGTCTTCTCAGGCCGCCTTGGCGGCTGGCGTCGTCGCGGCGGAGCGGAACCGTTCGATCGCCGCTCCCACGCCCGAGCCCGGCTCGATTTTCACCCCGCAATCGAGCAGCGTGAGTTCCGCGGCCGAAAGCGCGCCGAGCACCATGACCTCGTTCAGGGAACCAAGGTGGCCGATGCGGAAGACCTTGCCCGCCACTTGACTGAGCCCGCTGCCAAGCGAGGTATTGTAGGTGCGGTAGGCGTGGCGAATAACCTCGGCGCCGTCGATGCCCTCCGGCAGGCGGATCGCCGATACCGTGTCGGAATGCCATTTCGGCTCGGTCGCGCAGAGCCTAAGGCCCCACGCTGAGACCGCGGCGCGGACGCCGTTGGCGAGGCGATGGTGGCGGGCGAAGATACTATCGAGGCCTTCCTCGAAGATCAGGTCCAGCGAGGCACGCAGGCCGCGCAGGAGCTGTGTCGGCGGCGTATAAGGGAAATAGCCCGTGTCGTTGGTCTTGATCATGTCCTCGAAGGAGAAGTAGCAGCGAACATGACGGGAGATCTTCGCCGCCTCCAGCGCCTTCTGACTTACTGAGAGAAAGCCGAGACCGGCGGGCAGCATGAAGCCTTTCTGCGAACCGGAAACGGCGCAGTCGACACCCCACTCGTCCTGCCGGAATTCGATCGAGCCGATGGAGGAGACGCCATCGACGAAGAGGAGCGCCGGGTGGCCGCAGGCGTCGAGCGCGGCGCGCACGGCGGCGACATCCGAGGTGACGCCGGTGGCGGTTTCATTATGCGTCACGAAGACGGCCTTGATCTTGTGCTCCTTGTCGGCGGCGAGACGCTCTGCATAGAGCTCGATTGGTACGCCCGTGCCCCATTCCATGTCCAGGCAGTCGACCACGAAGCCGAGGCGCTCGGCCATGTCGACCCAGAGATGCGAGAATTGGCCGAAGCGGCTCATCAGCACATTGTCGCCAGGCGAGAGCACGTTGGTCATTGCCGCTTCCCAGGCACCGGTGCCGGACGAGGGATAAATGAAGACGCGGCCGTTCTGGTTCTTGAAGACGCGTCTGACGTCTGCAAAGAGCGGCAGCGTCAGTTCTGGATAGCGCGGCGAACGCATATCTTCCATCGGAAGGTTCATCGCCTGGCGAACCTGTTCGGGAATGTTGGTCGGGCCGGGAATGAAGAGATGATTGTAGCCTGGCATGGTTCCTCCGATGCAGCGTCCGCGGGCGGACTGTTCCTCGGCGCCAAAGCTGCCTTCAGGGCCATGTCCGCACAACACTCGCTCAGGCAGAAAAGAATGCCTGACGGGCAGCGCGAGCGCGGCCCCGATGGGTGGCAGCCGGGAAGGATGGGTAGGGCGCGGCCTACCCGCAGGTAGTCTCAAGCCGAGTTGCGCCGGCGCTCCTTGGCGTAAAGCGCAACCGCCATGGCGCGATTGCGCACTTCGAGCTTGTCGTAGAGATTCTTGAGGTGGTATTTCACCGTATTCTCGGAAATGCCTGTGCGGCTGGCGATCTGCGTATTCGACCAGCCGTTTGCGAGCATGCCGAGCAGTTCCGTCTCTCGCGCGGTGAGTTGTTGGAAGGGCGTGTTGGAGATTTTCGAGAGCACGGTATAGGGAATGCAGATCCGACCTTTCAGCACGGCGGTCAGTGTTGCGAAGAGAATCTCCGGGTCTTCGAACTGGTAGCACAACCCGTTCACGCCGAGCCGGATTGTCTCATTGACCATGGAAGGGTTATTGGTATCGGCAAAGAGCACGATTTTAGGATCGAAACCCAGACGGCCGATATCCGCCAGCACATCCGGAGCCTCGGCATCTTCGAGCTGCCAGGAAAGCAGCACGCAATCGGTCTCGACCAAGGTAAGTTTCTCGCAAAGTTCAGCCGATGTACGCGCAGTATCCACGATGAAAAAGCGGGCATTTTCGGAAAATAGTCCGCGCAGGGCGGCAATGACGAGTGGATTGCGTTCCGCGATCAGAACACGCCCTACCGCCGACTGCGGCACGGATGAAACCATGCTTTCTCTCCCATTGACCGATCCTCTTATAGGAAAATAGCATTTCAGTTTGCGCGCAGGTCACTGCGGAGCGACGAAACATATTCAAATAGCCCGTTCAGTGCCGCGGCATTTGGTTGCTTCTCGATGGCGGGCGTTATCCTATCGTTGCCTATGGGGATGATACGGGAGGCAGTTAGCCACCATTTTCTCTCGCCACTGGAGACGATCCCAAAAATCCCTGAGCCTAGAGCCAGCGCCGATCAGGGTGACGCACGCCGAAGCATCGTTTGCCGTGGCGCATCCTTATTTGCATCAACGAGCATGCTCACGAACGCCGACACCTTTGGTGCACGAAAGCGCGCGGCGGGATAGATCGTATGGATCCCGCCAGACGGCAGATTCCATGATGGAAGAAGATGGATCAGCCTGACTATGGCTGTTCAAGGAAAAGGATACATTTTTTCAGGGACTCCATCCATCGACGGTGAACAATGGCCATCTCGCCAATGGCGCTTGTTTTCTCCTAAAACGCGCCAATTGGTGACTTTAGAGGCAAGAGAACGCCCAACGAATGAGCAAGTGCATGCACTTGCACGAGTGACGGTTTCATCGTCGAAACGCATTCTAATAAAATCATGGACTTAGCAGTTGGCACGCAGCTTGCGTGTTTGGTCGTAGAGTTGGTGGCTAGGGTTCCGGCGCTTCTGAACGGCGTGTCTGGTCCGAGAGCTACCACCGGTTGGGGAGACATCCCGCCGGGTGCACGGCGGGACAAAAGCCCGGGAGACCTCGTTAGCCAAGGGATTGGCGGCGCGATGGTCCATGCCGATCCCTTTTTTGAAGAAAAGCAAAAAGGGGAATTTCTATGCAGACTTTTTCGAAACCGCTCTCCATTACCGCGCTGATGGCTTTGCTGGCCTTCGGCATGACGTCAACTGCCTTCGCGGCACCAAAGAGCGATTTCAAGGTCGCTTGGTCGATCTATGTCGGCTGGATGCCTTGGGGTTACGCAGCTGACAAGGGCATCGTAAAGAAATGGGCTGACAAGTATGGTCTGAAGATCGAAGTCACCCAGTTCAACGATTACGTCGAGTCGATGAACCAGTACACCGCCGGGGCCTTCGACGCCGTAACACTCACCAACATGGACGGTCTCTCGATTCCGGCGGCCGGTGGTGTCGATACGACGGCCGTCATCGTGGGTGATTTCTCCAATGGCAATGACGCCGTCGTTCTCAAGGACAAGGCGAGCCTTGCCGATTTAAAGGGCCAGAACGTCAATCTCGTCGAATTTTCCGTCTCGCACTATTTGCTTGCCCGGGCGCTTGAAAGCCTCAAGCTCACCGAACAGGATGTGAAAGTGGTCAACACCTCCGACGCCGACATGGTCGGCGCCTACAAGACGGCGGACGTCTCAGCAGTCGTCACCTGGAACCCGCTCGTTGCGACAATTCTCGAAGATCCGACTGCCAAGAAGGTTTTCGACAGTTCGCAAATACCCGGCGAGATCATCGACCTGATGGTCGCCAATACCGACGTGCTGAAGGACAATCCGGATTTCGGCAAGGCGCTCGCCGGCATCTGGTACGAGACCGCGGCACTTATGACGGCGGATACCGACGAGGGCAAGGCGGCGCGCGAAGCGATGGGCTCCGCGTCAGGAACCGATCTGAAGGGCTTTGAAGCCCAGATCGCCGCCACCAAGCTGTTCGACAAGCCGGGCGATGCCGTGGCTTTTACAGCATCGCCTAGCCTGCCGAAGACGATGGATCTCGTACGCAACTTCCTGTTCGAAAAAGGATTGCTCGGCAGCGGCGCTGCATCGCCAGATGTTATTGGCATTGAAATGCCGGATGGCAAGATTCTCGGCGACAGCGGCAACGTCAAGCTGCGCTTTACCGAAACCTACATGAAGGCCGCGGCCGACGGTTCACTCTGAGCGTGGCACCGGTCGGCGGTGCGGGATCTCCGCACCGCCCTCGTTCCTTTTATCAGCGGAGCCATATCCATGCGCTGGATTAACACCAGGCCGAGCCGAGGCGCACAGCTTACCCTCATGCTTCTGCCCTTCGTGCTGCTGATTGCCGCCTATGCGGCAGGATCGGCAGCGCGCCT
>UCOA01000035.1 GCA_900474095.1 Hyphomicrobiales bacterium | reverse complement strand
CGAGCTTCGCCACCCGCCGCGTCGTCGCCATCCAGCACGGCAAGGCGATCTTCGCACTATCGGCGTCGTTCCAGTTCGATGAGGACGGCTTCGACCACCAGATCGCCATGCCGGACGTGGCGCCGCCGGAGAGCCTGATGGGCGAGCAGGACATCAAGGAAAAATTCCTGGTGAATGCGCCGGAAGCGATCCGCCGCTACTGGGAGCGCCCGCGGCCGATCGAGATCCGCCCGGTCGCGCTCAAGCATTATTTCTCCCGCGACAAGCTGGAGCCCGTACAGGACGTCTGGGTAAAGGCAGTCGGCGCAGTCCCGAACGAGCGCCATATCCAGGCGGCCGTGCTTGCCTATATCTCAGACATGACCCTGCTCGACACGGCGCTCTACGCGCATGGCACCTCGGTCTTCGACCGCGACCTGCAGGTGGCGAGCCTCGATCACGCCATGTGGTTCCACCGGCCCTGCCGCATGGATGACTGGTTGCTCTATACCCAGGACAGTCCGAGCGCTTTTGGTGCGCGTGGCATGACCCGTGGCAGCCTTTTTGATCGCTCCGGCATGCTGATTGCTTCCGTTGCCCAGGAAGGCTTGATCCGGAAAAAGGCATCTGAATAAAAAAGCGTCATTTTTTAATTTTTGCCCATTTTTTCATCGTTTAAATTGACGATTTTTTAACAACCCGCAGCCCGCATCCGGCAAAATGTGGCATTTCCATGTCTTTTCATGGGGTTAACAGCCCCGCCCGAAACTGGCACGCGCCTTGAATAGCAATGCGCGGTCGTTGAGAATTTGTGCTCGGCGGCAAGGAGAGACGGCCCCGAGCCGACATGAACAAGGATGGGAAACCAGATGAAAATTGTGATGGCCATTATCAAGCCGTTCAAGCTCGATGAGGTTCGCGAAGCCCTCACCGCTGTTGGCATCCAAGGCCTGACTGTGACCGAAGTGAAGGGTTACGGGCGCCAGAAGGGACACACGGAAATCTATCGCGGCACCGAATATGCCGTGAGCTTCCTGCCGAAGCTCAAGATCGAAATCGCCGTCGCCTCCGAGATCGTCGACAAGGCCGTCGAGGCGATCGCATCCGCGGCCAAGACCGGCCAGATCGGCGACGGCAAGATCTTCGTCTATTCGATTGACCACGCGGTGCGCATTCGTACCGGCGAAACCGATTCAGAAGCGCTGTAAGTCACGGCCGTTCAGGGAGCTATATTGCAAATGTCCTCATTCAAACTTTTCCCCTCTCTTGGACGCGTGAGCGCTGCAGTTGCAGCCTTCCTCGCCCCGGCCATTGCCTTTGCGCAGGAAACGGCGCCGGCCGTCGCTGAAGTCGTGGCCGCAGCGCCGGTTCCCGACAAGGGCGACACCACCTGGATGCTCGTCTCCTCGGCGCTCGTGCTCCTGATGACGGTTCCTGGCCTCGCCCTCTTCTACGGCGGCCTCGTGCGCACGAAAAACATGCTGTCCGTGCTCATGCAGGTGCTGATGATCGCCTCCGTCGCGATGATCATCTGGGTAACCTACGGCTATTCCATGGCGTTCACCGCCGGCGGCAGCCTGAACTCCTACGTCGGCGGCTTCTCCAAGCTGTTCCTTGCCGGCGTCGACACGACAACCGTGGTCGAAACCTTCTCGAAGGGCGTCGTCATTCCGGAACTGGCGTTCGTCATCTTCCAGATGACCTTTGCCGCGATCACCCCCGGCCTCATCGTCGGCGCCTTCGCCGAACGCGTGAAGTTCTCCGCCGTGATCCTGTTCACGATCCTGTGGCTGACCTTCATCTACTTCCCGATCGCTCACATGGTCTGGTTCTGGGGCGGCCCGAGCCTCTATGCCGATCCGTCCGGCCTGATCTTCGGCTTCGGCGCGATCGACTTCGCAGGCGGCACCGTCGTTCACATCAATGCCGGTATCGCAGGCCTCGTCGGCTGCATCATGGTCGGCAAGCGTACCGGCTTTGGCAAGGACATGATGGCTCCGCACTCGATGACGCTCACCATGGTAGGCGCCTGCCTTCTGTGGGTCGGCTGGTTCGGCTTCAACGCCGGCTCCAACCTAGAAGCCAATGGCTATGCCGCGCTCGCAATGATCAACACCTTCGTTGCTGCCGCTGCCGCGGTCATCTCCTGGTCGGTCGTCGAAACCTTCACCCGCGGCAAGGCTTCGATCCTCGGCGCGGTCTCGGGCGCGGTTGCAGGCCTTGTCGTCATCACCCCTGCTGCCGGCTTCGTCGGCCCGATGGGTGCCATCGTCATGGGTCTCGTCGTTTCGCCGATCTGCTATTTCTTCGTCTCCACCGTGAAGAACAAGTTCGGTTACGACGACACGGCTGACGTTTTCGGCGTTCACTGCATCGGCGGTATCCTCGGCGCACTGCTGACCGGCGTTTTCGTCAATCCGGCGCTGGGCGGCGCAGGCATCGTCGATTACTCGACCGCCGATTTCGCAGCAGGCTACGCCGGCACCGCAGCGCAGGTCTGGTCGCAGTTCAAGGGCGTCATCGTCACGCTCCTGTGGTCGGGCATCGGCTCGGCGATCCTCTACAAGATCGTCGATGTGGTCGTCGGCCTGCGCGTCACGGTCGAAGCCGAACGCGAAGGTCTCGACCTGTCGTCGCACGGCGAAGCTGCCTATCACTCCTAAGACATTGCGGAGCCGGGAAAACCGGCTCCCTAACAGTCCCGTCGCGGTTTCGTCTTGCGCGAAGCCGCACTTGGCCCGGATCTCGTATCCGGGCTTTTTTTGTGGTGGGGTCGCCCCTGCAGTGGAAAACCGGCGCCCTGCGGAGGCGTTTCCGTAAACGAAGCGTCAAGGTTAATAGGGCTTTAACCCTCCTCTGCTTACGGTGGAAGCATGTGCGCATTGCGCTTTGCAGACGAACGGGCAGCAGGTCACCATGAGCAGAAGCAATCAGGCGGTATTCGACAACCGTTCCAACCGGTTTGTGCTTTCCACATTTGTCTGGCGGCAGTTGGCCGCGCTGGCGGGCTTCACGCTGTTCGTCGCACTCGGCTTTGCCGTCGCAGCACTATCGACCTGGAACGTCTCCGATCCGAGCTTCTCCTATGCGACCGCTGATGCCCCGACCAACATCCTCGGTTATACCGGTGCGGCCTTCGCCGATATCTTCATGCAGTTCTTCGGCATCGCCAGCGTCGTCGCGCTGCTTCCCGTCGTTGCCTGGGCACTGGTACTGATCTTCAGCAAACCCTTCGACCGCATCCTCAAGCGCGCGGCCTCCTGGTTCGGCGGCTCGGTGCTTGCCTCCGCCGCTCTCGGCTGCATTCCCGCGCCGGTCACCTGGCCGCTGCCGAGCGGCCTCGGCGGCGTTTTCGGCGACATGATCCTGAGATTCCCGGCGCTCTTTACCGGCGCCTTCCCGTCCGGCACGTTCGGCATGGTGCTGGGTGTCCTGCTCGGCCTGCCCGCCGCCTATTTCCTGGTCTACAGCGCCGGCCTCATCGGGGTCGCCGATCCGGAAGACGATATGCCGGTGGCCGCGCCCACCCCAAGCAAGGCGCGCACGGTCAGCGACGAACTCGAGGACGACGAATCCGAGGGTATCGTCATGGTCATGGCCGGTGCGCTCACCCATATGCGCTTCACTGCCCAAGCGCGCTTGCGCCGCTTGTTCGGCCTCAGCGGCCGCCGCAAACCGGCCGCGCGCCACTATGACGAACCCTACGACTTCAACACGGACGAATTCGGCACGCTGAACGAACCGGTGCGCCCGAAGGCTGTTGCTCGCTCGGAGCGGGTCGAGCCCTCGCTCGACCGCAGCGAGCGCCGCGTCGTCGCCGCACCGTCCATGTTGATCGACGATGATGACGATGATTTCCTCGACGGCGGCCACCTGCCGGCCGGCATCATGCCGGAAGACGACGAGGACGACGAGATCGATGCTGCCGCCGATTGGGCACCGGTGCCCGCACCACGCAAGCAGCCGCCGGCTCAATCCAGCGCACGCATCGTTCCCGCCGCCCCGCGTCCGAAGACCGGCCAGCGCATCGAACGCGAAGCGCAGAGCTCCTTCGTCGCGGACGACGACGATTTCATTCTGCCGCCGCTGCATTTCCTCGCTGAACCGAAGAATGTCGTGCGCGACGCGACCCTGTCGGCAGACGCGCTGGAACAGAATGCCCGCATGCTGGAAGGCGTGCTGGAGGATTTCGGCGTCAAGGGCGAGATCATCCATGTCCGCCCCGGCCCCGTCGTCACACTCTACGAACTGGAGCCTGCTCCCGGCATCAAGTCCTCCCGCGTCATCGGCCTGGCCGACGATATTGCCCGCTCGATGTCTGCGATCGCCGCCCGCGTCGCCGTCGTCCCCGGCCGCAACGCCATCGGCATCGAACTGCCGAACCAGCGCCGCGAGACCGTCTATCTCCGCGAGCTGATCGGTTCCCGTGATTTCGAGACCAGCAAGACCAAGCTTGCCATGGCGCTCGGCAAGACGATCGGCGGCGAGCCGGTGATCGTTGATATCGCCAAGATGCCGCATCTCCTGGTCGCCGGCACCACGGGCTCGGGCAAGTCCGTCGCCATCAACACGATGATCCTGTCGATCCTCTACCGCCTGAAGCCGGAACAGTGCCGCCTGATCATGATCGATCCGAAGATGCTCGAGCTCTCCGTCTATGACGGCATCCCGCATCTGTTGTCGCCCGTCGTCACCGATCCGAAGAAGGCCGTCGTCGCGCTGAAATGGACCGTGCGCGAGATGGAAGAGCGCTACAAGAAGATGTCGAAGATCGGCGTCCGCAACATCGACGGCTTCAACAGCCGCGTCGAGCAGGCGCTGGCCAAGGGCGAGCAGATCAGCCGCACGGTGCAGACCGGCTTCGACCGCCAGACCGGCGAGGCGACCTACGAGACGGAAGAGTTCGACCTGGCCCCGATGCCCTATATCGTCGTCATCATCGACGAGATGGCCGACCTGATGATGGTCGCCGGCAAGGATATCGAGGGCGCCGTCCAGCGTCTGGCCCAGATGGCCCGCGCCGCCGGCATCCACGTCATCATGGCGACGCAGCGCCCCTCCGTCGACGTTATCACCGGTACGATCAAGGCGAACTTCCCGACCCGCATCTCCTTCCAGGTGACCTCGAAGATCGACAGCCGCACCATTCTCGGCGAACAGGGCGCCGAACAGCTGCTCGGCATGGGCGACATGCTCTACATGGCCGGCGGCGGCCGCATCCAGCGCGTCCACGGTCCCTTCGTCTCCGACACCGAGGTCGAGGACGTCGTCGCCTATCTCAAGACGCAAGGGGCGCCGCAATATCTCGACGCCATCACCGAGGATGACGACGAGGACGGCGAAGGCGGCGGCCCGGCCGGCACCTCCAATCTCGCCGAATCCGACGACCCCTACGACCAGGCCGTCGCCATCGTGCTGCGCGACGGCAAGGCCTCGACATCCTACGTCCAGCGCCGCCTCGGGATCGGCTACAACCGCGCCGCCTCGCTGATCGAGCGCATGGAACAGGAAGGCATCATCGGCCCGGCCAACCATGCCGGCAAGCGCGAGATTCTCGTGCCGACCGAAAGCGATATCACCGGCCGCTAAGACCGCGCATGACCCTTGCCGAACCTCGGCCGACGAAGGGCCTGCGCGAGCTCACGGGGAATTGAAGACGGGCGCAGGCAAGGCCTTGAAGGTGCCGCACTTGCGCTCCACATGAGACTGGAAATGAAGGAGATTGCCATGACAGACACCGAAACCGGCCGCCGCGGGCAGGTAAGCACATTTTCGTCCCTGTCGCGCCGATTCTTCCTCCGTGGTCTCGCCGTCTTCGTCGCCTTGACCTTTGTCGGCCTTCCCATCGAGCCCGCCTTGGCACAGGCGCGCATTGCCCAGAAAATCGCCGATCATTTCGCCTCGGTGAAGACGATGAGCGGCGAGTTCGTGCAGTTCGGCCCGCGCGGCGAGCAGACAGGCGGCAAGTTCTATATCAGCCGCCCTGGCAAGATCCGCTTCAATTACGAGGCCCCCTCGCCGATGCGCGTGATCGCCGACGGCAAGTCTGTCGTCATCGGCAATCAGAAAATGAAGACCTGGGATATCTATCCGCTGTCGAAGACGCCGCTGAAGCTGCTTCTCTCCAACAATATCGACCTGACCGGCAAGATGGTGCGCGACGTCAAGGAAGAGGCCGATCTGATCACCATCGTGCTGGGCGACAGAAGCGTCTTCGGCGACGCGACGATCACCTTGATGTTCGACCCGAAGACCTATGACCTGCGCCAATGGACGATCACCGACGCGCAGAAGAAGGATACCTCGGTGATGATCTTCAACGTCAAGAACGGCGTGCCGATGGACGACAAGGTTTTCCAGATCCCCTATGACGACGTGCGCAACAAGTCGAAGTGATCGGCGCAATCGCTTCGATCCACATGCGACAGCCCCTGGTCGGTGAATAGGCCATTGCCGTGTTCTGACCGCGCAAGGGCCACTAAGGCTACGTCAGAACGATGACGCCCCTTGGTCGATGCGCCGGGTCATCAGAATCTCGTCGATCTCCCTGCCTTCATGGATCGTGCCGCCGGCTATGCGGCCGGCCTCGACAAAACCTTCGCGCCGGTAAAACCGGATGGCGGCCGGGTTTTCTGCGCTGACGGCAAGCTCCAACTGCCGGATACCGGCCTCGAGGGCATGGCGAACGAGCGCATCCAGAAGCGCTTGCGCATGGCCCGCGCCGCGCCGGTCCTTGCGCACATAGACCATGACGATCGTTGCCCGGTGCGCCATCTTGCTCGCGCTCTGCCGTATCAGCCCCATGATGGCGACCGGTTCGCCCTCGATAAAATCGACGAAGACGGAATTGGCAGTGAGGCGGCGGCGCCATTCCTCATCCGGCAACTTCTCCCAGTCCTCGGCGCTGCTGGCAAAGACGGCCGGCTCGGCCCGCAGGGCTTCAAGGCGGATGCTGCGGAAGAACTCGAAATCCTCGGGGGCGAGATGCCGGATCATGGAGGACCTTTCCTGCAGAAGCCGCGCCGCATCCATCGCGGCAAATGAAACCTGGGCGGCAATAGATATGACCACGCACAACTGTCAATATCGGCTGCAACTCCAATGGCCAAGCGCGACAGAAGCCTTACAGCGCCGCGCGTCTTTTTCAGACGCGCAAAGGTCGCTGTAACACTTTGGAATGCTGCATAATTTTATCCGTAAAATCGATTCCGATTTAAGGAATTATGCAGTAAGACGAGGCGCGCGAGCGGGCGGCGCCCGCCTCAACGAAGCACATCCAAGGAAAGATCTCCCGCATGGCATTGTCGATCGCGACCTGGAACATCAACTCGGTGCGCCTGCGCATGCCGCTGATCGAACATCTCCTGAAGACCTGGTCGCCGGACATCCTCTGCCTGCAGGAAACCAAATGCCCGAACGATCTGTTCCCCTTCTCGCCACTGAAGGCGCTCGGCTACGAGCACATCGCCATTCACGGCCAGAAAGGCTACCACGGCGTCGCCACCATTTCCCGCCTGCCGCTCAATGAACTGACCGACCGGCGCGATTATTGCGGCATCGGCGATGCCCGCCATCTCTCCGTGGTGTTTGAAAAATCGGGCAAAAATATCCGGTTGCACAATTTCTACGTACCGGCCGGCGGCGACGAGCCCGACCGCAGCATCAACCAGAAATTCGGCCACAAGCTCGATTTCATCGACGAGATGAAGCTGCTTCATGCCGAGAGCGAAGCCGGTATCTCGTCGATCCTCGTCGGCGATCTCAACATCGCACCGCTCGAGCACGACGTCTGGTCGCACAAGCAGCTTTTGAAGATAGTCAGCCACACGCCGGTCGAAACCGAGGGCCTCACCGCCGTCATGACCGGCGGAGCCTGGGTCGATCTGATGCGCCAGCACACGCCATCGCCGGAAAAGCTCTATACCTGGTGGAGCTACCGCGCCAAGGATTGGGAAGCCGCCGACAAGGGTCGCCGGCTCGACCACGTCTGGTCCTCCGCCGATCTCTCCCCGCATCTCGCCCGCGTCGATATCCTGAAGGAAGCCCGCGGCTGGGACCGCCCGTCGGACCATGTGCCGGTGATTGCCCACTTCGATCTGTGAGAAATTTTCACCGCCAGCCGAGCGCCGGCGCGACATACTTCAGAATCGCCTCGATGACATGGGCGTTATATTCGACGCCAAGCTGGTTCGGGACCGTCAACAAAAGCGTATCCGCTTCGCTGATCGCCTCGTCCTCGGCCAGCTGTCTGACCAGAACGTCAGGCTCAGCGGCATACGACCGGCCGAAGATCGCCTTGGTATTGTCGTCGATATAACCGACCGTGTCCTCTTCCTTGCTGCCAGCGCCGAAATAGGCGCGGTCGCGATCATCGACCAGTGCGAAGATGCTGCGGCTGACGGACACCCGCGGCTTGCGCGTATGGCCAGCTTCCTTCCATGCCTCCCTGTAAGCACGGATCTGCGCCGCCTGCTGGACGTGGAAGGGTTCGCCGGTTTCGTCGTTCTTCAGCGTTGAGCTCTGCAGGTTCATGCCGAGCTTCGCCGCCCATATGGCCGTGGCGTTCGAGCTTGCGCCCCACCAGATTCGGTCACGCAAGCCCTCCGAATGCGGCTCGACGCGCAAGAGGCCGGGCGGGTTGGGAAACATCGGCCGCGGATTCGGCTGGGCAAATCCTTGGCCTTTCAAGACTTCGAGCAAGACTTCGGTATGGTTGCGGCCCATATCCGCGTCCGTTGAACCTTCCTGCGGCTCAAATCCGAAATAGCGCCAGCCATCGATCACCTGTTCGGGAGAGCCGCGGCTGATGCCAAGCTGGAGGCGCCCGTTCGCGATCAGGTCGGCGCTCCCAGCATCCTCGGCCATGTAGAGCGGGTTCTCATAGCGCATGTCGACAACCGCCGTGCCGATCTCGATCTTTTTGGTCCTGGCACCGGCGGCAGCCAGAAGAGGAAAAGGTGAGGCGAGCTGCCGGGCAAAATGATGGACGCGGAAATAGGCACCGTCGGCGCCGAGCTCTTCGGCGGCAACAGCCAGATCGATCGACTGCAGAAGCGCATCGCCGGCCGAGCGGGTCTGTGATTGGAGCGAAGGGTTCCAGTGCCCGAAAGAAAGGAAACCGATTTTCTTCATGATGACTTCTACTAGGTGGCTGAATATTTTTGGCTGTCATCGCCTAAATGGGAAGCGATAACCGCGAAGAGAAGTGCAAAGCGCAGCGTTTCAGGCAGAAGAACGGATATGGTCGCGACTCACAAGCACCGTTGGAAACTCCGCCGTCTATCCGAATCTCGGCGCCAGCTTCTGCATGTTGCGGATCATCGTCTGCAGATTGTCCTTGATCCGCGCTTCGACGACGACGGCTACTTCCGGATATTCCTCCAGCATGCGGCGAAACAGCGGCCGGTTGATGCGGATGACTTCACTGTCTTCCTCGGCAGTGGCGGTGAACTTGCGCTCGACGAAGGATATCATTGCCAGCTCCGAAAGAAGCGTTCCGCGGCCGACCGTATCGACGACCTCGACGCCGCCATCGACCAGGCTGCGTGTCAGACTGAACGAGCCGCTGGCAATGGCGAAGGCGCAATCGGCGGGCGCGCCCTCACGAAAGAGCTGCTGGCCCCTGTTGAGGCGTCGGCGCTCGGCCCCGAAGGCAATCAGCCGCAGCTTGTCGTCGTCGATATCCGCAAACAACGGCACGAGAGACAGAAGGGCGATGTCGTCATTCAGCGACAAGGGAATACCTCGGAGAGAGCATAGTGGCGGCTGTCGTCACGTCCCCATGTTTTCAGGGAACGATCTTGTACCCGCCATTCTCTGTCACCAAAATCTCCGCATTGGAAGGGTCGCGTTCGATTTTCTGGCGCAGGCGATAAACATGGGTTTCAAGCGTGTGGGTCGTCACGCCGGAATTGTAGCCCCAGACCTCTTCGAGCAGCACGTCGCGCGTCACCACCTTCTGGTCGGCGCGATAGAGATAGCGGATGATCGCCGCTTCCTTTTCCGTGAGCCGGATTTTCTGGCCGTTTTCCAGCGTCAGCAGCTTCTGCCCCGGCTTGAACGTATAGGGGCCGACGGTGAAGGTCGCGTCCTCGCTCTGCTCATGCTGGCGCAGCTGCGCCCGGATGCGGGCCAAAAGCACGGCGAAGCGGAAAGGCTTGGTCACATAGTCGTTAGCGCCCGCCTCCAGCCCGAGAATCGTATCGGAATCGGTGTCATGGCCGGTCAGCATGATGATCGGCGCCTTGAAGCCGCCCTTGCGCAAGAGCTTCACCGCCTCGCGCCCGTCCATGTCCGGCAGGCCGACATCCATCACCAGAAGGGCGATCTGCTGGTTGCGGGCCGTATGGATGCCCTTGGCCGCCGTCGGCTCCTGAAGAATGGTGAATTCCTCATAGAGGGACAGCTGCTCGGTCAGCGTTTCGCGCAGGTCGTTGTCATCATCGACGAGAAGAATGGTGCGGGCCGACATGCTGGGATCCCTCCTTGCTTCCGGTTGAAACTGGCTCAATGGAAGCTTCACCCGTTTGTTGCATATTGTGTAGTGCTATGGTGTGGTTTCAGATCACGGACAACGCAAAAAACTGTGTGTAAAATGCGACGAAAACCCCGCAAGGCCTCAAATCAAGCCCGCACTGTCATTGTCCGAAGAAAACCGGGAAATTCAAGCCGCGCCCTCGTCACCTTCGCGGGCCGCACTGACGAAGCTGCGATCGGCCGCAGCGGCACCAGCTCGCGCAAGCGCGAAGGCGATGGCGCCACCCCGATCGCCGCCATGCGCCTCGTCGGCGGCTACGTCCGCCGCGACCGCGTGACCTTGCCGCCGACCGCTTTGCCGCTCCGCTTCACCCCGCAGAACCTGCTGTGGTGCGACGAACCGCGCGATGCGAACTACAACCGTCCGGTCACCGCGCCGTTCAAACCCAGCCACGAAACCATGCGACGCGCCGACGGCCTCTACGACATCTGCCTGGTGATGGACTGGAACCTGCGCTCGCGCAAACGCCATGGGGGCTCGGCCATCTTCTTCCATCTCGCCAAGCCCGGCTACACACCGACAGAAGGCTGTGTCGCCGTCAACCGTCCCGCAATGAAGCGGCTGTTGCGGTTCATGCGGCGGGGGACTGTCGTGAGGGTGCTGAGATGACGGGCAAGTTCGAGAATCAGACCGGGTCCGTGAACACGCCCCTCTACATCGCCGTGAGAAAATTCGGTCCGTCGCAAGGACCGCAATGGGGCGAATACATTGCCTGGTCGGGCCTGACGCAACTTGATGAGGTCGTGACCCTCGACGGGATGATTTGCCCGGTCATTCTCCAGGAAACGAAGGCCAGTTATTGGGATCACATCGTCAACGAAGACGGCCTGCTGAACTTCTTCACAGACCTTGATTTTCTCATGCAGGAACTCGGTTCGCCGGCGAACGTCAACATTCTCGCCGTTCTGCGCAATCCAACGGAAGCGGCCGTCAAGGAAGGTATGGGTGAGCGCTTTCGCTTTGTCGGCTATGACCTCCTGGATCAGGATCACAGTGTCAGTGCGCTGTGCAACTGCGGCGGTTTTCCGGATGTCTTTGCCAATGCAGAGCTTTCAACAAAGGGCTTGCTGGAAAGCTACAGCAGGGCAAGAGAGGTTCAGCGTGACCTGAAGGAACGTTACCCGGGCGAGCGTCACGCCGATTGCAACGTCTGGGCTATTTTTCGGATGGACACGGCATGACATGCGCTTGCGGTAACGACGCTGCGCCACGCCCAAGTGGACGTCGGTAACATTGGTCACCGTCGCTCACCCCACTGATTTTGGCGTCACGAACCGCTCCAGATAACCGCTGCCCGGCGCAAGCTCGTCCCATCCGTCGATATCGAAGTCGATGACGGCGAGCCCCGCCGTCGGGAACTTGTCCTCCATCCGAGCCACGGCATCCGCATCGCCATCCGCCACGAGCAGCGACGCGGCATTCTCCATACCGGGGTTGTGGCCGACGATCAGCAGGGTGCGAATGTCGGGCCCGACCGTCCGGATCACATCGACAATTCGTTCGGCCGATACCTCGTAGATATCAGGCGCCTCGCGCTCGTCGACCTTTCCCGACAAGGTCTTGCGAACGAGTTTCCACGTCTCCTGCGCGCGGCGGGCAGGCGAGACGAGAGCAAGATCGGGGATCAGTTTTTCCCGCGCCATATAGGCACCAATGACGTGTGCTGCCTTGCGACCGCGCTCCGCCAGCGGCCGCTCACGATCTGCCACACCGTCGGGCCAGGCGGATTTTGCGTGGCGCAGAAGGATCAGGCGGTGTTTCGGCTTTGCGGATTTCTTGGCCATTTGGTTCCTCCCACCTCCCCTTCGAGGGGGAAGGGCAATTGCATATAGTTTTGCGGCTCGCTCCCACTTCTCCCCGCGGGGGAGAAGTGGGAGCTTTTTGCAATCGCCTTCGATCAGATGTGCCGGCCCTCCCCCTTCAAGGGGAGGGTCAAAGACTTACTTCCACTCGCGGATATCGACGAAGTGACCAGACACGGCCGCCGCCGCTGCCATGGCGGGCGACACGAGGTGCGTGCGGCCCTTAAAACCCTGGCGGCCCTCGAAGTTGCGGTTGGAGGTGGACGCACAACGCTCGCCCGGCTTCAGGCGGTCGTCGTTCATGGCAAGGCACATGGAACAGCCCGGCTCGCGCCAGTCGAAGCCGGCCGCCTTGAAGATCTTGTCGAGGCCTTCGGCTTCCGCCTGTTCCTTGACGAGGCCCGAACCCGGCACGATCATCGCCGAGACGGTCGGAGCGACGGTACGGCCTTCGACGACCTTGGCGACTTCACGCAGATCCTCGATACGGCCGTTGGTGCAGGAGCCGATGAAGACGCGGTCGATGTTGATGTCGGTGATCTTCGTGCCCGGCTTCAGGCCCATATAGTCGAGTGCCCGCCACTTCGAGGTGCGCTTGTTCTCGTCCTGGATTTCGTCCGGGTTCGGAACGATGCCCTGGACGGAGATGACGTCTTCCGGCGAGGAGCCCCAGGAAACGATCGGCGGCAGCGCTGCTGCATCGAGCACAACGACGCGGTCGAAATGAGCGTCTTCGTCGGTGTGCAGCGTCTTCCAGTAGGCGATCGCCTGTTCCAGCTCTTCGCCCTTCGGCGCACGCGGCTTGCCCTTGATGTATTCGAACGTCTTTTCGTCCGGCGCGATCAGGCCCGCGCGGGCGCCGCCTTCGATCGTCATGTTGCAGATGGTCATACGGCCTTCCATCGACAGCGCGCGGATGGCTTCGCCAGCGAACTCGATGACGTGGCCGGTGCCGCCGGCTGTGCCAATCTCGCCGATAATGGCAAGGATGATGTCCTTCGCCGTGACGCCTTCCGGCAGCTGGCCATCGACACGCACCAGCATGTTCTTGGCCTTCTTCTGGATCAGCGTCTGGGTTGCGAGCACGTGCTCCACCTCGGACGTGCCGATGCCATGCGCCAGCGCCCCGAAGGCACCATGCGTCGAGGTGTGGCTGTCGCCGCAGACGATGGTCATGCCCGGCAGGGTGAAGCCCTGCTCCGGACCGACGATGTGGACGATGCCCTGGCGCTTGTCGCTGGCCGAATAATATTCGACGCCGAAATCGGCGGCGTTCTGGGCCAGCGCTTCCACCTGGATGCGGCTTTCCTCGTTTTTGATGCCGAGATGGCGATCCGGCGAGGTCGGAACGTTGTGGTCGACGACGGCAAGCGTCTTTTGCGGCGCCCGCACCTTGCGGTTCGTCATGCGCAGCCCCTCGAACGCCTGCGGGCTCGTCACTTCGTGAACGAGATGGCGGTCGATGTAGAGAAGACAGGTCCCGTCGCCCTGTTGATCGACCAGATGGTCGTCCCAAATTTTATCGTAGAGAGTACGCGGTGCGCTCATGGCTTTTGATCCATAGTAAAGAAGACGTCAGGAAAATGCCCGGCGAAGGGCGCCGGAAACCCAGCCGGGGTCTGGCCCCGAAGATCAGCGAAGTCGGCTGTTGAGCGCGCCCGAAACGCACGCAAAAAACCGTGCCGGCAGACGCTTGTGGTCCTGCAGCACGACGATTTTCTGCGCAAAACATCCGAATTTGGATTCCATAGGCCGTCACATAGCAATTTTTAAGCGGTTCTTCAATTGCCATCGTGTCAGCATTGGTTCGCCGAAATTAACGCCCGAAGTTTATCTCTCTGCGGGCATGCGTCTTTGCCAGTATGCACGGCTAAAAAGCGTCCACACCAAACTGATCGAAAACATTAGGATCAAAACAGTCAACACCCAGGCGGTCACACCGCTCAGCGCAAGCACATGGGCCAGGACGTAAACCGGAAAAAAGTGCGTCGCGGAAACAATTCCAACAGACAGCGTCAAAAACAGAAGCCATTTTGCGGCAAACCTTAGAGCCATCAACCTTGATCCTCCACACCTGGTTTTCTCAACCTATAGATGAAGCTTGAAGGCATATCAATGATCACTATGGAACTGCCTGCCGCAGCCTCTTCTCCAGCTGCCGCAACCCCAGCGACAACCCGATCGTCAGGATCAGATAGATATAGGCGACGATCGAATAGGTTTCGAAGAAGCGGAACGAGCCGGAGGCGTAGATCTTGCCCATCTGGGTGATATCGGCGACGCCGAGCACGGAGACGAGGGATGAGTCCTTTACCATCGCCACGAAATCGTTTCCGAGCGGCGGCAGGATGACGCGGATCGCCTGCGGGAAGACAACCAGCCGAAAACGCTGGTAGCGCGACAGGCCCAATGCCTTCGCAGCCTCGATCTGCCCCTTGTCGACCGACTGGATGCCGGCGCGAAAGACTTCGGCGATGAAGGCGGAATAGCCGATGGTGAGCGCCATGATCGCCCGCCACATCAAGGAGACGTCGCGCACCAGAAGCGGCTTGGCATAACCGGCCTCCACCAGCGGGCTCAGCACCACGTTGACTAGCGTCACCAGCGCCGGCGCGCCGACGAAGGCGATGTAGAACAGGAGCACGAGGATCGGGATGCCGCGGATCACTTCGGTATAGAACCGGGCGATCTGGCGCAGGGCTGGGCGCTCCGACAGCGCCATCAACGCGATGCCGAGCCCCAGCAGCGTGGCGAAGAAGAAGCCGAGCAGCGTCACCAGGATGGTGATGCCGATACCGGCCGAGACGATGCTGAACACCTGGATGTAGATATCGTTCGAGGCGATCACCACGGCGAGTGCTGCGGCGATAACGGTAAGGGCGACCAGCCACCAGGGATAGTCTCCCTTTTGAGATGTGTGTTGCGGCTGCGCAGGCGTCATCGGATGGCGATCATTCGCCCATCTTGTAGTCGACGAACCATTTCTGGTTCAGCTTGTCGAACGTGCCGTCGGCCTTCAGCGCGGCGATCGCGGCATTGACGGGTGCGACGAGGTCCGAGCCCTTCTTGAAGATGAAGCCGAAATCCTCCGTACCGAGCGGCCCGCCGATCACCTTCAGCGCGCCGTTTGAGGAATCGACATAGCCCTTGGCCGCGACGCTGTCCGTCAGCACCGTATCGACGTCGCCCGCCTTCAAGGCCTGCACCGTCGCGCCGAACGTCTCGAACAGTTTGATCCGCGGGTTCTGCTCGTTGCCGTCGAGGATTTCATAGACCGCCGTGTAGAACGGCGAGGTACCTGGCTGGGCGCCGACAAGCCCATCGGCAAACGCGCCAAAAGTCTTGGCGTCGGTAAAGCGGCTCTCGTCGCCGCGCACCAGCATGAACTGCTGCGAGCGCATATAAGGATCGGAGAAATCAACCTGCGTCTTGCGCTCGTCCTTGATGGTGATGCCGGTCATGCCGATGTCGTACTGGCCGTCGGAGACCGCCTGGATCATTGCGTCCCAGGAGGTGTTCTGGATTTCCAGCTTGAAATTCAACCGCTTGGCGATCTCCTCCATCGCATCATATTCCCAGCCGATCGCCTTGCCGCTCTTTGGATCGACGAACTGCAGCGGCGGATAGGCATTCTCCGTCACGACTACCACCGTTCGCCCGCCCAGATCCGGCAGCTCGGCGGCGGCAGCGCACAAAGGTGCAAGAACAAGGGCGGTAAGGCCGGCGAGAACGGTGCGGCGGGAAAACATGGATGGCTCCTGAATTGTGGCGGGCAAGACTGTCACGAAACCTCCGGACAAGGCAAGGAGGGATCGTCCCTTGTGACGGTGTTTCGATGGCAGGCGCTGGCACTATCGCCGATGAAGCGGTGACGTGCAGGGAACGTGGTTCTCTTTTCAATACCATGAGCGGAAAAACTGCCGTCTTTCCTTGCCGCACCGCAGCCTCTAGCGTCCTTGCAAAAGGCGTCAGGCTTTGTGCCGAAACAAAGGAAAGACAATGAAAGCAGCTGTAACATCCGCCGTTCTTGCCCTGTCGCTGCTTGGCGCGGCGCTTTCGGCCCCTCCAACGCGAGCACAGGAGGCCGTGGTGGCGGCCGCGGACGCCGAAGCGCACTTCACAAGCCCAGACCCGAAGCTCCACGCCAACAAGCAGGTGGTCTACGGCATCATCCGTGATCTGCTCGAAGCCAACCACTGGGACAAGGCCGGCGACTATCTGACCGAGCGCTACATCCAGCACAATCCCAACGCCGCGTCCGGTCGCGCCGGCGTCGTCGCCTATTTCACGGAAGTCCTGAAGCTTGAGCCGTCGCCTATCCCTGAGAAGATCAAGACCCCGGTCGCCTTCGTGACGGCCGAAGGGGACCTCGTCACCGTCGGCTATGTTCGCGAAATCAAGGATGAGAAGAACCCGGCCAAGACCTACACAACCACGTGGTTCGACACCTGGCGGATCAAGGACGGCAAGGCCGACGAGCATTGGGACCCCGCTACCCGGCCCTGACGAGTCTGCTGAATGATCCCTTAAATCGGAATCGATTTAAGGTGAAGTTGTGCAGCAGTTTCAAAGTTCTACAACGTCCTTTGCGCGTCAGGTTGGACGCGCGGCGCTGTAGACGGCCTTCCTCGCCCCGACCGAAACGACAGCGGCATGCGCGGCAGGCCCGGCCCGAGCTCGAACTGGTCCTCGCCGGTCTCGACCATGCCGGGATAATGCGGCCAGGCCAGGATCTCGTGCTCGTTGAGGAAATCCAGCGCCATCCCGGCTTTCAAAAGCGCGTTGACGATGTTGCTCAAGGGATGGAACCACTCATAACTGCGCCTGTGCGTCAGCGGACGCTCGTCGCCGGTATAGGTATGGGTATCCTCGACCAAGAACGGCGCATCGTGCGGCGTGCGCCAGCCATGCGCCATCGAAAGCCTGCCGCCGACAGCCTCATGCTGGAACATCTGCGGATGCCCGTCGAGCAGGTAGAGCCGTCCGCCGGGCCTGAGCAGACTTGAAACAACCTTGGCCCAGCCAAAAATATCCGGCAGCCAGTGGATCGCACCCCAGGTGACGAAGACCATGTCGTAGGTCCGGTGCCCGAGAGCTGCCGCCGCATCGTAGACGGATGCCTCGACGAATGTCGCTTCCGTTCCGGCTCTTGCCGCAAATTCGCGTCCTGCGGCAATGGCGACCGGCGAAAAATCGAGCCCCGTCACGCTTGCCGCGCCCAGATGCTTCAGGCTCAGCGTGTCGAGCCCGATATGGCATTGCAGGTGGACGATGTCCTTGGCCGCGACGTCGCCGATCTCGCTCGCCTCCAGCGCATGGAGCGACGAGCCACCGGCAAGCACCTTGGCAATCCGGTAGCTACCGGTGGTGTCGGTCGCGTGCAGGGCCGCCCGGTCGTCCCAGTTCAGCCGGTTGGTTTCGATATAGTTGTTCATGCCCCCTCCCCCCAGAAAGGCGGCCCCCACAGAAAGGCGCCCCAAAGAAAAAGGCGGTCCGAAGACCGCCTTGTCCAACAATCCCGATGGATTGAAATTTATTCTGCTGCAGTCTCTTCAGCAGCCTTTGCAGCGGCTGCTTCTTCAGCGGCCTTGGCTGCTGCAGCTTCTGCCGCTGCGGCTTCGGCTGCTGCCTTTTCGGCGGCCAGAGCCTGTGCTGCTGCAACCTTTTCAGCTTCCAGACGTGCCTTTTCGTCGGCAACGGCCTGGCGCTCGGCGTCATTCAGCTTGCGGGCGCGAACGCCGGTGTCTTCAACGATACGGGCCGATTTGCCGCGACGATCGCGCAGGTAGTAGAGCTTGGCGCGACGGACCTTACCGCGGCGAACGATCTCGACGCTCTCGACGAGCGGAGAATAGACCGGGAATACGCGCTCGACGCCTTCGCCGTAGGAAATCTTGCGGACCGTGAAGCTTTCGTTGATGCCGCCGCCGGAGCGGGCGATGCAAACGCCTTCATAGGCCTGGATACGGGTACGGGTACCTTCCGTCACACGGACGTTGACGCGGAGGGTATCGCCTGCGGAAAATTCCGGAAGCGTGCGCTTGGCTTCGATCTTGGCGGCCTGTTCGGCTTCCAGCTGCTGGATGATGTTCATTGGTCTAACCTTCTCAAGTTCTTCTGAAACAGCCAGAGCGCTCAATCATGCCTCTTGGACCAACCTCGGATGAGGGCCTCAAGGATTTGTTTCTCGGAGTGAGAAACAGGAGCGAATTCACCATTCTTTGTTTTCGGAGCTGCGGGATTTTTCCCGAACCGGTCGGGCGAATACACCAAAGGCCGGCATTTGTCATCCCCACGGGACAAAATTTCTTCGTGCCGCAAGCCCGCGGTTGGCAGTTTCCGCGACTTGCCGCCGATTGACCCTCAGGCTATGTGCGTTTGTACCGCTGGAGGAGCGTCATGTCCATCACCACCGCCTGCCTATTGTTTCTTGCCGGCTTCCTGTCGGGCGCCGTCAATGCCGTCGCCGGTGGCGGCACGTTCCTGACCTTCGGTGCTATGACGCTCGCCGGCCTGCCGCCGATCGTCGCCAATGCCACTTCCTCGATCGTGCAGTTTCCGGGCTATGTCACCTCTGCGCTTGCCTATCGCCGCGAAATCATCGCCGACCGCCGCGAGGTGATCGTCCTCGGCATCCTGTCGCTCATCGGCGGACTGGCCGGCGCGTTGATCCTGCTGTCGCTGTCCAACCCTTCGTTCCGGGCGATGGTACCGTGGCTGCTGATCGCCGCAACCGCGATCTTCGCGCTCGGCCCGCTTTTGCGTCCGGCCCCGAAGGAAGGCGGCACGCCGGTCGGGCTCCTCGGCCTCGTCGGCCAATTCGTTACGGCCATCTATGGCGGCTTCTTCGGCGCCGGCATGGGCATCATGATGCTCGCCGTGCTTGGCCTCTCGACCGGCGGCGACTATCACCGCGTCAATGCCCTGAAGAATTTCCTCGCAATGGTGATCGCCGCGGTCGCCATCATCGTCTTTGCCGGCGGCAATGTCGTCGGCTGGCTGCACGCCGCCTTCATGATCCCCGGCGGCGCCCTCGGCGGCTACGCCGGCGTCTGGCTCGCCCGCCGCGTCCCGCAGGCGCTGATCCGCGCTGTCGTCATCGTCGTCGGACTATTGCTGGCGGTCTATTATTTCGTCACGGGGTGATTGAGAAGATCCGGCCTGCGCTCCTCCGTCAGCTTGCGCGCCTGCGTCTCGCGCCATTTCTCGATCTCGCCATGATGGCCGGAGGTCAGCACCGCCGGGATTTCCATGCCCTCGAAGACCTGCGGCCGGGTATAGTGCGGATGTTCCAGGAGCCCGCCCTCGAAACTCTCGTGCACGCCCGAGAGGTCATTGCCCATGACGCCGGGCAGGATGCGCACGATCGCATCGAGCAGGACGAGCGCCGCCGGCTCGCCGCCGGAGAGAATATAATCGCCGATCGAGACCTCCTCGAGCCCGCGGCTGTCGATCACCCGCTGGTCGACGCCTTCGAACCGGCCGCAGACTATGATGGCGCCAGGACCGACGGCGAGCTCGCGCACGCGCTTCTGCGTCAACGGCAGCCCGCGCGGGCTCATCAAAAGCCGCGGGCGGTCGTCTCCAGCCGAGGCATGGTCGATCGTCTTGGCGAGGATGTCCGCCCTCAGCACCATGCCGGCGCCGCCACCGGCCGGCGTGTCATCGACGGTGCGGTGCTTGTCCTCGGCAAAATCGCGGATCTGCACCGTATCGAGCGACCACTGGCCGCGCTCGAGCGCCTTGCCCGACAGCGAGTGGCCAAGATGCCCCGGAAACATGTCCGGATAGAGCGTCAGGATGGTGGCGCGGAAGCTCATCGCTCGTCGCTCATTTCTTCTTCGGCTTGAACTGGCTGCTCGGGTCCGCGTCCTTGTCGTCGACAAGCCCGGCCGCTAGTGGATCGACCAGCATGGTTCCGGCGTCGAGATCGATTTCCAGCACCGACCATTCGGAGAAGGGGATCAGCACCGGCCGCTTGCCGGGGCCCTTGAGTTCCAAGAGATCGCCGGCGCCGAAATCGAAGACGCCGGTGACGGTGCCATAGCTCTTGCCTTCGCCGTCGAGCGCTTCCAGCCCTTCCAGATCGGCATAGAAGAATTCATCGTCGTCGAGATCGTCGTCCGGCAGGTTGTCACGCTCGACGTAGAGATCGAGCCCGTTCAGCGCCTCGGCGGCATTGCGGTCGTTGATGCCGCGAAAGCGGACGATGACGACATTCTTCGCCTCGCGCACCTCGAGGACTTCAAAGGAACGGCCGTCCTCGGCATGCAGATGCCCGTAGTCGCCGATCGCCGTCGGCTCGTCAGAGAAGGATTTGACGCGCACTTCGCCGCGCAGGCCCTGCGCCGCGCCGATCGTTCCCATCAGGACCGGATTCTTCAGTTTGCTCATCGCCGGGTCGTCTCCAGAGTGTGCCCTTCGAATAAACGAAAACGGGCGGCATGAAAACGCCGCCCGCCTTCAAAATATGTGCTGTCGCGCGGCTTATTCGGCAGCAGCAGCAGCGGCGTCTTCGGCCTTCTGCTTGGCTTCGGCGGCGCGTTCCTGGGCCTTCTTGCCCGGTACTGCCTTTTCCGGGTTGTTGCGGACGTCGCGCTTGGCGATACCGGCTTCATTGAGGAAGCGCAGCACGCGGTCGGTCGGCAGCGCGCCGTTCGACAGCCAATGCTGGATGCGCTCGTTGTTGAGCTCAACGCGCTTGGCATCGTCCTTCTTCAGCATCGGGTTCCACGAACCGACCTTTTCCAGGAAGCGGCCGTCGCGCGGCGAACGTACGTCGGCAACGACGATCTGGTAGAACGGGCGCTTCTTGGAACCACCGCGGGCGAGACGAATTTTCAGTGCCATGTCATATACTCCTTGAGATAGTTTTCAGCCGTTTCTGACGACCGGATTGTTGATGCTGTTTGCTTCGGGATTGATCTGATCCGAAAATCGGTTTCCACTTTTCGGGATCAATCCTTGAGGTCGGCAGCGATTGCTTCATGATGCCGGATCACCTCGTGGATGATGAAGTTCAAAAACTTCTCCGCGAAATCCGGATCCAGATGTGCGTCTTCGGCAAGCTGCCGAAGACGGGCGATCTGGTATTCCTCGCGCGCCGGGTCCGCCGGCGGCAAATTGTACTTGGCTTTCAGCACGCCCACCGCCTTGGTGCAGCGAAACCGTTCGGCCAGCATGTGGACGAGCGCCGCGTCGATATTGTCGATCGACTGGCGGTAGCTCGACAGTTCCTGTTTCACGGCGGGATCAATCATGCTCCCCGATCCTCACTTCTTCTTCGGCAGGCCGGGAAGACCCGGGAAGCCGCCGCCGAGACCTGGCAGCTTCATGCCGTTGCCCCCGAGACCGGGTAGACCGCCCGGCAAGCCGCCGCCACCGGGCAGGCCCTTGCCGAGACCAGCGGCCTCGGCCTGCTTCTGCAGGGCTTCGAGCTGCCTGGGATCCATCTTGGACAGGTCCGGCATGCCGCCCATGCCGCCACCCATGCCACCAAGTCCCATTTTGCCGGCGAGGCCGCCCATCATCTGCTTCATCATGCCGCCGCCCTTCTTGCCGCCCATCATTTTCATCATGTCGGCCATCTGGCGGTGCATTTTCAGGAGCTTGTTGATTTCGGCCGCATCCGTGCCGGAGCCGGCCGCGATGCGCTTCTTGCGCGAGTGCTTGAGGAGGTCGGGATTGGCACGCTCGGCCTTGGTCATCGAGGAGATGATGGCGAGCTGGCGGCCGAACATCCTGTCGTCGAGGCCGGCGGCGGCCATCTTGTCCTTCATGCCGGACATGCCGGGCATCAGCCCCATGATGCCGCCCATGCCGCCCATCTTCTGCATCTGCCTGAGCTGGTCGGCGAGATCGTTGAGGTCGAACTTGCCGGTCTTCATCTTGGCGGCCATGGCCGCCGCCTTCTCGGCATCGATGTTTTCGGCGGCCTTCTCGACCAGCGAAATGATGTCGCCCATGCCGAGGATACGGTCGGCGACGCGGCGCGGATGGAATTCCTCCAGCTCCGACATCTTTTCGCCGACGCCGATCAGCTTGATCGGCTTGCCGGTCACCGCGCGCATCGAAAGCGCCGCACCGCCACGGCCGTCGCCGTCCATGCGGGTCAAGACGAGGCCGGTGATGCCGACACGCTCGTCGAAATTGCGGGCGAGGTTGACGGCGTCCTGACCGGTCAGCGCATCGGCCACAAGCAGGATTTCATGCGGGTTCGAGCGGCGCTTGATCTCGGCCATCTCGATCATCAGCGGTTCGTCGATATGCGTGCGGCCGGCAGTATCGAGGATGACGATATCATGGCCGCCGAGCTTGGCAGCTTGCACCGCACGTGCGGCAATATCGGTCGGCGACTGGCCGGTAATGATCGGCAGCGTGTCGACGCCGGTCTGGCTCCCGAGCTGGCGCAGCTGCTCCTGGGCTGCCGGACGGCGCGTATCGAGCGACGCCATCAGGACCTTCTTCTTGTCCCGTGTCGTCATGCGAAGGGCGATCTTGCCCGTCGTCGTCGTTTTACCCGAGCCCTGCAGACCGACCATCATGATGACGACCGGCGCCGGCGCGTTGAGATCGATCGGCACGCCTTCCGAACCCAGCATGTTGATGAGTTCGTCATGGACGATCTTGACGACCATCTGGCCGGGCTTGATCGACTTCAGGATTTCCGCGCCGACGGCCTTTTCGCGCACCTTGTCGGTAAAGGACCGCACGACCTCGAGCGCGACATCGGCTTCCAGGAGCGCACGGCGAACCTCGCGCAGGGCAGCCGTTACATCGGCTTCCGACAGCGCGCCACGGCCGGTCAATCCATTCAGAATGGATCCAAGGCGGTCCTGGAGACTTTCAAACATCGCTTCATCCTTGTCGTTTCGAGCTTTTTGCGTGCATCGAAACGTTGTGCTTTTCCTTGACGAAAACAAGACGCAAAGCCAAAAAGCACCCGAGGGCGCAACGCGCTGTCGGGTGTTGACCTCCGGGATCGCTTTATACCCTCTTGGGGTCCCGGTCGGCGGCTTCAAGTCTCGTTACTTGTCGCAGATTGCGGGCGGTAAACACGAAAGCGGTGAGAAAGTCAAGAACAGAGGCCGAAAATGCCGGAACAGGGACCAGACCACCCTTACAAAGAGGAGCCGGATATACCAGATGATTCCGGCCACATCCCATCGATCGGTTCCCCATGACACAGTCGCCGCCCCGGAAACCACGCAACCCCTACTATACCGGCCCCGTCTCCGATCATTTCGACGGCGCGCATTTCTTCAACCCCGAAGGCGAGGCGCCGCTTGGTTTTCGTGAGCTGATGCGCTGGCAGTTCGGCGGTGGCAGGACGCCCTGGCCGAAACAGGCGCCAAGTCCCTTTCCGCCGGCAAAGCCCAGTGACCGCGTCGATGGCGACGGTCTGCGCGTCACCATGATCGGCCACGCCTCGTTGCTGATCCAGGTCGCCGGCCTCAATATCCTGACCGATCCCGTCTGGTCGCCGCGCGTAAGCCCCTTTTCCTTTGCCGGCCCGAAGCGCGTCGTCGAGCCCGGCATCCGCTTCGACGACCTGCCGCCGATCGACATCGTGCTCGTCACCCACAATCACTACGACCATCTCGACCGCGCAACGCTGAAACGGCTGCACAAGGCGCACGGTCCGCATATCGTCATGCCGCTCGGTAACGACACCATCATCCGCCGCGCCATTCCCGTTGGCAAGATTTCCGTCGTCGACTGGGGCGACCGGCTCTCGTTGCGGGACGGCGTCACCGTCGATTGCGAACCCTGCCACCACTGGTCGGCCCGCGGCACCCGCGACCGCCGCATGGCGCTCTGGGCCGCCTTCGTCATTTCGACGCCCGCCGGAAAGATCTACCACATCGGCGATACCGGTTTTCACGGCGGCATCAACTACCGCGCCGCCCACGAAAAACACGGCCGCTTCCGCCTCGCCAACCTGCCGATCGGCGCCTATGAGCCGCGCTGGTTCATGAAGGCGCAGCACCAAAACCCGGCGGAAGCGGTCAAGGGTATGCAGCTTTGCCACGCCGCCTATGCCGCCGGCCATCACTTCGCGACGATTCAGTTGACGAATGAGGGGATAGCGGAGCCGGCGGCGGCGCTGGACAGGGCATTGAGAGAGCAAGGAGTCCCGCCGGAGCGCTTTCGGGCGTTGCGGGCTGGCGAAGTGTTCGATGTGCCTGCGGTGTAGGGTCAACCTCCCTCTTCTCCCCAGCGGGGAGAAGGTGGCGCGCAGCGCCGGATGAGGGGGGCGAAGCCATCGCTGCTGAATATGCCGCACCACCCCCTCATCGCCTCGCTCTGCTCGGCACTTCTCCCCAGCGGGGAGAAGAGGGAGCACGCCACCATGCCCATCAATCCTCCGGAAACTCGCGATACTGCGGCAGATCATCGGTAATTTCGTACCAAGGCGCTTTCGAGCCGACGAAGATGTGGCCAGTCGGCCGGATTGACGGCGCGTCGACCAGCGTGCCCATGGCGACGTGGACATAGGCTCCTTCCCGCACGACGGAATAAAGGAGCGATCCGCAGGTGCTGCAATGCACGTCATGGGCATCGTCGACATTGCCGTAGACCAGCCCAGCGCCGTCGCCCTTGACGACACTCAGCCGCTGCCGCCCGATCCCGGCGAATGGCTTGAAGGCCGATCCAGTGATGCGGCGGCAGTTTGAACAATGGCAGTTCATCGAATATTCGAAGGCATCGTCGACCGCGTATTCCACGGCACCGCACATGCATTTTCCGGTCAGCACGGAAGATGTTTCGGGCATTTGTTGTCTCCGGACATGTCACAGGCGAGCAAGATGGCCCGCGACTAGCAAGATGGCAACGTCTCGACGGTGGCCGGTTTGGCCGGCAGAGAATTTCATCCCCCGTCCCCGCGCTTTAAAACCCGTGGTTCTCTCACCGCGCAGACGCGAGGGCGAGGATGACGGAGGTTTGACAGAAGAGGTGAGGATGAGCGGGAAGATGACGGAAATAGCGGCGGCCTCAAGGCGTCAAGGGTTCGGTTGCCGGAAGCCCTGTCAAACGCCGCTTGTCGATGCGGCCGTCACCGTCAGCGTCGTAAAGCCGCTGATGGCGATTGCCGCCCGTTGGGGGGTCGGGATGGCGCCGCAGAGGCTGCCGGTGGTGATGATCCGGCCCTTGGCAACGGTGTCTGTCAATGCGTTGGCAAAGGCGAGGAAGGGAGCCACCGGATCGCCGTTCGGATGTTTTCCCGGGCCGGGAAAGACGGTGTCGCCGTTGATGATGACCGTCAGGGGAAGGGCTGCGCCCGGCTCGAGCACGGTTTCGCTCAGCTCTTCGCCGAGGACGTAGCCGGCATTGCCCAAGCGGTCTGCGAGAAACAGCAGCGCCGGCGAGCGGCTGCCGTCGTCCAGCCGGTGGCCGAGGAATTCGATGCCGGAATAGATGCCGCTCACATGGTCGAGAAGCGTTTCACGGGTATAGGGCTTGGCGTCTGGCGGCGTCAAATCCTGGCCGAGCACGAAGCAGATTTCCACCTCCAGCGCGTCGACGGCGGGGCGCTCGAACCCGGCGGTGCCCGAGCCACTGGCATGGGTCATATGCGCCATGGGGGCGGAAACCGAGCTTCCGTCCGGGCGGAGGGCGACCTTGTAGCCGGCTGTCAGCCAGCCGTTCAGGGCCAGCGTCTCGTGCTGCACGGCAAAGGCTTCTGCCGGGGTGGCAGGTTCCGTGAGCGTCGCCGAGGTCAGCCGATGACCGCTGTTGTCGGCGTCCGACAGTTGGCGGGCAAGCATTGTCATGGCGGAACTGGCGGGCATCTTCATCTCCTGGACAAACGGCGGTGCGCCGTTCTTTCGACCACACTCGACATAAAAGGAAAACCCCGGAATTGTTGTTCCGGGGTTTCCTCGTCGCGTAACCGGGAGAAAGAGTTACGCGGCTTGGACCTTCTTGGCGACCCGGGCCCATTCCGGGATCCACTGGCCGTGTGCCGCGAGCAGATCGTCGGTGAGCGACCAGATCTGGTCGAGATCGAGCTCGGCGGCCGTGTGCGGGTCCATCATCGCGGCATGATAGAGGTGCTCGCGGTTCTCCGTCATCATTGCCGCGACCGTCAGTTCCTGCACGTTGATATTGGTGCGGATGAGTGCCGTGAGCTGCGGCGGCAGGTCGCCGATGAAGGTCGGCTGGATGCCGTTTTCATCGACGAGGCACGGCACTTCGGCAGCGCAATTCTCCGGCAGCGACGTGATGCAGCCATTGTTGCGCAGGTTGCCGTAGATCACCGAGGGCTCGCCGGTCCACACCGAGTTGATGATCGAGGAGGCGTATTCCTTCGACTGGGCGACCTCGATCTTTTCGGCCGAACGGTAGGCGGCGGCTTCGCTCTTCCATCTCTCGACCTGCTCGATGCAGCGCTTCGGGTATTCATCGAGCGGAATGCCGAATTTCTCGATCAGGTCGTCGCGGCCTTCCTTGATGAAATAGGGCGTGTATTCGGCGAAGTGCTCCGAGCTTTCGGTGACGAAATAACCGAGCCGGGTCAGCATCTCGTAGCGCACCTTGTTCGGGCAGCGCGGGTTCCAGGTCGGTTTTGGCGCGCGGCCTTCCCGGTAGCCGCGGACGAGATCCGGATAGAGGTTGCGGTAGGAACCGTCCGGCTGGCGATGCTCGAACTTCAGGAAGAAGGCCATGTGGTTGATGCCGGCCGAGCGGTAGCGGATTTCCTCGTAGGGGATATCGAGATCGTGGGCGAGTTCCATCGCCGTACCCTGCACCGAGTGGCAGAGACCGACCTGCTTGATGTCAGGGTATTTCTCGGCGATCGCCCAGGTGTTGATCGCCATGGGGTTGACATATTGCAAGAGGATCGCCTCGGGGCAGACCTGCATCATGTCTTCGCAGATCTTCCAGAGATGCGGCACGGTGCGCAGGCCGCGCATGATGCCGCCGACGCCGAGCGTATCGGCGATCGTCTGGCGCAGGCCGTATTTCTTCGGCACTTCGAAATCGGTGACGGTGCAGGGCTCGTAGCCGCCGATCTGGAAGGCGACGACGACGAAATCGGCGCCTTCAAGGGCCTTGCGCTGATTGGAATGCAACTCGATGGTTGCCTTTGCCCCGAGCGTCGAGATCAGTTTCCCGACGACGATCTCGCTTTCTTCCAGCCGCTGCGGGTTGATGTCCATCAGCGCGATCTTCGCGCCCGACAGCGCCGGGCGCTGCAGAACGTCGCCGATGATATTCTTCATGAAGACGGTGGAGCCGGCGCCGATGAAGGTGATTTTGGGTTGTCTCGCCATGGAATAAGCCTCTTGTCTAGCGATTATGCGGCCACTTCGAAGGCGGCTCTGACGAGCCGTTCGGTGTAGGCGGTCTTGGGATGGGATAGAACGTCTTCGACCGGCCCCTCTTCGACGATCTTGCCGTGCTGCATCACCACCACGCGGTGGCAGAGCGCGCGCACGACCTTCAGATCGTGGGAGATGAAGAGGTAGCTCAGTCCCTTCTCGTCCTGCAGCTTGCGCAGCAGTTCGATGATCTGTGCCTGCACCGAGAGATCGAGTGCCGAGGTCGGCTCGTCGAGCAGGATGAACTCGGGTTCAAGCGCGACCGCGCGGGCGATAGCGATGCGCTGGCGCTGGCCGCCGGAGAATTCATGCGGGAATCGCGACAGGATGTTGTTCGGCAGGCCGGCGTTGTTCAGCGCCTCCTTCACCCGCTCGAGCCGCTCGTTGCGGGTTGCGCCGAGCTTGTTGACGATCAGCCCTTCCTCGATGATCTGGCCGACCGACATGCGCGGGTTGAGCGAGGAGAAGGGGTCCTGGAAGACGACCTGCATCCGCGAGCGCAGCGGCCGCATCTCGTCGCGGCTCTTGTCCTGGATCGGCTGCCCGTCGAACAGGATCTCGCCGCCTTCCGTTGTCAGAAGCTTGACGAGCGCCTGGCCGAACGTCGTCTTTCCCGAGCCGGATTCGCCGACGAGGCCGAGCGTCTCGTGGCGGTGAAGCTTGATACTGAGGTTGTCGACCGCGACGAGCTCTCGCAACTGCGGCCTGAAGAAGCCGCCGGCCTTCAGCATGAAGGAAACGCGGACATTGCGGCCTTCGAGGATGGCGGCGGAATCGACCGGCAGCGGATTGGCCATGCCCTTCGGCTCGGAGTTGAGCAGGTGGCGGGTATAGGGGTGCTGCGGATTCTCGAACAACGCCGCGGTGGTGTTGTGTTCCTTCACCTCGCCGTTCTGCATGACGTAGACATAGTCGGAGAACTGCCGCACGACGGTCAGGTCGTGGGTGATCAGGATCACTGCCATGCCGAGCGTCTTCTGCAGGTCGCGGATAAGGTTGAGGATCTGCGCCTGTACGGTGACGTCGAGCGCCGTCGTCGGCTCGTCGGCGATCAGCACGTCGGGGCTATTCGCGAGCGCCATGGCGATCATGATGCGCTGGCGCTGGCCGCCGGAAAGCTGGTGCGGATATTGGTTGAGACGTGCTTCGGGGTCGGGAATCTGCACCTGGCGCAGCAGCTCCAGCGTCCGCTCCATCGCCTGTTTGCGGCTCATCTTCTGGTGAACACGGATCGCCTCGATGATCTGGGCGCCGATCGTATAGACCGGATTGAGCGAGCTCATCGGCTCCTGGAAGATCATCGAGATGCGGTCGCCGCGCAGTGCACGGCGCTGGCGATCGGAGAATTTCAGGACGTTCTTGCCGTCATAGGCGATGCTGGAGCGATCCGACACCGTGGCGCGCTTGGTGAGCAAACCCATGACGGTGCGGGCCGTCACCGATTTTCCTGAGCCCGATTCACCGACGACTGCGATCGTCTCGCCGCGGTAGAGCTGGAAGGAGACGTCCTTGACGGCATCGACCGTGCCATGCTCGACCTTGAATTTCACGCCCACGTGGCGGGCATCGATGATCGGCGTGCCGACGGCGGCGGCATGATCGTGCCGTTGTTCGGGTGCGAGTATGGTCAAATCCAGGGGTGCCACGGGTCGCCTCCTCAGTATGGGTCGACGGCGTCGCGCAGGCCATCGCCAAGCGCATTGAACGCAAAGACGGTGACGAGCACGAAGGCCACGGGGGAAAGGATCCAGGGGTAGGATCCGATGACGGAATAGGTGGCGGTATCCTGCAGCATCAGCCCCCAGGACATCAGCGGCGGCTTCACCGCAAAACCGAGGAAGCCGAGGAAGGATTCGAGCAGCACCACATTCGGGATCGCCAGCGTCACGGCGACGATGACGTGGCTCATGACGTTGGGGAAGATATGCTGGAAGATGATGCGCCGGTCGGTGGCGCCGATCGCCATGGCCGCGCGAACATAGTCGATGCGGGCAAGCGCCAGCGTCTTGCCGCGGACCTCACGCGACATCTGCGCCCAGCCGAGCGCCGACATGACGATGATGACGAAGGCGAGGAAGACATTGGTCGGCGCTGTCACGGGTATCAGCGAGGTGAGCGCCAGGTAGAGCGGCAATTGCGGGAAGGCGAGCACGAGTTCGACGAAGCGCTGCATCCAGTTGTCGAAGCGGCCGCCGAAATAGCCCGACACCATGCCGACCGTCGTGCCGACGACGGTGACGATGAAGACCACCGTCAGTGCGATCATCAGCGAGACACGGGAGCCGTAGAAGATCCGGGACAGGACATCGCGGCCGAACTTGTCGGTGCCGAGGAAATTGACCGGCGTGCCGTCGACCGCGCCGAAGAAGTGGCGGTCGGTGGGGATCAGGCCTAGAAGCCGGTAGCTGAAGCCCTTGACGAAGAAGCCGAGATTTTTCGGATTGGCATAGTCCGGACCGACGATCGGCTGGAAGGTGATCGGATCAAGCTCGGTGCCCTCGCCGACCTGGTAGGTGCGCGGCCAGACGAGATTGCCCTCCTGATCGGTTATGCTGATCGTCTGTGGCGGAGCGAAGCCAACGCCTGTCAGCTTCGGATCGACGGGCGAAAAGAACTCGGCGAAGATCGTCATGATCATCAGCAGGCAGACGAGGATCAGGCCGATCAGGCCGGTCCAGGACCGCTTCAGGCGGCGCCAGACAAGGGCCCGATACGTTTCGTTGCCGTGATGCGGTGCCGGCACCGGCACGGTGATGGCGTCTTGAACGTCGGCTTTCATGCGTGTGCTCCTCCACCAAGGCGAACCCGAGGATCGAGCATGGCCAAAAGCATGTCGGCGATGATGTTGCCGACGATCAGCGTTGCAGACAGGACCAGCATGAAAGTGGCGGTGACATAGACGTCGCCCACCCACATGGAGCCGACGATGGCCGGGCCGACGGTCGGCAGCGCAAAGATGATCGCCGTCTCGATCTCGCCGGTCAGCATGTAGGGCAACACGACGCCCTGATACATGACCAGCGGATGCAGCGCGTTCGGCACGGCGTGGCGCAGGATGACGGCGCTTTCACTGAGGCCCTTGGCCCGCGCGGTCTCGACATACTGGGCGTTCAACGTATCGAGCAGATTGCCGCGCATCACCCGCATATTGTAGGCGAGCCCGCCGAAGGTGGCGATGGCGATCACCGGCCAGACGTGTTTCAGGAGATCGACGAACTTGTCCCAGGACCAGGGCGCACCTCCGTATTTGGCGGAGTGGAAACTGTTGATCTCGGTGACGTTGAAATGGAACACCATGATGTAGACGATGACCAACGCCATCAGGAACCGCGGCACTGTCATGCCGAGGAAGGAAATACCGGATAGCAGGCTATCGACCCAGGAATATTGCCGGGTCGCGGCAAGAATGCCGAAGGTGATGCCGATCACCGAGGCGAGGATATGGCAGACCAGGGCCAGCGCCAGCGTGCGGGGCAGGCGTTCGCCGACAACCTCGGCCACCGGCTTGTTGTAGAAGAGGCTATGGCCAAAATCGCCGCGCGTCACAATACCGGTGATCCAGTTCACGTATTGCACCGGCAGGGGCTTATCGAGACCGTTGGCGACCTTGTAGGCCTGCGCCTGGGCGTCGGCCTCCTCGAAGGATGCACCGCCCTGGTTGATCATTTGCGAGCGGATATAGTCGCTGTAATCACCCGGCGGCGCCTGGATGATCGCGAAGGTCACGACGCTCAGCACGAAGAGCACGGGGATGGCGGATGCGATGCGCACAAGCAGAAATCGGAACATGGCTGTTGGGTTCTCTTGTGTGTTCAGGGGTTGCCCGGCCGCAATCGTCGGCGGCCGGGCGTGTTTCAGGAAAGATCAGTTGATCGGACCGTTTTCGCCCGGCTTGCCGGGAAGCTGCTCAGGGAAGAGTTCGTAGTCTCCCTGCTTGTCGGCGGCGGCGAAGACCCGTTCGCGGATGATCGTATCCTCGGCCCAGTTGAACATGAAGATCGGGGCGCCAACCGGAATGTTCGAGAAGCGCTTGTTGATGATCAGTGCGCCCGGATATTCGGTGAGGCCAACCGTATCGACATTTTCCGTTGCGACCTTCTGATACTGCTTCATCAGTTCGGTGCGCTCGGTATTGTCATCCGAGGCGATGAACTTGTTGACGATGTCCACGAGTTCCTTCTCGTAGGGCAAGAGGTCGAGCGTACCGTCCGTGCCGGCGCGATGATGCCAGCTGGTGCGAGGCCCCATCGGAGCGAGCTGGGTGGTGTTCTGCACCACGGATGTCAGGTCCGGATCGTTGCGGCGGATCGTCCAGTCGAACTGGCCGGCATAGTGTGCGTTGTCTTTCTTGGTGCCGTCGAGCGCGTTGAGCGTCACCTTCAAGCCGAGTTGCTCCATCTGGCCGATCACGCCTTCCGCAAGGTTGCGGTCGGTGCCGTAGTCGCCATTGCTCAAGAGCAAGACCTGAACGTCCTGACCGCCTTCCGTTGCGGCTGGGAAGTTGACGAAACCGTTGCCGTCCGTATCCTTCAGACCGGCCTTTTCGAGAAGCGCCTTTGCGCCTTCGAGATCGAAGGGATAGTAGACCGTCGATTGGCGGTCGTAGAAGCTCGTGCCCGACGAAAGGCCGCCGGGATAGATCGCGGTGAACGGGCCCTTGACGAGCGATTCACCGATCTTCTTGCGGTCAAGCGCCATGGTGACAGCCTTGCGGAAGTCTTCGTTGCGATTGAGCTCGCGCACGGCCTTGCCGCGGGCATCGGGCTCGCCCCAGCCGTTTGCGGAGAGATTCATACGCAGATTGTAGCCGATCAGGCGGGCGCCGAAGGCAAGGCGAGCCGGTGCCGCGTCGGACGCAGCGCGCTTGAGCGATTCAACGAAGTTTTCCGGTTGCTCGAGGTTGGAGAAGTCACCGGAACCGGCGATCGCCTGCACGTCGCGGTCGGCCCAGGTCGAGAGCTTGTAGTGCATCTCGTTGAGGTAGGGCAACTGATGGCCTTCCTCGTCGACCTTCCAGTAGTAGGGATTCCGGCGCAGGACGATGATGTCGTCCGCCCGGTACGAGACCGGGACCCAGGCGCCCATGACGGGAATGTTCATATATTCGGCCGGGAAGCCGTTCTTGTACTGGTCGTACGTCACATCCTTGTTGTATTTGGGATGCTTGGTCTTCAGGATATGCGCCGGACCGGGGCAGAACGTGCCGTAGGCCATGGCATAGAGATATTGCCGCGGGAAGGCTTCCTTGAAGGTCCACTCGACGGTGTTGGCGTCAATGGCTTTCAGCGTTGTGCCTTCGCCGAAGGTTTCGGGGGTTGCTCCATTCAGCGGCGACACGTTGGGATCGACGACATTGTCGTCCCAATAGAACATCACGTCTTCAGAGCTGAACGGCACGCCGTCCGACCATTTGGCACCTTCGACCAGATGCATGGTCAGCTTGTGTCCGTCTTCGGACCAATCCCAGCTTTTGGCGAGGTTCGGCAGCGGCTCAACGTCGCTGGCTTCGACCTGGTAGAGCGGCGCGGTGCGCGTCAGGCATTCGGATAAGCCAATATCGATGCCGCCCCAGCCTTGCGTCTGGCCGGCCGAATAGTTCCAGCCTTCCGGGCGACCGCCGATGACGTGGCGCATCGTGTCGCCATAGACGCCGGTGCCGTCGGGCATGTTGCCGGTCTTGAAGACCATCGGCTCCTTCGGCAGCCGCTCGGCAACCGGCGGCAGCTTGCCGGTCTTGACGAATTTCTCGGTGACCCAATCCGGTTCCTTGTATTCCGGCAGCGCCTTGAATTCGAGGATCGAATCGCGCGGTACATAGGTGATCTTGCCCTGCGCCGGGAATGGCGGCTGCTCGGGCACGACGGTGGGCTCGGCAGCCCAGGCTGTCGCGGCGAACGCCGATACGCCCAAGAGAAGGGCGGTGGTGGTTTTCAGATGGCGAAAGCGTTTCATTGTCGTTGTTTCTCCCTCATGCTTCAGGCCGTCCCGGTATGGGCGGCTCTCCTCCTACCAGCACCCGGCGGGACGGCGTCATGCCGTCTGCCGGAAGAGAGCGGGCAAACGGATTGCCCACTCCCAGACCTGCCTCCTCCTCAGGAAAACGGGCCTCGCATATCTCGCTAAACCGTTCAGCTCGCCGCTTTCAGCTTCGTTGCTTCCTTTTCGGCGCGCAGCTCCTCGACCGAACGGACCTCGCGGCGGGCAACGCCCTTCCAGTCGCGCGTCTTGACCGTGGCCCTGCTCAGTCGCTCCTTGGCGGCAGGCACCGCATCGGCATATTGCGGCAGCCACTCAGCCTGGGCGACCACCATTTCGTCGACCATCTGCCAGACCTCCTCCGGCGTGCAGATGGCGCCGACCAGCGGATCATGCAGCACGGCCAGTTTCAGAAGATCGATATCGCCGGTGATGGCAGCATGGACAGACATGCGCTGGACGTTGATCGAGGAAATGCAGGTGGCGGCGCAGGCTTCCGGCAGCGTGATGCCGGCGACCATGTTGATGCCGAAACGATCGACGAAGCCGGGCGATTCGATAACCGCGTCCGATGGGAGGTTGGTGATGACGCCGTTGTTCTTGACGTTGAAATGGCCGCGATAGACGCGTCCGGTTTCGAGCGCTTCGAGGATGTGGCTGGCATGCTCATTGGAGCGGCGGGCCGGGTCGATTGGCTTTTCTGCATCCTTGAGGAACTGTGGAAATTCGGTCTCGAACCAGTTGCGGGTCTCGGTCGAGTAGCGCAGGTAGCCGCCGGTTTCGCCGTGGATCCAGTCGGACATATCGATCCATCGGGTAATTTCCTCCGGCCGCTTGCGGTACCAGGGCAGGTATTCCGAGAGGTGGCCGTTGCTTTCGGTCGAATAGACGCCGAAACGCTTCAGAACGTCGATTCTGAGCTTTTCTTGGCTCGAGAAAACCGGATGCGCTTCGAAGGCTGCAACCAGCTCGTCCTTGCCTATTCTGCGGCCCTTGACGCGCACATCGACGAACCAGGTCTGGTGGTTGATGCCCGAGCAGATGTAGTCTAGCTCGCCATCCTTGGCGCCGAGGATCTCGGCGATCTGTTCGCCGCCGTGCTGGACGCCATGGCAGAGGCCGATCGTGTCGACCTTGCCATATTCAAGCGCCGCCCAGGTGTTCATTGCCATCGGGTTGGCATAGTTGAGGAATTTCGCGCCGGGTTCGGCAAGCTCGCGGATGTCCTTGCAGAAATCGAGGATCACCGGGATGTTGCGCTGGCCATAGAGAATGCCGCCGGCGCAGATCGTATCGCCGACGCACTGATCGACGCCGTATTTCAACGGGATGCGGATATCGTCGGCATAGGCTGCGAGGCCGCCGACGCGAACGCAACTGATGATGTAGCGCGCACCGGCGATCGCCTCGCGGCGGTCGGTAGATGCGGTAACCTTGGCGGGCAGGTTGTTGGCCTCGACGATCTTATCAAGGATCGACTTGATCATGCCGAGATTGTGCTCGCTCAAATCGGTGAGCGCGAACTCGACGTCGCGAAACTCCGGCACGCAGAGAATGTCGGTGAAAAGTTTCTTGGTGAAGCCGACACTGCCGGCGCCTATTATGGCAATCTTGAAGCTGCTCATGCTGTCCTCGTCGCTGGTCATTCGGCCGGGAAAAAAACGGACAGGGTAAAATCAATGCGCGGGAGAAGGAGCGTTCTGGCGCTTTTATCCTCCCGGCTCTCCCTGTCGATGCCGCTCCAACCCGGTCATCTTGCTTTGTTGAGGTGCATTATGCGTATAATGCTCTTCATCGCCAGAGAGGTATTGTGCTTTCATGGGTAATTCTGTGCTGAAACAGTTGATCGAGAATGGCCCCGTCATGCGGACGGTTTCGCTGCCCCGCGGACGCCATAGCCTGCATACCATGCCGACCAGCACGGGCTATGAGGTCCGCACGGATTCCAGCTATGACTGGGACGGCCGGAAACGCGGCCAGACACCGTTCACCGTGCTGCAGCACACGATCGCGGGCGCAGGCAATCTTCGCTACGAGAGCCGCAACTACCGGGTTCGCGAGGGTGAGACCTTGCTTGTGCTCGTGCCGCACAACCATCGCTACTGGCTCGAACAGAATGGCCGCTGGGAGTTTTTCTGGATTTCGATGAACGGCGAGGAAGCCCTGCGCATCCACAAGGCCATTCTCACGACGACCGGGCCGATCCTGACTCTCAAGCCGGAGACGATCGAGCACCTGGCCGATTGCAGCCTGAGACTGATTTCCGGCGGCGCCGATGCGCCGGGCAGTGCGTCAGCGATCGCCTACGAGGCGGCGATGGCGCTTTATGACGACGTGTTCGGGGCGCACCCGGTGTTCAGCCAGGAATACCGGACGATGCAGTATGTCATCGACCACATCATCGCCAATCTCGAGCATCCGCTTCCGGTCGAGAAACTCGCGGATGTTTCTGGCCTCAGTCGGGCACACTTCTCCCGCGTCTTTGCGGCGAGCGAGGGCATGCCGCCAGCCGAGTTCGTGCTGCGAAAGCGGCTGCAGCGGGCGACCAAGCTCCTGACGAAGGCAGCGGACTTGTCGGTGAAGGAAGTGGCGATCATGTCCGGCTTCGAGGATCCGAACTATTTTGCCAAGGTATTCAGACGCTATTTCGGCGCGAGCCCGACGGAATTCCGCACCACGGGCATGTATTCCAGTGTTGCCACCAATAGCCGGGGTGTGTCTGCTTCAGCCGCTGAACCGCCGGAATAAGGCTGGGAAATGAGCGACAAGGTCAGTAGAAAAGGTGCCAAGGCGTAAGAAACGCGCGGCTCAGTTCCTGATCGCATTGCTGCTCGATGTCGGTGGTTTCCTCCCGGTCCTTGTGCGACGCTACTTCAACGCGAACAGTTTTTTCCGGCTTAGCCGGAGGCGTCAGATAACCGAGTGTCATTCCACCGTGATAAAACATTCGTTCTCCGCTCCCTTGAATTTATTAACGGGCGTTAACACAATCCTGCCACAATTGGTGATGCTGTCAATAGTCTATGAAAATCATGCCTTATTGCTGAAGGCTGCATTTCGGCAGCACATCACTGTCGCAAAATCCCGTGCCTGCGGTAAAATAATATAATCTATAAATTTAATGATGATTGAAAAATCGATCCGGCTTCGGGAGCGTCTGCGGGCGTTCTTTGCTTGAGAAAACCGGACTTTCCGTGCGTAAATTCCCTGGACGAAACGGCAAAAGAGTGGACGCGCATGAACCTTGCCTTGCGAAATTCGATCGACCGGGTCGCCTCGACACGGGAACAACCCTTCGAGCATGTGGCTGATCAGGACGCGCTGAAAGCGGCCATGCGGCGGATGTCGGGCGGCGTATCCGTCATCACCGCCGGGGTCGGTGACGAGCGCACCGGCGCGACCGTGACGTCGGCGACGGCGCTTTCCGTTGATCCGCCGACGATGATCGTCAATATCAACCGCGGCTCTTCCAGCTGGCCGGTGATCAACCGCTATGGCCATTTCTGCGTCAATATCCTTTCCGTCGACCAGCAGGAGGTTGCCGACCGCTTCGCCGGCAAGGGCGGACTGAAAGGTGCCGAGCGGTATGATGGGGCCGAATGGTTCACGCTCGCCAGCGGCGCTTCCGTTCTGCGCGGCGCGCTGGCCGGCATCGACTGCGAGGTCGACGAGGTGATCGAGCGGCACAGCCACGCCATCATTCTCGGCCGCGTCGTCTCGATCGTTGCCGGCGAGGGTCACTCGCTTGTCTACAGCAATGGCCGTTACGGTCGGTTTTCTCTCTGAGCAGAAAGACGCCTATCGGCTATTGCCGTGTTTCTCGTCGGAGATGCTCAGGCGGCGCGCGTTTCGTGGCGGCCTTCCTCGATTTCCTCGACGATCTTGTTGACGAAAGGCTGAAGGTCGCCCGGGTTGCGGGAGGTGATGATCCCCTTGTCAGTAACGACGGGTTCATCCGACCAATTGGCGCCAGCGTTTTTCATATCGGTCTTGATCGAGATATAGGAGGTCGCCTTGCGGCCCCGCACGGCGTCGGCCTCGATCAGCAGCCACGGCGCGTGGCAGATGGCCGCTACGACCTTGCCGGATTTGACGAATTCCTTGACGACACGCATGGCGTCCTCGTCATGGCGCAGGATATCGGGGTTGATCTGGCCTCCGGGCAGGACCAGCGCATCGAAATCGTCGATCTTCACATCCTTGGCCAGGAGGTCGACGTCGACCGTGTCGCCCCAGTTCTTCTTGTCCCAGCTCTTGATAGGTTCCTTCTTCGTGGACGCGACTTTCACCTGCGCGCCGCGCTTCTTCAATTCTTCCAGCGGTACGCGGAGTTCCGAGCGCTCATAGCCATGCGTCGCAAGAATGAGGACTTTCGATTTGTCGATGAAAGGCATTTCGCCGGCTCCTTTTGAAATCAGAGGGAAGGGTTCGCGCTTACAACGGTCGCGTCCCGGCAATCGTTCCGAGGTTTTTCCGAATTTGCCAGATTGCGGGAAGGGCGGCGAGGCTGAAAAATCAGGCAGGAGTCTTGCCGAGGGCCCTAGGTTCGAAATCTTATCGGGTGGAATTGCCTCGCGGCCTGCGCACTGACGCCGTCCGGCAGGGGATTACAGATCAACAGGCTCGCAGTCAGGGCTCCGAGCGCCGGGGAGGTCAGAATACCGTAGCCGCCCTGGCCGGCTAGCCAGAAGAAATCGGGATGCTCCGGGGCAAAGCCGATGACCGGCAGCTTGTCGGGCGAAAAGCTGCGCATGCCGGCCCAACTCTTGGCGATGCGGCGCACCGGAACGGTGGTCGCCTCCTCGACGTAATGCGCTGCCCAGGCGATATCGAGCTCCTCCGGCTGCACGTCGCCCGGTTCGCAAGGGGTCGCGTCGGCAGGCGAAGCCAAGAGCCGGCCGGCATCCGGTTTCATGTAGAAGTCCTCGTCGATCTCGTTGATCACCGGCAGGCTCGATGCATCGATGCCCTCGGGCAGGTCGACGGTAATTGCCGTGCGGCGATGCGGAACGATGCCGAGTGGCTTTAGGCCGAAGATCTCCGCCACCGGATCGGCCCAGCCGCCTGCCGCGTTGACGGCAATTTTTGCCCGCACGGTGCCTGCAGAGGTCTCGATGATCCAAGCGTTCCCGTCATGCCGGGCCGACCTTACATCGTGGTGCTCCCGGATTTCCGTGCCATGGCGCCGCGCGCCCTTGACATAGCCCTGCAGAAGGCTCTCGACCTCGATATCCCAGAAGTTCGGATCGTAGAAGGCAGCGGCCGCATAGCCGGGTTTCAGAATCGGCGCCCGCTGCAGTAATTCCTCCTCGTCCAGCGGTTCGAGTTCCGGCGTGAAGCTGAGTTCGGCGCGAAACATATCCTCCAGTCGTGAAGCCTTCTCAGTATTGGCGATCACAACGCCGCCACGCTGCTTCAGGAGCGAAATGTCAAAGAATTCATCTGGCGGGCTGTCGAAGAAGCCCTTGGAAACCGCGGCGAGCGCACAGACCTCGGGTGCATTGTAACGCAGCACGAATTCGGCGGCGGAACGGCCCGTGCTGTGATACCCGAGCGCCGTTTCCCGCTCCAGCACTACCGTCGAGCGATGCGGGCCGAGGAAATAGGCGAGCGACAAGCCGGCAATGCCGCCGCCGACGATCGCCACGTCGAAAGTCTGCATATGTTTATGCTCCGCCCTTGATCGGCGCAGCTTTCCGGAAGATTTTCGCCGGCTTCTTTTGCGCCCTGGTGCGGAGACTTTATGGGCTACTTAGCCGCTGTTCAAATTTATAGTGGCGAAGGCAGCTATTAATATTGTTGATGCACAGCACTAAGGTCTTGCGGCTCGACGTCCTCGACATATTTGAGGAAAGCCGCTTCGGCGGGATTGAGGATGGCATTCTGATTCCAGATGCGGAAAACGTCCGTGGCCGGCAGAAAGTCATAGGGCGGCAATTGCCAAAGCGCGCCGGCCCCCAGTTCCGGCGCCGCCAGATGGCAGGGCAGCATGCCGATACCGATATTGGCCGCGATCAGGCGAATGACCTCTTCGACGTTGCAAGAGACGGCGCGCACCTGCTGGCCGAACGAGCCCATGGCGCGCACCGCCGTTATCGCGTTCATGTGCTGCCCGCCGAGAACGTCGGCAATGAAGGCGATGAAAGGATCGCCGCGAAGGTCGTTCAGCGTAGCATCCCGGACGCCGAACAGCCTGTGGCCGCGGCCGCAATAAAGCGCATATTGCTCGCGGATGTGGAAAGCCTTGCTCAGCCCGTCAGGGATATTACCGTCGCTGAGACCGATGGTTGCGATGTTGCGTTCGACGGCGCTGATGACGCTGACCGTCGTTTCAACGGTGACGCTGATCGTCACCTTCGGGTACGCGCGGAAGAAGTTTTCAAGCCGGCTGTCCCAGGCGGGATTCTGCACATGGCTGACCGTATGGATTCTGACATGGCCCGTCACCTCCTCGCCGGCGGTCTCGAGCGTGTTTGGCAACCGTACGACGGCAGCGAAGATATCCTTGCATTGGCGATGCAGCTTCTCGCCGGCCTCCGTCAGGTCGAAGCGCCCGGGGCGGCGGTCGATCAGTTTCTGGCCGACGGTCAGTTCCAGCCGTTTCAGCGCCATGCTGACTGCCGGCTGCTGCAGGAGCAGCCGGTTGGCGGCGGCGGTAATGCTGCCCTCCTCGACCAGCACGACGAAGGTGCGCAGCAGGTTCCAGTCGAGATTGTGGGCGAAGCGTTCAAGTTGATTTTCGGGCATTGAGACTTCCGCGCGGCATCTTCGTTACGATATTCAAGATGTCGGCCTTGATGGCAAGCGGTTTGCCCGGCATTCCGGCTGCGCATGAGGCAGTGCCGCATTTTCGTTTGTGTCACTCGGTACGGCTTGCCATAACCGTTGCGAGACGGAAGCGTGGAGGACGAGGACATGGCTCACCAGGAATTCCAGTGGGACGACCCCTTTCTGTTGGAGGATCAGGTTTCCGAAGATGAGCGGATGATCCGCGACACGGCGTGCGCCTATGCGCAGGAGAAGCTGCAGCCGCGCGTGATAGAAGCCTATCGCAACGAAACGACCGATCCCTCGATTTTCCGCGAAATGGGCGAACTCGGGCTGCTCGGCGTCACGGTGCCGGATGCCTATGGCGGCGTCGGTGCCTCCTATGTAGCCTACGGGCTGGTTGCCCGCGAGATCGAGCGCGTTGATTCCGGTTACCGGTCGATGATGAGCGTGCAGTCCTCGCTGGTGATCTACCCGATCTTCGCCTATGGCTCCGAGGAGCAGCGGCAAAAGTATCTGCCGAAGCTGATCAGCGGCGAGTGGATTGGCTGTTTCGGCCTGACCGAGCCGGATGCCGGCTCGGATCCTGGCGGCATGAAAACACGGGCGGTGAAGACTGAGGGCGGTTATCGGCTCGTTGGCTCGAAGATGTGGATCTCCAACGCGCCGATCGCCGACGTCTTCGTCGTCTGGGCGAAGTCCGAGGCGCATGGCAATGCGATCCGGGGCTTCGTCCTGGAAAAGGGCATGAAGGGACTGAGTGCCCCGAAGATTGGCGGCAAGCTGTCGTTGCGTGCCTCGATCACCGGCGAAATCGTGCTCGATAATGTCGAGGTTGGCGAGGATGCGTTGCTGCCGAATGTCGAGGGCTTGAAGGGCCCGTTCGGCTGCCTCAATCGCGCGCGTTACGGCATTTCCTGGGGCGTGCTCGGCTCGGCGGAATTCTGCTGGCATGCGGCGCGGCAATATGGTCTCGACCGCAAGCAGTTCGGAAAACCGCTCGCACAGACGCAACTCTTCCAGAAGAAGCTTGCCGACATGCAGACGGAAATCGCCCTTGGACTGCAGGCGTCGCTTCGGGTCGGGCAGTTGATGGATGCGGGCCGCATGACGCCGGAGATGATCTCGCTTGTCAAACGCAACAATTGCGGCAAGGCGCTGGACATCGCCCGCGCGGCGCGCGACATGCATGGCGGCAACGGCATTTCCGAGGACTATCAGGTGATGCGTCACATGGTGAACCTGGAAACGGTCAACACCTATGAAGGCACCCACGACGTGCATGCCCTGATCCTCGGCCGCGCCCAGACCGGGCTGCAGGCTTTCTTCTGAGCGCGGCGATGGAAACGCCGCTCAAGGGACTGAAGGTTCTCGAACTGGCCCGCATCCTTGCCGGGCCCTGGATCGGGCAGACGCTCGCCGATCTCGGTGCCGACGTCATCAAGGTGGAGAGCCCGGCAGGCGATGACACCCGCACCTGGGGTCCGCCCTTCGTCGAAGGTGAGGACGGCCACCTCGATGCCGCCTATTTCCACGCCTGCAATCGCGGCAAGCGGTCGGTCGTTCTCGATTTCACCACGGAAGAAGGCCAGGAGGCGGTGCAGCGCCTGGCAGCGCAGTCGGATGTGCTTCTGGAGAATTTCAAGGTCGGCGGCCTGGCGAAATACGGGCTCGATTATGAAAGCATGAAAAAGATCAATCCGCGCCTGATCTACTGCTCGGTCACCGGCTTCGGCCAGGACGGCCCTTATGCCCACCGCGCCGGGTACGATTATATCATACAGGGCATGAGCGGGATCATGGACCTGACCGGCGACCCGGATGGCGAGCCGCAGAAGATCGGCGTCGCCTTTGCCGATATCTTCACCGGGCTCTACGGCGTCATTGCCGTGCAGGCAGCGCTTCACATGCGCGACCGCACCGGCGCGGGCCAGCAGATCGATATGGCCCTGTTCGACAGCATGACCGGCGTTTTGGCCAACCAGGCGCTGAATTTTCTGGTCTCCGGAAAATCGCCCCGCCGGCTCGGCAATGCGCATCCGAACATTGCGCCTTACCAGGTCTTTCCCGTCTCGGACGGCCACCTGATCGTCGCTGTTGGCAACGACCGCCAGTTCGTCAAGTTCTGCGCTCTGCTGGGATTGGACGACCTGGCAACGGATCCGCGCTACCTCACCAACGCAGCCCGGGTGAAATACCGTGACAGCCTGACGCCGGAACTCGTCGCACGGACGGCAACGTTCAGCCGCGCCGCGCTGCTTGACATGCTGGAGGCAGCCGGCGTGCCCGGCGGGCCGATCAATACGGTGGCGGACGTCTTTGCCGATCCGCAGATCATTCATCGCGGCATGCGGATCGATACGCCGCACACCGGGTCAGCTTCGGGAATGGCGCCGGGTGTGCGCACGCCGATTGCGTTTTCAGGTTCGAAACTGGTGCTTGAACGCGGTGCGCCACGGCTTGGCGAGCATACGCAGGAGGTTCTGGCAGAGATCGGGATGAGACCGGCTGCATTGAAATGAGCATCATTCGATGATAGATTTGATGCGCATAACGGAGAAGGACAATGCGCACGACGATAGTTCTGGATGATGAGTTGCTTGCCCGAGCTCAGGAATTGACGGGTATTGAGGAAAGAGGCGCCCTTGTTCGCGAGGCGCTTAAATCCTTGATAGAACGTGAAGCAGCGCAGAGGCTGGCCTTACTCGGAGGCAGTGAGCCGGATCTTGAGTACATTCCACGCCGTCGAGCGTCGAAATAAACCGTCATGGTTCTAATCGACACCTCGATTTGGATTGACCATCTACGGATGAACGAACCTGAAGTGACAGATCTGCTTTTGCAGCGCAACTTGTTGATGCATCCGTACATCATTGGCGAAATCGCTCTTGGGACGCTTCGCAATCGGTCCACTATCCTTGGAATGCTGGGTGAACTTCCGAGCAGTCGCCTTGCCTCCCCGGTCGAGGTGCTTCGACTTGTTGATCAAAATGAACTCTTTGGTTTGGGCATCGGCTATGTCGACGCACATCTCTTGGCTTCTTTGCGCCTCACGGCCAGAAGTCAGCTTTGGACGCGCGACAAGAGATTGCATGCGGCCGCAATGAAGCTGGGCCTTGCCCGACCCTCAGCGATGCATTGACCTGCTCCTCAAATATTCCCCATGCAGAGATATTTCATTTCCAGATAGTCCTCCGCGCCGTGGCGGGAGCCTTCGCGGCCGATGCCGGATTGTTTGAGACCGCCGAAAGGGGCGGCTTCTGAGGACATGCGGCCAGTATTGATGCCGATCATCCCGTATTCCAGCGCTTCGGCCACACGCCAGACCTTCTTCAGTTCGGTCGCGTAGAAATAGGCGGCAAGGCCATAGATCGTGTCGTTCGCCTGCAGAATGACGTCTTCCATAGTTTCGAAACGGATGATCGGCGCGACGGGGCCGAAGGTCTCGTCACAGGCGACCAGCATGCTCTTGTCGACATTGGACAGTACGGTCGGCTCGAAAAAGGCGCCGGCCACGCGGTTTCCGCCGCAAAGAAGGGTCGCGCCTTTTGCGGTAGCATCATTCACATGCATTTCGACCTTTTGTATAGCCCGCTCATCGATCAGCGGGCCGATCGTGACACCAGCCGTAAAGCCGTCGCCAACCGAGAGCTTGCCGACCTGTGCTGCCAGCTTTCGGGCGAACTCGTCGTGGACGCCGCTCTGGACGTAAATGCGGTTTGCCGAGGTGCAGGTCTGGCCGGCATTGCGGTATTTCGCCTGGATGGCGCCATCAACGGCCGCATCGATGTCGGCGTCGTCGAACACGATGAAGGGTGCGCTGCCGCCGAGTTCGAGGCTGATCTTCTTGATCTGGTCGGAACATTGCCGCATCAGGATGCGGCCGACTTCGGTCGAGCCGGTGAAGCTGATCTTGCGCACCCTGGGGTTGGCGCAGAGTTCGCGACCGATCGCATCGCCCTGCGAGGCAAGGATGAGATTAAAGACGCCCTTTGGAAAACCGGCGCGGATCGCCAGCGCATGCATGGCAAGCGCGATGAGCGGCGTCTGTTCCGCAGGCTTGAGGATGACGGTGCAGCCCACGGCGAGCGCCGGCGAAATCTTGCGCGCGACCATCGAGGCGGGGAAGTTCCAGGGTGTGATGGTGCCGACGACGCCGACCGGCTGCTTGATCACCAGCATGCGACGGTCGGTCGAGGGCGCGGGAATGGTCTCGCCGTAGATGCGTTTGGCCTCTTCCGCATACCACTCGATATAAGCGGCCGCGTGCTGCAGTTCGGAGCGGGATTCGGGCAGCGGCTTGCCCATTTCGGCGGTCAGGATAGCCGCAAGATCGTCGATGTAGGTAATGACGAGGTCATGCCAGCAGCGAAGAATGGCGCTGCGGTCGCCGGCAGGGCGCTCGGCCCAGGGAAACTGGGCCGCATAGGCCTCGTCTATGGCAGTACGTGTTTCCGCCACGCCCATATCGGGCAAGGTCGCGAGCAATGTTCCGTTCGACGGATTGCGGACATCGAAGCTGGCAGCAGCCGCTCCGGTCGCATTGACCAGCCCGAGCAAATGCGGCTCCTTCACATGGGCGATCAGCGTCTCGGTAAAGATCATCGGTGATCCTTTCTGGCGATCCACGCATCGAGGGCGCGGTGCGGCATATGTCGTCGCGGGACGATGCCGATAGCCGATAAACACGGCAGGGTCCATCGGGCAGCGGGAGAACGGCCGCCCGATGTAATTTTCAATAACATCCCGTCCGCATCAGGCCCGCGCTTCGATGATCGACGCTTCGAGAATGTCGAGCGCCTCGGCGAAGACCTCGTCCTGGATGGTGATCGGCGCGAGGAATCGGATGACGTTGCCGTGGACGCCGCAGGTCAAGAGGATGAGCCCTTTCTCCAGCGCGATGAGGCGCACCCGGTTGGCAAAATCGGCGCTTGGCAGATTGGTCTTTACGTCGTTGAACTCGACGGCATTCATGAAGCCGGGGCCGCGGATATCGACAATTTCCGGCGCCTGTTCGCGGATGGCGGCGAGGCGCTGCTTGAGGCGGCTGCCGAGTTGCTCGGCGCGCTCGCAAAGCTTTTCATCCTCTATGATGTCGAGAACGGCATGGGCGGCGGCGATGCCGATTGGACTGCCGCCATAGGTACCACCGAGGCCGCCCGGTGCCGGCGCATCCATGATTTCCGCACGGCCGGTGACCGCAGCAAGCGGAAAGCCGCCGGCGAGGCTCTTTGCCATGGTCATCAGATCGGCTGCAACGTCGTGGTGATCCATGGCAAACAGCTTGCCGGTTCGCGCAAAGCCGGTCTGCACCTCGTCGGCGATCAGGAGAATACCGTGTTGGTCGCAGATTTCGCGAAGGGCGCGCATGAAGGATGCGGGCGCCGGATAGAAGCCGCCTTCGCCCTGTACCGGCTCCAGGATAATGGCGGCGACACGGGCCGGATCGACATCGGCGGCAAACAGCTTCTTCAGGGCGGCGATCGACTGCTCGACGCTGACGCCATGCAGCTCGATCGGGAACGGGGCATGGAAGACATCGCCCGGCATCGCGCCGAAGCCGATCTTGTAGGGGACAACCTTGCCCGTCAGCGCCATCCCCATGAAGGTGCGGCCATGGAAGCCGCCGCCAAAGGCAACGATGGCCTGGCGGCCGGTGGCGGCGCGGGCGATCTTCACCGCATTTTCAACGGCCTCGGCACCCGTGGTGACGAAGATTGTCTTCTTGGCGAAATTGCCGGGCGCCAGCGCATTGAGGCGCTCCGCGAGGTGAACGTAGCTTTCATAGGGCACGACCTGGTGGCAGGTGTGGGTGAAGCGATCGATCTGCGCCTTGACAGCCTCGATGATGCGGGGATGGCGGTGGCCGGTGTTGACCACGGCGATGCCGGCGGCAAAATCGATGTAGCGATTGCCTTCCTTGTCCCAGATTTCGGAATTTTCCGCGCGGTCTGCATAGATCTGCGTGGTCATGCCCACGCCGCGGGAAATGGCTGCATTCTTGCGATCGGTCAAACTGGTCACGGTAGTCATCCTGGGGTGCGAGGAATAATTTTGCAAATCCTATATTTTTTCTGTAAGTTTGCAAATTAAATATCATGACTGGAAGTGCAGCAATTTCTGATGCTTTTTCTTGTCACTGGGCGGTATGTGTGGCTACATTGATGCGCGAGCGCTGAACGGATATTTTTCTGATCCTTCGAGCACAGATTTTCGCAGCCGAGCTCGACGGGCCTCTTTGGGTTGGTGCCGCATCATTGTAGCGCGTAGCAATAGGAGAATGATGCCATGACTGCTGATGCCATTATCCGTGCCCGCATCGATTCCGCAACAAAACAGAAAGCCATTGCCGCGCTGGACGCCATGGGGCTTTCGGTTTCCGACGCTATCCGCCTGTTGATGCTGCGCATCGCCGAAGAGAAGCGCCTGCCTTTCGAACTGAGGGTGCCAGAAAGCGAGCCTGTGCTTCCCCGCGATCGAGATCAGCGCCATCTCGACAGTGGCGAAGACCTGTTTCACGATCTGGAACATTGACGGCATGAGAATTTCGCGTGATGGCCCATGAGCGATGCCATCCCAGTTCGGTACAAGGTCGCGGAGGCAGCCCGGCTTGCCGGCGTCTCGGCATCGACCTTGCGGCTCTGGGAGACGCAGGGGCTGGTGGTGCCGGAGCGCTCCGCCACCGGGCATCGGCAATACAGTGAAAGCGATGTCGCCCATCTGAAGCGCGTCTCCTGGTTCCGCGCCGAGCGCGGCTTCAATCCGGCAGCCATTCGCGAAGCGCTCGAGGCGGAAGCCGGCGAGCCCGATGACGCCGCCGCTGCCGCAGACGCAAGTCCGGTATCGCAGGTCGGACGCAAGCTCAGGAGCCTGCGGCGCGCGGCAGGCAAGACCCTCGAGCAGGTGGCCGGCGATATCGGCATTGCGGCATCCGTCCTCTCGACGCTGGAGCGCACCTCGCAGGGTGTTTCCGTCGCCGTGCTGCACAATCTTGCCGAATATTTCGGTACGACGGTTTCCAGCCTGTCCGGCGAGGACGAGCCGGAGGTCCGTGCGCTCGTCCGTTCGGGCGAATGGCGGACTTGGCCGCGCACCACGCCGGGCGTGACGGTTCAGCTTCTTGCCGAGGGCCGCAACCAGATGGACTGCCATCGTTTCGTGCTCGAACCCGGCGCCTCCAGCGAGGGTGCCTACAAGCATGAGGGCGAGGAGTTCGTCTATGTGCTGTCTGGACGCGTGGAGTTCGTGCTCGATTCCGATCAGTTCCACGACCTGAAGGCCGGTGATTCGCTCTATTTCGACAGCCGCCGCCATCACGCCTGGTCGAACCGACATGACGGCGAGACGGTGCTCTTGTGGATCAACACGCCGCCGACATTCTGACGCCTTCGTGTTGACGACCAAGGCACCCGATATCGAACAGTCAGGAGACCGCCGTCAGCCCACTGCATAATTCCTTAAATCGGAATCGGTTTCAGGATAAAATTATGCAGCAGTTTCAAATAGCTACAGCGTCCTTTGCGCGTCAGGTTTGACGCGTGGCGCTGTAGCGAGCCACGTCGATGACGACGCGGCCGCGGATCTTTCCGGCGACGATGTCGTCGGCCAGTTGCGGCAGGTCCGACAGCGGCTCGACCGTCGTCATCGCCGCGAGAAGCGTGCGATCGAGGCTTTCCGACAGGATCGCCCAGGCCTTGTCGCGTTCCGTATGCGACGCCGTCACCGAATTGATGCCGAGCAGGGCAACGCCGCGCAGGATATGCGGCATCACCGTTGCGGGCAGGTCGGCGCCGCCGGCAAGGCCGCAGGCGGTCACCGCGCCGTTCTGAACGGTCTGCGCCAGCGCATTGGCAAGCGTCATCGAGCCGACGGAATCGATGACGCCGGCCCAGCGTTCCTTCTGCAGCGCGCCGCCCTTCTCCGCCAGTTCGGCCCGATCGACAAAGCCGGTTGCACCGAGCGTAGCGAGATAGTCGTGGGTTTCCGGGCGTCCCGTCGATGCCGTCACCCTGTAGCCGCGTCTGGCAAGGAGCGTTACGGCGACAGAGCCAACACCGCCGGCGGCACCCGTGACGAGAACCTCGCGATCATCCGTCTTGATTCTGCCCCATCGTTCCAGCGCATCAATGGCAAGGGCGGCGGTATAGCCGGCGGTGCCGATCGCCATGCTTTGTTCGAGACTGAAGGCGTCCGGCAGGCGTGTCAGCCATTCCGGTTTCAGCCGCTGGAAACGGGTATAGCCGCCCCATTCGGTCTCCGACATGCCCCAGCCGTTGACCACCACCTTGTCGCCCGGCTTCCAGTCCGGATTACGGGATGAGACGACGATGCCGGCGAGATCGACGCCGGCCACCATCGGCATGCGACGGGCGATACGGCCCTTGCCGGAAATGGCGAGGCCATCCTTGTAATTGAGCGTCGAAAACAGCACCTCGACCAGCACATCGTGATCCGGCAGGTCCGAAAGCGTCAGGTCCTTGAAGCCGCTGACCGGTTTGCCGTCGCGCTCCTCGATCACCAGCGCCCTGAAATGATCCGTCATGGTTTTCTCCCGTCTGTTTTGGCGCAACATCGCATGAGCAAACGCGAAAAGCCATTTGGACCAAAGACAAAGGAAGGTCGCTCCTGCACAGACCGCACAGCTGATTACGCCGCGTCACTTTTTCTTTTGAGATGAGAAAAGCTGCGGGTATCAATGGGCGACGTCCGTTTCCGTAAAACCATTGAATCGGAAGGCAATTACCGACGACTGCAGAAATATATCGTGCAGCTTTACTTGCTGCATCGCGTATAATGGAAGGCTGAAATTTCTGTTTTTCTGCCATGCTTGCCGCGCAAGGCAGGTTTGCCTTTGCTGCTCTGGAGAAATACCGGCAGGGATGACATGTGATCCTCGCAACAATCCTATGGAGCTTATCATGTTTTCGCAGCGCAAGCTGTCGAGCCCGTCTGATCGCAGTCTGGTCCAGATGATCTGGAACGCGATCCTTCTCGTTCAGACCCGTGAAACGACCTCGCTGATGAGGGGTCGCCGCCGCTAGGCGGATATCGCTGCCGGAAAAGTCACAGAGGCTTTCAGCCCCTTGCCATCCGGCCCTTCGCCCAGCGTGAGATGTCCGCCGAACAGACCGGCGATTTCTTCGACGATCGGAAGTCCCAATCCCATTCCTGGTGCTTCGCCGCGTCCGCCGCGCGCGAAACGCTGGCGCACGACCTGCCGGTTCTCCGGTGGGATGCCCGGGCCGTTGTCTTCGACGTCGAGCCGGACGGTGCCCTCTTCATTTTCCACGCGAACGGTTACTTCCGCGCCCTTGCCGGCATAGGCGATGGCGTTTTCGATCAGGTTGCGCAGAAGCTCGCCGATCAGGAGGGGTTCGGCGCGGATCAGCGCCCTGCCCTCACCCTCGAAGCCGAGATCGACGCCCGCGTCGCCGGCACCGGGCACGCGATCGCCGGTGATCTCCTGCGCCAGTGACATCAGATCGATGATCCCGAGCGGTTGTGGTTCCGCCGAGCCGGCGGCGTCGATCTTGGCCATCAGCAGCAGTTGCGCGAGGATGCGTTCGGCATGCGCCACCGCCTCGTCGCCCTTGCGCGCTGCGGCCTGTGCCTCCCCCAGCGTCGTGGCGCGAGCGGAAAGGGCAAGCTGGGTGCGGATGATTGCAAGCGGCGTGCGCAACTGGTGGCTGGCATTGCCGGAAAAATGCCGGAGTGCATCGAGCGCCGACTGCAGCCGCACCATGAAGGAATTGACGGTCTCGACCAGCCCCTCGACTTCGCTCGGCACCGATTGATCGATTGGGTGCAGATCATCAGGGCTGCGCTCGGCAATCGCGTCGCCGAGGCGATAGAGCGGTCGCAGCGAAAAGGTCACCGCGACCCAGACGATCCCTGCTGCGCCGAGGATCATCATCAGCAGGCGCAGCGCCGAACGCAGGAGAATGGCCTGCGTCAATTGCCGCCGCGCGATCGTGGTTTCGGCGACGGTGACGACGAAGGGGACGGAGTTGATGCCGGTGGACGCCGAGCGCTCCAACGCCGCGACCCGGATCGGCTCTCCGCGGAACTGCGCATCGGCATAGACCGCGGACTGGCCCCCCATGTCGCTGATCGAGGGCAGGTTCTGATAGCCGGTGATGAACCGGCCGGGCGGCCCGTCGACCCGGTAGAAGACGCGGTCCTGCGCCGCCGAGGTCAGCATTTCCAGCGCGACGTAGGGAATGTCCACTTCCAGCGAACCGTCTTCCGCAACCACGACCCGCTCGGCAATCGCCAGAGCCGAGCCGGCAAGTACGCGATCAGAGACGACATTCGCCGTCTTCACCGCCTCGCGATAGGTGTCGATCAACGCTAGGCATCCAATGACGACGGTCGAGATCAGCAGCCAGGCAAGCAGCCTGCGGCGCAGCGAATAGGCGGCCCGCGGCATCAGCCGTCCGCCATCTTGTCGAGATAGTAGCCGATGCCGCGGGCCGTGCGGACCGTCAGCCCATGCGGCGCGAGCCGCTTGCGCAGCCGGCTGACATATTGCTCGATCGCGTTGGCGCTGAGGTCATCGTCGAAAGCCGTCAGCGACTGGATGATCGCCTCCTTGGCGACGACCTTTCCGGCGCGCATGAACAGGATCTCCAAGAGGCCAAGCTCGCGGGCCGGAATATCGACGGTGATGCCGCCGGCGGAAAAGGTGCGGGAGTTGAGGTCCAGGGACACCTTGCCGTAGCTGACGAGGGAGGAGCGAAGCCCGGCCTGCCGGCGCAGCAGCACCCGAACCCGGGCCTCGAATTCGCTGACGTCGAAGGGCTTGATCATGTAGTCGTCAGCGCCCAGATCGAGCCCGCGGATCTTCTCCTCCTGCGTCCCGCGCGCCGTCAGGATCAGTACCGCCGCCTTGTTCTGACGGGAGCGCATCGAGCGCAGCACATCGAGCCCGTCCATTTCCGGCAGGGTCAGGTCGAGGATGACGAGATCGAAATTTTCGGTTGCGATCACCGCGTCGGCCGATGCGCCGTCGCAAACAACGTCGACGGCATAGCCACTGCCGCGCAGAATGGCGACAAGCCCTTCCGAAAGCGCCTTATTGTCCTCGACCAGTAGTATCCGCAAATCCGATGTCTCCCTGATGCACTCTAGCGGCCGTCCTTCCGCTTGTGAACGGGCCGTCGCTGCGGCAATATCGTTTTATGCGTTTGCTTCTCTGTCTTAGCGTTCTCTACGGATTTTCCCTGCCAGCCACTGCCGAGCCGGTCGTGTTTCCGGCGCTCTCGGGCAATTCCAACGCGCCGATCGTCGTTGTCTATTCCTCACTCGACGAGCCTCTGGCGCGGCCGATGATCGTCGGTTTCCAGGCGGCCAATCCCGATGTGGCAGTGCGCTACGAAGATATGCTGACGGGCGAGATCTACGACCGGATCGTCAAGGAGACCGATGCGGGCGAAAAGACCGCGGACTTCGCCTTTTCGTCGGCGATGGACCTGCAGGTCAAGCTCAGCAATGACGGCTACGCCCAGCGCAGCGACCTGCCGATGAGCGCCCGCTGGCCGGAATGGGCCAATTGGCGCAACACGGCCTATGCGCTGACCTTTGAGCCGGCGGTCTTCGTCTATCACAAGCCAAGCTTCACCAAGGAGAAACCGCCCTCGACGCGGGCCGAGTTCGTCGACTATCTCAAGCGTCACGGAAGCGCGGTCTATGGAAAGATCGGTACTTACGATATCGAGCGATCCGGCGTCGGTTTTCTGTTCATGGCGCGCGACCAGGAGCAGTTCGGCGATATCTGGTCGGTGATCCAGACGATGGGTGCTGCCGGCGTAAAACTCTACTCCACCAGTTCGGCCATTCTCGAGCGGGTCTCCGACGGCCGCTTCGTGCTCGGCTACAATATCCTCGGTTCCTATGCGGCCGACTGGGCCTCGCGTCACCCGGATGTCGGCATCGTCCTGCCGCGGGATTATACCGTCGTCATGTCGCGCATCGGCCTGGTGCCGCAGGCGGCCGCCTCGCCGGAACTCGGGCGGCGCTACCTGGAATTCTTCATGTCGAAGGAAGGTCAGACGATCATGGCGCGGGAATTGCAGATACCCGCCGTCAGCCCGGATGTCGCAGGCGCCAACACCGCCAATACGATGCGGGAGATGCTGGGCGGGCAGTTGCGGCCGGTTCCGGTCAGTCCAGGGCTGATGGTTTATCTCGATCAGGTCAAGCGGGCGCGGCTGATCGCCCGCTGGAACGAAGTTTTGCGGCTCCAGTAGACGAAGCCGCAAAATTAGCGGAGATTATTCAGGCAAGGTTCCGCTCGATGTCAGGTAGATGACAGCTTCCTGTGGTGCCTTGCAGTTCTTCATCATCCGTGGAGGCGGATGATCGAGGCGTATGGGAGGAAATTCACCAGACCCGGCGTCGTTTAGCCCAAAAAGCGAACGCGCGCCCGATCCAGAGTGAGCCAAGCCCCCGTCCGCAAAGATGAACACTGCGCGCCAGATCAAAGAGCGCGCCTGACGGAGGACTAATCTTGAAACAGTTTTTTCTGGCATCCATTCTCGCCGGCGCTCTCGCCCTGCCGGCCTTTGCCGCGGACTACACCATCATCGCACCGGCGAACCCCGGCGGCGGCTGGGACCAGACCGCCCGTTCGATCCAGAGCGTGATGCAGCAGGAAGGCATTTCCGGCAACGTCCAGGTACAGAACGTCCCGGGCGCCGGCGGTACCATCGGCCTTGCGCAGTTCGCCAGCCAGTCCAAGGGCAACCCGAACGCTCTGATCGTCGGCGGTTATGTCATGGTCGGCGCCATCCTCACCAACAACTCGCCGGTGACGTTGAATGATGTCACTCCGATTGCGCGCCTGACCGGCGAGTACGAAGCGATCGTCGTTCCGGCGGATTCGCCACTGAAGACGTTCGGCGATCTGGTCGAAGCACTGAAGAAGGATCCGGGGGCTGTCTCCTGGGGCGGCGGCTCTGCCGGCGGTACCGATCATATCGCAGTCGGCCTTATCGCCAAGGCTGCGGGTGTCGATCCGACCAAGATCAACTACATTGCGTTCTCCGGCGGTGGCGAAGCGCTGGCCGCCATTCTCGGCAGCCAGGTGACGGCCGGCATTTCCGGCTATGGCGAATTTGAATCGCAGGTGAAATCGGGCACGCTTCGTCTTCTCGCCGTTTCGAGCGCCGAGCGTATCCCCGGTATCGACGCGCCGACCATCAAGGAGAGCGGTCTTGACGTGGTGGTGCAGAACTGGCGCATGGTTGCCGCGGCTCCCGGTCTGACCGACGAGCAGAAGGCTGCCGTTTCCACCGACATCGAGAAGCTGGTCAAGTCCGCCGGCTGGCAGGAAACCCTGAAGACCAAGGGCTGGCAGGATACCTATCTCGCCGGTGATGCCTTCAAGGAGCAACTCACCAAGGACATTTCGGCGACCGAAGCCGTCCTCAAGGACATTGGTCTGGTAAAATGAGCAAGGGTCACACCCCTTCGACGGAGACACGCCGCCCTGACAGGGCGGCGCTTGTCATCGCCGTCTTCCTCGCGGCCCTGGGCGGCCTGATCTTCTGGGATGCGTCGCGGCTTGCGAGCATGGGCGGATACTCCGGCATCGGTCCAGCCACCATCCCGTTCGTGATCGCCGGCGGATTGCTGATCTTGGCGGTCTGGACCGTTTTTGAAGCGCTCCGGGGTGATTTTCCGGCACGTGACCGGCAGCAGTTCGGGCCTGTCGTCTGGATCGTCGGCGGACTTGCTGCACAGATGCTGCTTTTGAAAATACTCGGTTTTTCGATCGCGACCGGGCTGCTCTTTGCCGCAACGGCGGCCGCCTTCGGCAAGCGCAAGCTGTGGATGACGATTCCGATCGGCATCGCGCTCTGTCTCGCCGTCTGGCTGGTCTTTGCCGGGCTGCTGCAACTGTCGCTGCCCGCCGGTCCGCTCGAACACCTGTTTTGGTAAGGCCCTGACATGAACACATTCGATTTCCTGTTGCAGGGCCTGCTCGTCGCCGCCCAGCCGATGAACCTTCTCTACGCGCTGATCGGCGTGACGCTCGGCACCGCCGTCGGGGTTCTGCCCGGCATAGGCCCGGCACTCACCGTGGCACTGCTCCTGCCGGTCACCTACAAGCTCGACCCGGGCGGCTCGCTGATCATGTTCGCCGGCATCTACTACGGCGGCATGTATGGCGGTTCGACGACTTCCATTCTCCTCAACACACCGGGCGAAAGTTCATCGATCGTCACCGCGCTCGAAGGCAACAAGATGGCTCGGGCCGGGCGCGGCGGACCGGCATTGGCGACGGCGGCGATCGGCTCGTTCGTCGCGGGCCTTATCGCGACCGTCGCGCTCGCTTTCATTGCGCCTTTCGTCGTCAAGCTGGCGCTTGTTTTCGGTCCGCGGGAATATTTCGCGCTGATGGTGCTTGCCTTCGTCACCGTCTCCTCGGCATTCGGCGATTCGACGCTGCGCGGGCTGACATCGCTGTTCATCGGCTTTGCGCTTGCCATCATCGGCATCGACCAGCTGACCGGCCAGACGCGCATGAGCTTCGGCGTTCCCGACCTGCTCGACGGGATCGAAGTGACGACGCTGGCGGTCGCGATGTTCGCCATCGGCGAATCTCTCTATATCGCCGCACAGGGTGATCTCGGCCCCGACAAGGTCGAAGCGGTCAAGGGATCCGTCTGGATGAACAGACAGGATTGGGCCCGCTCCTGGAAGGCGTGGCTGCGCGGAACAGCGATCGGTTTCCCGATCGGTGCGATGCCGGCGGGCGGTGCTGAAATCGGTACGTTCCTCTCCTACGCCACCGAAAAACGGCTGACCAAGCATCCGGAAGAATTCGGCAACGGCGCCATCGAGGGTGTCGCTGGTCCGGAAGCGGCCAACAACGCCTCGGCAGCCGGGACGCTGGTACCGCTTCTGACGCTCGGCCTGCCGACCACGGCGACCGCGGCGATCATGCTCGCCGGCTTCCAGCAATACGGGCTGCAGCCCGGCCCGCTCTTGTTTGCGACCAATCCGCAGCTCGTCTGGGGCCTGATCGCCAGCCTGCTGATCGCCAACTTCATGCTCCTGGTGTTGAACCTGCCGCTGGTCGGCCTTTGGGTGAAGCTTCTGACGATCCCGAAGCCATGGCTCTATGCCGGCATTCTGCTGTTTGCGACGCTCGGCACGATTGGAGCCAACCCGTCGGTATTCGAACTCGGCATGCTGCTCGCCTTCGGTGTGCTCGGTTATGTCATGCGCATCTTCGGCTATCCGATCGCACCTGTGGTCGTCGGTCTCATTCTGGGGCCGCTGGCGGAACAACAGCTCCGGCGGGCGCTGTCGATCAGCCAGGGCGATGTCACGGTGCTGTTCACCTCGCCGGTCGCCGCCGTTCTCCTGGTGATTGCCGCAGCCGCCCTGATCATCCCGCTGATCCTGCGGGCTCGAGGTCGCGGCGAGGTACTCGCCCAACTCGCCGCAAGCGAAGATTGACGTTCCTCCCAAGACCGTCAGGGAAAGGCCCGGTTAGCTGATGTTAACCGGGCCTTTCTTATTTGCATGGCTGGGATGAATTCCTGTGCATTGTAAAGCGATGCCCAAAGGATCATCTTCCACCCATCGAATGAAACACGATCAACCAGACCAGAAAGTGAGTAAAAGAGATGTCCGCCCTTCGTAAACCTGCCCGAGGCTTCTTCGGTAATGCCATCGCCATCTTTGGCGCGGCCACGGCCGCAGCCGCGGCTGTTGAAGGCCATCGCCGTCCGCTGGACCGCGATCTCCATACTCTCGGGATCGATCCGAAGAATTTCAATTCCGTCAAGCGCGGCTAAAGCGGACCCGCGCGCTTATCTAGCGCGCCAAAGGTCCATTGGCTAAAAGTGACATCCATTTAAAAAACCCCCCAATCGCATGATTGGCGGGTTTCTTTTTGGGTTAACCAGAAGCGTTACGCTCCGGCGTGGGTCTGTTCGCGGTGGTCGGCCACTTCGCGCCTGTTGTGGCGGATCGAGGACCACAAGGAAATGCCGATCAGGGCCGCACCACCGAGACCGGTGATGACTTCCGGGATGTGCATGAGCGTCTGGCAATACATGATCACAGACAGGATCAGGATGGCGTAAAAGGCGCCATGCTCCAGGTAGCGATATTCGGCGAGCGTACCCTTCTCCACCAGCATGATCGTCATCGAGCGCACATACATGGCGCCGATGCCGAGACCGATGGCGATGACGAAGAGATTCTGCGTCAGGGCGAAAGCGCCGATCACACCGTCGAAGGAGAAGCTGGCGTCCAGCACCTCCAGATAGATGAAGGCGCCAAGGCCGCCTTTGGCCGCAGCACTCATCGTCTGCTGCGACGCGTCGAGCAACCCGCCAACCAGCTCGACCGCAAGGAAGGTCAGGAGACCGTAGATCGAGCAATAGACGAATGTGGTGGCTTCCTCGCCGTGAAGGAAAGACGAGAACACCAGGATCAACAAGAGCACGAAGGCGATCTCGATGCCCTTGATCGTGGCGAAACGCGACATGCCGCGCTCCACGGTCTTGATCCAGTGAACGTCCTTATCATGATCGAAGAAGAATTTCAGGCCGACCATCATCAGGAATGTCCCGCCGAACGCGGCGATCGGCAGATGCGCCTCGTTCATGATGCGGGCGTATTCCTCGGGGCGCGAGGCCGCCAGGACCAGGGCGTCGATCGGCCCGATGTTGGCGGCGATCACGACGATCAGCAGCGGGAAGACGATGCGCATGCCGAACACGGCGATCACGATGCCCCAGGTGAGGAACCGATGTTGCCAGACCGGCGTCATTTCCTTGAGTTTGTTGGCGTTGACGATGGCGTTGTCGAACGAGAGGGATATTTCCAGCACGGCAAGCACCGTACAGACGAAGAAGACGGTGGCCATGCCGCCCAGCGTACCGGTCGTGGTCCAGCCGAGCCAGGCGCCGAGCACCAGACCTGCGGCCGTCGTGATGAAGGCCCATTTGAAATAACCGAGCGCCGAGGTTTGCGAGGCGGGCTTCATGGCCGCACCTCCGACCCGTAAAAGCTCGGAGCAAGGGTTGGATAAAGGGAGAAATCGCGCACGCCACGATCGGCATGCGAAGAACGCATGAGTTGGATTGTCATGTGCTTAGAGTCCGCCGGCTTATTTGCGGGTTGATACCGACATCACGAGAGCGCCGTAGATTCTCGCCAGAGGGGCCCGGTATCAGGTTGGCTCCGCAGGCGTGTTAGAATGCCCTGCACTGCGGAGATGGCTCTTACTTAGCAAGGATGTGGCCAAGGTCAAGGCCGGGCCGTCAGCCTGTCGCCTTTTACCGTAAGTTTGAGGTGCGCTCGCTGCGTGCGGGCTTCGCGACGGACCACTTCGATCGGCGCGTCCGGTCCGCAAAGCAGATTGATCTCCCGCAGGACAAGCGCGCGGGCGATGCCGAACAGCTTGGCAAAGGTGCGGCTGTCGTCGACGATCCCTTCGGAAATGGCAATGATGATGCCCGCGCCCAGCGGCGAAAGCGTCGCGTCCTGCCTGCGGATTGCCTCGACGAGGGCAAGGAAATCGTCTTCCGGCGGGCTGGTATCAGGCAGCATTCGCAGCAGTAGCTTTGGGGCGGAAGGATACCAGCACCGATTTTGACGTCGGCGTATCGCTCTCGTCCCCGGCGCTCGACAAGGGTACGAGCACGTTGAGTTCCGGATAGTAGCCGGCGACGCAGCCGCGCGGGATATCATAGGGCACGAGGCGGAAATCCACGGCGATGCGGCTAAAGCCGTCGTCGTGGCGGCCGATCACGTCGGCGCGGTCTCCCGCCTCGGCGCCGAGGCCCGCGAGGTCGGCCGGGTTGATGAAGACGACATTGCGCTCGCCGTAGACGCCGCGATAACGGTCGTCCATGCCATAGATCGTCGTGTTGTACTGATCGTGCGAACGGAAGGTCTGCAGCACGAAGACGCCGTCCTGGCCGCGGGCAATCTGATGGTCGACGGCATCGGGGAGCGGGCCGGTCCAGAATGCGGCGCGACCTTCCGGTGTTTCCCACTCGCGGTTGGCGGCGGCATTGCGCAGATGGAAGCCGCGCGGCTTGCGGACGCGCTCGTTGTAGTCTTCAAAGCCGGGAATGACATTGGCGATGTGATCGCGGATCAGGTCGTAATCATCGGCAAGGGCTGCCCAATCGACCTTGGCCGAACCGACCGTCGCGGCAGCGATACCGGCGATGATCGCCACTTCGGAGCGCAGTTCCGGCGATGCCGGCCTGTTGATGCCGCCGGAGCCGTGCACCATGCTCATCGAATCCTCGACGGTGACGATCTGGCTGGCGCCCTTCGTGTTCCGGTCGATTTCAGTGCGGCCGAGGCAGGGCAAGATGAAGCTCACCTCGCCCGGCATCAGGTGCGAGTGGTTGAGCTTGGTGGCGATGTTGACGGTCAGCTTCTGCGAAGCCAGCGCTTTTTCGATGATCGGGCTGTCCGGCGTTGCGCGCGCGAAATTGCCGCCGAGGCCGATGAACGCCTTTGCCGAGCCGTCCAGCATCGCGCCGATGGCGGCAAGCACATTGTGGCCAGCGCGCCGCGGCGCCTTGAAATCGAATTCCTTTTCCAATGCGTCGAGAAACTCCGCCGGCGGCTTCTCGTTGATGCCGACGGTGCGATCGCCCTGGACGTTGGAATGGCCGCGTACGGGGCAGAGGCCGGCGCCCGGCTTGCCGATATTGCCGCGCAATAGCATGAAACTGGCAATCTCGCGAATGGTGGTCACCGAATGCCGGTGCTGGGTGACGCCCATCGCCCAGGTGCAGATCACCCGCTCGGCGGCCAGATAGATCGCCGCCGCCCGCTCGATTTCGGCGCGCGTCAGGCCGGACTGGTCCTCGATCTCGTCCCACGTGGTCGCTTCCACCGCGGCGCGATAGGCGTCGAAATCCGAGGTATGCCGGCGGATGAAATCGAGGTCCAGAACGGACGGCTCGGCCGCCGCAAGCGCTGCCTCGTCCGCCGCGAAGACAGCCTTTGCCATGCCGCGAATGGCCGCCATATCGCCGCCGAGGCGCGGCTGGAAATAGTCGCTGGCGATCTCGGTCGAGCCGCCACGCAGCATTTCCAGCTTATCCTGCGGGTCGGCAAAGCGTTCCAGGCCGCGCTCGCGGACCGGATTGAAAACGGCGATCCTTGCGCCGCGTTCGGCCGCGCGGCGGAGATCGCCGAGCATGCGCGGATGGTTGGTGCCGGGGTTCTGGCCGATGACGAAGATGGCATCGGCCTTTTCGAAATCCTCCAGCAGCACCGTGCCCTTGCCGACGCCGACCGCCTGCTTCATGGCGATGCCGCTTGCCTCATGGCACATGTTAGAGCAATCGGGAAAATTATTGGTGCCGTAGAGCCGCACGAAGAGCTGATAGAGGAATGCGGCCTCATTGGAGGCTCGGCCGGAGGTGTAGAACTCGGCCCGATCCGGTGTGTCGAAGCTGTTGAGGATCGCGCCGATCTCGGCAAAGGCGGCATCCCAGTCGACATGGACATAGGTATCCGTCGTGCGGTCGTAGCGCATGGGGTGGGTCAGCCGGCCCTGCTGTTCCAGCGCGTAGTCGCTCCATGTCTTCAGCTCGGATACGGTATGGGCGGCAAAGAAGTCGGGCGGCGTGCGCTTGTCGGTCGCTTCCCATGCAACGGCCTTGACGCCGTTCTCACAGAATTCGAACGAGGAACCATGTTCCGGGTCGCCCCAGGCGCAACCGGGGCAGTCGAAGCCCTCGGGCTGGTTGGCCTTCAGCAAGGCACGGGCGCCCGCAAGCGGCGAGCCGCTTTCCAGAAGGCGCTTGCCGCAGCTTTTCAGCGCACTCCAGCCGCCTGCCGCGCTGGAACGCTTGCCGATGAAAACAGTCTTGCCCATGAACGAAGCGATCCTTGCGCGGTCGATAGAAGAAACATGATCAAAAAGTCCAATTGCATGCGCTTGTGATCGAATTTCGGTTTTCTTTCAATGGGCTGTTTCGCATACGCTAATAGAACATTTCTATCGTGCTGCAGTGCGAAATCGCGGGAGCGGAAGGGGTGAGCGGAGTTGCATTCCGATTGTTCATCGAACCATCGATTTTCGTGGATGGATTGAAGCGCGGGAATATGCGAGTGGCAGGGCGTCTTTCCCGGAACCGATGCCATGACCGCCGCAACAGCCCCCATTGCCCATACTTCGAACGCGGCTCGTACTGGCGTCATCTTCATGCTGCTTGGCATGCTGATGTTCTCGCTCAACGACACGATGGGGAAATGGCTCGTGTCGACCTATTCCGTCAGCCAACTGATGACGATCCGCAGCCTGGCGGCGCTGGTGGTGCTTATTCCGTTCTTCATCAAGCGCGGCTGGCGCAGCCTGCTGATCGTCGATCGCCCTTGGTTGCAGGGACTGCGGTCGCTGCTGTTTGCCGTCGATGCCTCCGCCTTCTATTTCGCCGTCGCCTATATGCCGCTTGCCGATGCGATGACCTATTGGCTGGCGGCACCGATCTATGTGGCCGCGGCGTCTCCGTTCCTGCTCGGTGAGCATGTGGGCTGGCGGCGATGGACGGCAATCCTGGTCGGCTTTGCCGGTGTCATTATCGCGCTCGAGCCGTCGAGCGAGAGTTTCTCGCTGCCGGCGCTGATCGCGCTGGTCGGCAGCGCGGCCTACGCCGTCGCGCTCCTGCTAGGCCGAACCCTGCGGGCGACGCCGGATACGACGCTGATCTTCTGGCAGCTGAGCGGCGCCCTGATCTTCTCGCTGGTCGGTGTCGGCGCCAATCCGGCCGGCTGGGCGCCGATGGACCTGCAGGCCCTGCTCTGCCTCAGCCTTCTCGGCATCGTCGCCATGCTCGCCCACCTTCTCGTCACCCGCTCGTTGAAACTCGCGGATGCGGCGACGGTGGTGCCCCTGCAATATACGCTGCTCTTCTGGGCGGTGGTCTTCGGCTGGATCTTCTTCGGCGATAAGCCAGGCTGGACCGTCATCCTCGGCTCCGGCCTGATCGTTGCGTCCGGCCTGTTCATTTTCTTCCGCGAACAGCAGTTGAAACGACGGCAACTGCCGCAGCCGGACCCGGCTATCGAAGCCGGGCTCGGAGAGATCACGCGGTAAAGGCGGCGCTCATCAGGGTCTGGGTGTAGCTCTCGCGCGGTGCCTTAAAGATCGTATCAGTATCGCCTTCCTCGACGATCTTGCCGTTCTTCATCACCACGACATAATCCGACATCGCCTTGATCACCGACAGGTCGTGGCTGATGAAGATGTAGGAGAGGCCGTTTGCCTTCTGCAGGTCGCGCAGAAGGTCGATGACCTGTCCTTGCACGGAGCGGTCGAGCGCCGAGGTCGGTTCGTCGAGAATGACGACCTTCGGCTTGAGGATGATGGCACGGGCAATGGCGATGCGCTGCCGCTGACCGCCGGAGAATTCATGCGGATAGCGGTTGCGGGCGGCCGGATCGAGGCCGACCTCCTTGAGTGCCTCGATCGCCCGCCTGTCACGCTCGGCGCGGCTGAGCTGCGGCTCATGGACATAAAGCCCCTCGGTGACGATTTCGCCTACAGTCAGGCGCGGCGAGAGCGATCCGTACGGATCCTGAAACACCAGCTGCAGCTCACGGCGCAGCGGCCGCATGGCGGCGCGGCCGAAATCGGAGATGTTCGTCGCGCCGAACTGGTAACGCCCGCTGCTCGGGATCAGCCGCAGAAGCGCGCGGCCGAGCGTCGATTTGCCGGAGCCCGATTCGCCGACGATCCCGATGGTCTGGCCCTCTCTCAGCCGGATGCTGACGCCGTCGACGGCGCGAAACACGCCGGCGGCACTGCCGAACAGGCCGCCGCCGGTGGCATAGTCGACCGCTACGTTCGTTCCTTCGAGAACGATCGGAGCGTTGTCGCCGGGGGCCGCCTTGTGACCGCGCGGCTCGGCAGCCAACAGCATTCTGGTATAGTCCGCCCGTGGCCGCTCAAAGACGTCGGCACTGGTTCCCGTCTCGACCACCTCGCCGCGGCGCATGACGGCAACGCGACTGGCGAAATGGCGGACGATGCCGAGATCGTGGGTGATGAGCACGACGGCCATGCCGAACTTGACCTGCAGCGAACGCAGGAGTTCGAGGATCTGCGCCTGGATGGTGACGTCGAGCGCCGTCGTCGGCTCGTCAGCAATCAGGATGTCCGGATCGTTGGCGAGCGCCATGGCGATCATCACGCGCTGGCGCTGGCCGCCGGACATTTCGTGTGGATAGCTGTCTATCCGTCGTGCCGGGTCGGGAATGCCGACCAGTTCAAGGAGTTCGAGCACGCGGGCACGCGCCTGTTTGAACGTGCCGCCGCGGTGATGGACGATCGGCTCGGCAATCTGCCGGCCGATCGTGTAGAGCGGATCGAGCGAGGTCATCGGCTCCTGGAAGATCATGGTGATCTTTTCGCCGCGCACATGGTTCAGCGCTTTCAGCGGCAGGCCGATGAGCTCCTGGCCGCGATATTTGGCCGAGCCGGACACCGTGCCGTTTCCGGCAAGCAGCCCCATGATGCCCATCATCGTCTGGCTCTTGCCGGAGCCCGATTCGCCTACCACGGCCAGCGTCTCGCCAGCCTTGATGTCGAGATCAATGCCCTTAACCGCTTCCACCGTTCCATCCGGGGTCGAGAACGAGACCTTGAGGTTTCGGACGGCGAGAATTGTTTCCCGTGAATCATTCATTTCAGCGGTCCTTCGGGTCGAGCGCATCGCGCAGGCCGTCGCCGGCGAAATTCAGCGAGAAGAGGGTGAGGACGAAGAAGATCGCCGGGAAGATCAGAAGCCACGGCGCCGACTGGATGTTGTTGGCACCTTCCGCAATCAGCGCGCCCCAACTCGTCAGCGGCGCCTGGACGCCGAGACCGAGGAAGGAGAGGAAGCTTTCGAGCAAAATGACCTTCGGCACAACGACGGTGACGAAGACGACGACCGGCCCGATGGTGTTCGGAATAATATGGCGGCGGATGATCTGCCAGTCAGTGAGACCGAGCGCCTGCGCCGCGCCGATAAATTCGCGCCGTTTCAACGCCAGCGTCTGGCCGCGCACGATGCGGGCCATGTCCAGCCATTCCACCGCGCCGATGACGAGGAAGATCAGGATGAACGAGCGCCCGAAGAAGACGACGAGCACGACGACGAGGAAGACGAAGGGCAGCGAATAGAGGATTTCGACGAAGCGCATCATGACGTTGTCGATGCGACCGCCGACATAGCCCGAAATCGCGCCATAAAGCACGCCGATCGATAGCGAGACGAGGCTCGCGAGCAGTCCGACGGCGATCGAGATCTGGCCGCCGAGCATGACGCGGGCCATCAGATCGCGGCCGTTGGAATCCGTGCCGAACAGGAAATACTCGCGCTCGACGCTGCCGGTGACCTTCAGCGTCTTCCCATCATTCTCCGTCGCCACCACTTCGGTGCCGTCGAATTCGTTGGCCCGGTCGAAATAGCGCGTGGCGCGGGGATCGATCGGTGCGTCGGAGGTCACTGTGGCCGTGAAGGTCTGGCCGTCAACGGCAAACTCCTTCAGATCGACGCGTGCCCGTCCGGCAACGCCTTCCATCACGTCCTGAAGACTCGACGCGTCCGGCCGCGGTTCGAAGCTCGGCGGGATCGAGACGTAGGATGGAAACACCTGGTCATAGGTGTGGCTGATGAAATGGGGACCGAGGAAGGAGAACAGCGCGATCAGTGCCAGCATGACGCAGCCGGCCATGGCGGCGCGGTTGCGGCGGAAGCGCATTGCCGCGAGCTGAAACAGGCTTCGGCTTGTGGTTTCGGGCGGCAACGCCGGGGTGGTGACGATATCAGTCATGGCGAACCCTCGGATCGAGAAGGCCGTATAGAATGTCGACCACAAGATTGAAGACGATGACGAAGATGGCGATCAGCACCACGGTTCCCATCACCAGCGTGTAATCGCGATTGATTGCGCCGAGCACGAAATAGCGGCCGACGCCGGGAATCGTAAAGATCGTCTCGACGACAGCCGAACCGGTCAAAAGCGCTGCGGCGGCGGGCGCAAGGTAGGAAACGACAGGCAGCATCGCCGCGCGCATCGCATGAGTGACGACGACGACGTGCGATGGCAGGCCATAGGCGCGGGCGGTGCGGATATGGTCGGTATGCAGCGCCTCGATCATCGAGCCGCGGGTCAGCCGGGCAAAGACCGCAAGCTGCGGCAGGGCAAGCGCTACCATCGGCAGGATCAGGAAGCGCAGCGAGCCGTCGCCCCAGCTACCGGCCGGCAGCCAGGCGAGCGTGATTGCGAAGACAAGCGTCAGCACCGGACCGACGACGAAATTCGGTACGGTGACGCCGACGGTCGAGACCGACATGATGAGGAAATCGAGGAAACTGTTTTGCCGAAGAGCCGCGATGGTGCCGGCGAGAACGCCGCCGACCAGAGCCAGAAGCAGCGCATAGAAACCGAGTTCCATCGAATAGGGCAGGCCCTTGCCGATCAGTTCGGCGACGGTGTTGTCCTTGTAGATGTAACTCGGCCCGAAGTCGCCGGTGACGGCATTGCCGATGTAGGTGAGGTACTGGTTCCAGAGCGGCTGATCGAGATGATACGTCGCCATAAGGTTCGCCATGGTCTGCGGCGGCAGCGGACGTTCGAGATTGAAGGGGCCGCCGGGGGCGAACCGCATCAGGAAGAAGGAAATCGTGACGACGATAAACAGGGTCGGCACGGCGCTCGCGAGGCGGCGCAGGACAAAGGAGATCATGGTTTTGCTCTCTGACCGTGACGCGCGGCAACAGCGTGGCTGCCGCGCGTCAAATCCGTTATTCGGAAACGCTCAGGAAGCGGCTGAGATGCGCGTTGACGGCGTTATCCTGCCAACCCTTCACCTTGTCGGACACCAGCCAAAGGTCTGCCTGGGTCAGGAACGGCGCGATCGGCTGTTCCTTCATCAGAAGCGCCTCGGCTTCATGCAGGATCTTCGAGCGGGCCGTCGGATCGACCTCCTCGTAGGACTTCTTCATCAGGGCGTCGAACTCGGCATTCTCGAAGTGACCGTAGTTGAAGGTCTTGTTCGAGGAGAGGCTGAGCGCCAGGAAGTTTTCGGCGTCGGCATAGTCTGCCACCCAGCCGGCGCGGGCGACGTTGAACTTGCCGCCTTCCTGCAGGTAGGCATAGTGCGAGGAGACGTCGAGATTGACCAGCGACACCTTGGCGCCAAACGTGTTCTTCCACATGTCGGCGACAGCGGTGGCGACACGCTCGTGATTCGGGTTGGTGTTGTAGCGGATTTCGATGTTGAGCGGCTTGCCGCCTTCGCCGTAGCCGGCTTCCTTCATCAGCTTGACCGCTTCATCTTCGCGGTCGAGCTGTGACATCTCGGAGAAGTCGGCCTTTGCAGGATCGCCGTAGCTGGCCATGCCGGGCGGCACCATGGAGTAGGACGGCAGTTGCGAGCCCGAGTAGATTTCCTTGGCGAGGAAGTCGCGATCGACGGCCATCGAGAGCGCCCGTCGGAGGCGGACGTCGTTATAGGGCTCCTGGCGGGTGTCGAAGGCGTAGTAGTAAGTCGCGAGCGTCGGCGAAACATGGACCTGCTCGCCATAGGACTTGCGCAGGCGGTCCAGCTGGTCGGCCGAGAAGTTGTAGGCGAGGTCCATTTCCTTGGCCTCGAAGCGGCGGACGGAGGCTGCCTGGTCGTCGATCGGGTAAAAGATCACCTTGTCGATCTTGATGTTAGCCGCGTCCCAGTGATTGGGGTTCTTTTCAGTGGTCAGGCTGTCGTTCGGGGTATGGGCGACGAGCTTGTAGGCCCCGTTCGAGACCATGACGCCCGGCTTGACGAAATCGGCACCGTTCTTTTCGACGCTTGCCTTGGAAACGGGCAGAGCGGTCTGGTGGGCGAGAAGCTCGAGGAAGAAGGGGGTCGGGCGTTCCAGAGTGATTTCAAGCGTCTTGTCGTCGACGGTCTTGACGCCGAGCTGATCGACCGGCACTTCGCCCTTGTTGACCTTTTCGGCGTTCTTGATCGGGAAAAGGATGTTGGCATAGCCGGCTGCGGTCTTCGGATCCTCGATGCGCTGAAGCGAGAAGACGAAGTCCTCCGCGGTCACCGGAGAGCCATCCGACCACTTGGCGTCGGCGCGCAGCTTGAAGGTGTAGACGAGGCCGTCGTCGGAGAGATCCCAGGTTTCGGCTGCACCCGGAACGACCTTGCCAGCCGCGTCGTAGATGGTCAGGCCTTCATAGAGATCCTTGAGGATGAACTCTTCGATGTTGATCGAGGTGTGAGCCTGATCGAGCGTCTGCGGCTCGCCGGCATTGCCGCGATGCAGGACGGTTTCGGCGAGCACCTGGCTCGCGCCAATGAGAAACGATCCGAGCAGGATCGCCGTGCGAAGGTTGATTTTTGCCATTGTCATTTTTGTTTTCCTTCCCCTCTTTTTAGGTTGTGAAGCGGCGAGAGAATGCCAAATTTTTCGCAAAGGCAAGGCCGTGTTTCGTCGTTCAAACGCCGCGATGTCGCTGACAGACATGTAACTATAGCGCGGCGGTTGCATTTCAATTGCGGCATTTTTCGACGGAATTGCGCCCGGTATATTGCTCAGCCACCGGATGATAGAAGTGCACCGCGCAAGTTTAAGTATTATTTACGGCAGTTTACGTAATATGCATTCCTGGACTGGCTCCGAATGGAAATGATCATGCAATTCGTACTCCGTAACCGTCCGGGGTTGCTCGCCGGCCTTCGTCCCAACAAAGGACCGCGTAGACGGGCTTAATTTCTATCATGGGTTGCTTTTCTTGGCGGAGCAAAAAAATGCACGGTAATTTGTCCACAGAGCCCCATCTGCAACGTTTCCGCTCGCTAAAGCCCGTCTTTTCGGTCGCGTCAGCGGTTGCCAAACCCGGATCATCAATTATGGTGCGGTCAAATCCGTCCGCATTTCGCCAGGAGGCCTGGTCTCGATGATCCAGTTGGCGTTTGTGGCACGCACTTCTGCTCAAGCGGAGAATATGGGCGCCGACATTGATCAGGAATGATGGCGCCAGCACAACGGGAGACTTTGAATGGCCTTGATCACCCTACGGCAGCTGCTGGACCACGCTGCTGAAAACAACTACGCGCTGCCCGCCTTCAACGTGAACAATTTGGAATATATCCAGGCGGTGATGCGCGCGGCCGATGCTACGGACTCGCCCGTTATCCTGCAGGCCAGCCGCGGCGCCCGCGCCTATGCGGGCGATGCTTTCCTGCGCCACCTCATCCTCGGTGCCACCGAAGAATACCCGCATATTCCGGTATGCCTGCATCTCGACCACGGTGACCAGCCCTCGACCTGCATTTCGGCGATCACCAACGGTTTTACTTCGGTGATGATGGACGGGTCGCTTCTGGCCGACGGCAAGACGATCGCAAGCTATGACTACAATGTTGGCGTCACGGCGGAAGTGGTGAAGATCGCCCATGCGGCCGGCGTCTCGGTCGAAGGCGAACTTGGCTGTCTCGGCAATCTCGAGACGGGTGCCGGCGAAAAGGAAGACGGCCATGGTTTCGAGGGCACACTTTCGCGCGAGGAGCTGCTGACCGACCCGGAACAGGCGTTCGACTTTGTCGAGAAAACCGGGGTCGATGCGCTGGCCGTTGCGATCGGCACCAGCCACGGCGCCTACAAGTTTACCCGCGCGCCGGACGGCGAAATCCTCTCGATCGAAACGATCGCCAAGATCAACAAGCGTCTGCCGAACACGCACATGGTCATGCACGGGTCGTCGACGGTGCCGCAGGACCTGCAGGACCTGTTCAATGAATTCGGCGGCAAGATGAAGCAGACCTGGGGCGTGCCGGTCGCCGAAATCCAGAAGGCGATCCCGCTCGGCGTCCGCAAGGTCAATATCGACACCGACCTTCGCCTTGCTTTCACCGGCGAGATCCGCAAGCATCATCTGCAGCATCCGGACAATTTCGATCCGCGTAACTATCTGAAGCCCGCCACCGCCCGCATGGTCGAGGTCTGCAAGGAGCGCTTCATCGCCTTCAACGCGGCCGGTCAGGCATCGAAAATCCGCGTGACCCGCCTGCCGGACATGGCAAGGGCCTATTCGAAGGTTGCCTGAGGTGCACGGTGGCGGGACAACATCCCGCCACTACCTCCCTGGGCGGCGGCAGGACGTCTGTCAACCAGTGCGTCCTGATCGCACGGCAAGATTTGCCCACCCGCTGATAAGCGCTTTACAACGCTGCTCGCCTTTGATTTGTCAGGCGGCACGACAGTCTGTGTTTTAAGGGAAGAGAAAAACATGAAACTTCTGCGGTACGGACCCCTTGGGTCGGAAAAGCCGGGTGTCCTCGACAAGGATGGCCAGATCAGGGACCTGAGCGGCGTGATCGCCGATGTCGGCGGCGATGCGATCAGCGATATGGGTTGGGCCAAGGAGCTCGATATCGACAGCCTGCCGGTCGTCGGCGGCAGCCCGCGCCTCGGCGCCTGCGTTGCCGGAACCGGCAAGTTCATCTGCATCGGGCTGAACTATGCCGATCACGCCGCTGAAACCGGTGCGAATGTGCCGCCGGAGCCGGTGATCTTCATGAAGGCGACGTCAGCCATCGTCGGCCCGAACGACGACGTCGTCATCCCGCGCGGCTCGGAAGCCACCGACTGGGAGGTCGAACTCGGCGTGGTGATCGGCAGAAAGGCCAAGTACGTATCGGAAGCTGACGCGCTGGAACACGTCGCCGGCTACTGTGTCATCAACGATGTTTCCGAGCGCGATTTCCAGACCAAGCGCTCGGGACAGTGGACCAAGGGCAAGTCATGCGACACGTTCGGCCCGACCGGCCCATGGCTGGTGACCCGCGACGAGGTTGCCGATCCGCAGAAGCTGAAGATGTGGCTCACCGTCAACGGCGTGACCAAGCAGGACGGCTCGTCGAAGACCATGGTTTATGGCGTTGCGAATGTCGTCAGCTATTTGAGCCAGTTCATGACGCTGCATCCCGGCGACATCATTTCGACCGGCACCCCTCCCGGCGTCGGCATGGGGTTCAAGCCACCGCAGTACCTGAAGGCCGGCGATGTCGTCGAGCTCGGCATCGAGGGCTTGGGTACGCAGAAGCAGACTTTCGTCGCCGACGTCTGATCGCTGCAATTGACCAGAATTGAAGGAAGGGCGCGTGCCACGGCATCGCGCCCTTTTTCGCGGCCTCAGGTTTCGATCTTCAGCTTGACGCGATCAGCGGCGAAGCGGGTACGGGCGAACTGCACCGGGACGCCATCCGGATCGCCGTTGACGGCGGTCGCCTCGATGACGATGGCACCGGGCGAAAGGCGCAGCAGCGCCAATTCTTCGGCATCGGCGTGGCGGGCGACAAGCTCCGTCGAGATACGCACGTAGTCCGGCAGGCCTTCGGCGGCGAAAGCCTTGGTGATCGAGCCCAGTTTTTCGACGTGCTCTGCCATGTGCGGGAAGCGACCAATCGGAAAGAAATTGGTGGAACAGGACACCGGCCGACCATCGGCGCTGCTGACGAGACTGAGCTGGATGCAGTCGGTTCCAGGGGCGATCCTCAGCCCTGCCGCAACGTCTCCCGCAACCGGCAAGACGGCCTGGGAGAGCAGCTTCGCTACCGTCTCGCGGGCTTGACCGCCGAGGCCTTGCGAAAAGCGCGTGCGCCGCGAAATCGGAAAGCTGAGCCGTTCTTTCCGCTGTACCATCGTGCCTCGACCCTGGATTGCCTGAACGAGCCCTTCATCGGCGAGGGCGGCAAGGGCGCTGCGCACCGTATGCCTGTTGACGCCGAACTGGCCAGCGAGAACGATTTCCGGTGGCACCATGCCCGTCTGGTCGTAGTCGCCATTGCTGATAGACGAACGGATAAGATCGGCGATCTGCCGCCAGAGGGCGACTCCTGTCTGTCGCTCGACCGCCTTTTTCGCATTCATGTCACAAGCTCGTCATGTTGGGATTCTAAAACGCTTGTCAGATGTATAGTTGTCTACATTATTAGACATTTCGGACGAAAGCAATGGATGCGATGAACCAAAATGGGCGGCACGGCGGTGAATGAGCGCAAGCGGGCGATGGAGCTGCTGGCCAAGGCCTCGGTTGCGGAGCTCACGGCTGGCTGGCAGGCGATTGAGCCGAAGCCGGAGGTCCATGCGGTGCGCGGACCGGAAAGCGGTCTCGTGATGGTGCGCGGCCGAATCGGCGGCGCTGGCGATGCATTTAATCTCGGGGAGGCAACGGTCAGCCGCGCTACCGTGCGGCTCGGCTCGGGCGAGATCGGCCATGGCCAGCTGCTCGGCAACGACCGTGAGAAGGCGCGTCTTGCCGCGGTTTTCGATGCTCTTCACCAGCGAGCAGAACATAGGCCGGCCGTCGATTCGCTGATCGATGCGGTCGAAAGCCGCATCGAGGCGGAAGACCGCAAGCAGGCTGAACAGACGGCCGCGACGCGGGTCGATTTCTTCACCATGGTCCGGGGAGACAACTGATGGGCGCTCCGACCGAGATTCACGCCAGCGCCTTTGCAGGCGCCTTCACTGAGCCTGTCTTCCAGTCGCAGGCCGTGTTCCGGGCACTGATGGATGCCATGGCACGTCCGGGTATGATCGCGCCCCTTGGGGTCTCCGCGACGCCGCCAGCGCCGCTCGGTCCCGGCGCCGGTGCGATTGCACTGACCCTGTGCGACGACGGAACCCCCGTCTGGCTGAGCCCTGCCCTTGCCAATTCATCAGTGCCGGCCTGGCTGTCCTTCCACACCGGCGCGCCGCTGACGGACGTCAGGCCGGAGGCCCGTTTCGTCTTCGTGGAGGCTGGCGGCATGGTTCCGGGCTTTGACCAGTTTGCGCTTGGCACGCAGGAATATCCGGATCGCTCCGCAACGCTGGTGCTTGAAATTGCCGCGCTCGAAGGCGGCGCGGAATTGGTCGCCACCGGCCCGGGGATAAAGGGCGAGACCATCGTTTCGCCGATCGGCCTGCCGGGTATTTTCCTCACACTCTCAGCGGAAAACCGCTCGCTGTTTCCCAGGGGCGTCGATCTGATTCTGATAACGGGCACGAACATTCTTTGCCTGCCGCGCACCACCAGACTTTGCCGCAGGGAGATCTGATCATGTATGTTGCCGTCAAGGGTGGCGAGGCCGCCATCGCCAATGCGCATCAGCTTCTCGCCGACCGCCGCCGCGGCGACCGGTCGCTGCCGTCGATCTCGATCGACCAGATCGTCGCCCAGCTTGGCCTCGCAGTCGACCGTGTCATGGCGGAGGCCTCGCTTTACGACCGCGAGCTGGGTGCCCTTGCCGTCCGGCAGGCACGCGGCGACATGATCGAGGCGATCTTCATCCTGCGCGCCTACCGCACTACGCTGCCGCGATTCGGCATGTCGGAGCCGGTCGATACGGCGACCATGAAGATCGAGCGCCGCGTCTCGGCAACCTACAAGGACCTGCCGGGCGGCCAGCTCCTGGGCCCGACCTTCGACTATACCCACCGCCTGCTCGATCCGTCGCTGCTGACCGACGAGCCGGTCGCCGATCCCGTTCGCCGCGGTGCGGACGATAGCCCGATGATGCGCGTTTCCGATATTCTCGCCGGTGAAGGCCTGATCGAGGGCGACGGCAAGCTGCCGGAGGATCATGTGGCCGGCGACCTTACACGTGAACCCTTGGAGTTTCCCTTGAAGCGCGACCTGCGCCTGCAGGCGCTGTCGCGTGGCGACGAGGGGTTTTTGCTGGCGCTCGCCTATTCGACCCAGCGCGGCTATGCCCGGACCCATCCTTTCGTCGGTGAAGTCCGCATCGGCGAAGTCGAGGTCGAACTCGACATTCCCGAACTCAACTTCGCCGTCTCGCTCGGCCGCATCCAGGTCACCGAATGCCAGATGGTCAACCAGTTCCAGGGGTCGGCCAAGAACCCGCCGCAGTTCACCCGCGGCTATGGCCTGGTCTTCGGTCAGAGCGAGCGCAAGGCCATGGCCATGTCGCTGGTCGACCGGGCGCTTCGTGCCGAGGAATTCGGTGAAGATATCGTCGCGCCGGCGCAGGACGAGGAATTCATCATCTCGCATTCCGACAACGTCCAGGCGACTGGCTTCGTCGAGCATCTGAAGCTGCCGCATTACGTCGACTTCCAGGCCGAGCTCGATCTCGTCCGCCGCATGCGCGCCGAATACGACGCACAGTCCCGTGCCGAAAAGGATGGCGCCATCCGGGAGGCGGCGGAATGATCGAGGACCTCTCCCACCTCACCTTCATCGTCAGCGATCTCGGCCGGATGACGGAGATTCTCGAAACGGTATTCGGCGCCAAACAGGTTTATGCGAGCGGCGAAAAGCAGTTCTCACGGGCGCCGGAGAAATTCTTCACCATCGGCGATCTCTGGATCGCGATCATGCAGGGCAAGGGTCTGAGCGAGCGCACCTACAACCACGTCGCTTTCAAGATCCGCGACGAGGACATCGACATCTACCTCGAGCGCATCCGCGCGCTCAATCTCGATGTCATGCCGCCCCGCCCGCGTGTCGAAGGCGAAGGGCGGTCGATCTATTTCCACGACGCCGACAACCATCTTTTCGAATTGCACAGCGGTACGCTTGCCGAGCGGCTCAAGACGTATTCCCGTTTAGAGAAGGCGGCGGAAGAATGATGGCTTTGATTTCGCCAGGCGGATTAGTCGCCGCCGCCACCCCCATCTCCACCGCCGCCGCAATCTCCGCCGGTATCACCGTCGCTTGCGACATAGACGCCGCCGTCGCCTCCCGATCCCGTCGCTTGGCGTTTCTCTTCTTTCGCAGCGCGGTCTCCCATAAGGGCCAAAGCCAAAACGACAAGGCCTGCCAGCATGATTGGCAATCCGCCAAAGGTGGTGGGTTCGGCGTCCATTCCGGATCTCTCTCCCGCTATTCCATGCACCTCAAGGTAATCGACAATGCGTGATCTAGCCACATACAACTTCGCCTATCTCGACGAGCAGACCAAGCGGATGATCCGCCGCGCGATCCTCAAGGCGATCGCGATACCCGGCTATCAGGTTCCGTTCGCGTCGCGCGAAATGCCGATGCCCTACGGCTGGGGCACCGGCGGCGTGCAAGTAACGGCGGCAATCCTCGGGCCGGGCGACGTGCTGAAGGTCATTGACCAGGGCGCCGATGACACGACCAACGCCGTTTCGATCCGCGCTTTCTTCCAGAAGGTCGCCAATGTCGCGGTCACCACCAAAACCCGCGAGGCGACGATCATCCAGACGCGCCACCGCATTCCGGAGGAGGCGCTGAAGGCGGGCCAGACCCTGGTCTATCAGGTGCCGATCCCCGAACCCCTGCGTTTCCTCGAGCCGCGCGAGACCGAGACCCGCAAGATGCATGCCCTGGAGGAATACGGCCTCATGCATGTGAAGCTTTACGAAGACATCGCCCGCAACGGCCATATCGCCACAACCTATGCCTATCCGGTCAAGGTCGAGGGCCGCTATGTGATGGACCCCTCGCCGACGCCGAAGTTTGACAATCCGAAGATGCACATGTCGGAAGCGCTGCAGCTTTTCGGCGCCGGCCGCGAAAAGCGCATTTATGCCGTGCCGCCCTTTACCGAGGTCGTCAGCCTCGATTTCGAGGACCATCCGTTCGAGATCCAGCATTTCGACAAGCCGTGTGCGCTCTGCGGCGCAAGCGAAGTCTATCTCGACGAGGTGGTGCTCGACGACAAGGGCGGGCGCATGTTCGTCTGCTCCGATACCGACCACTGCGAGGACCGGCGGGCTCAGGGTCATGCCGGGAAGATGCTGGCGCGGCAGGAGGCGGCGGAATGAGAACTGCCGTAGCCATCAGTTTGCCCCCACGGTCACTTCGTGACATCTCCCACTCAAGGGGGGAGATCAAGCCGCTGAGCGGTCCGTCAGGCAGGCCCGAATGGCGCGCCCACCCGATCGCCCCCCTTGAGTGGGAGATGTCCGGCAGGACAGAGGGGGGTAGAGCCCCCGATCAGAAAACTATCGAGGCACGTTCATGACCACCGTCCCGCTTCTCAAAGTCAACGGCGTCTCGAAATTCTATGGCGGCCGTGTCGGTTGCCGTAACGTCTCCTTCGAGCTCTGGCCGGGCGAAGTGCTGGCCATCGTCGGCGAATCCGGCTCGGGAAAGACGACCCTGCTTTCATGTCTGTCTACGCGGCTGATGCCGACGTCAGGTGTCGTCGAATATCGCATGCGCGACGGTCAGTATCGTGATCTTGCCCGCATGGGCGAGGCCGAGCGCCGTTTCCTGATGCGCACCGACTGGGGCTTTGTCCATCAGAACCCGGCCGATGGGCTGCGCATGACGGTGTCGGCCGGCGCCAATGTCGGCGAGCGGTTGATGGCCGTCGGCGAGCGCCACTACGGCAATATCCGCGCTACCGCCACCGACTGGCTGCGCCGGGTCGAGATCGAGGAAGACCGGATCGACGATCAGCCGCGTGCCTTTTCCGGCGGCATGCGCCAGCGCCTGCAGATCGCCCGCAATCTTGTCACTTCCCCGCGTCTCGTCTTCATGGACGAGCCGACCGGGGGCCTCGACGTCTCCGTACAGGCGCGCCTGCTCGACCTGGTACGCGGCCTCGTCCACGACCTCGGCCTGTCGGCGATCATCGTTACCCACGACCTCGCCGTTGCCCGCCTTCTCTCCCACCGCATGATGGTGATGAAGGATGGTCTGGTGATCGAGCAGGGTCTGACCGACCGGGTGCTTGACGATCCGCGCGAGCCCTACACCCAGCTTCTCGTTTCTTCGATCCTGCAGGTCTGAACATGGACGCGAAACGCGGAAACCGGTTTCCGGTCAACCATGCTCAAACAGGAGAACTGACAATGGCTACTCCGCTCGTTGTTTCCGAGGTCGCCAAGAGCTTCACCATGCACTTGCGTGACGGCATCACGCTGCCTGTCGTTGCTGGCGTTTCCTTCTCCGTCAAAAGGGGCGAATGCGTCGTGCTTGGCGGTCCGTCCGGCGTCGGCAAGAGTTCGATCCTGAAGATGCTCTACGGCAATTACGCCGTCGATGCCGGACAGATCCTGATCGAGCATCACGGCCATCTGGTCGATCTCGCCAGTGCAGCACCGCGTGCGGTTCTGGAAGTCCGCCGCGATACGCTCGGTTATGTCAGCCAGTTCCTGCGGGTCGTGCCGCGTGTTTCGGCGCTCGACGTCGTTGCCGAACCGGTTCTGGCGCGTGGAGCTTTGCAAGATGACGCGCGCGAAAAGGCGTCCGATCTGCTGGCAAAGCTCAACCTGCCGCGTGAACTCTGGCAGTTGCCGCCGGCGACCTTCTCTGGTGGTGAACAGCAGCGCGTCAATATCGCCCGCGGCTTCATCACCGACCATGCGGTCCTTCTGCTCGACGAGCCGACGGCCTCGCTCGACGCCAAGAACCGCCGCGTCGTCGTCGAGATGATCGCCGCCAAGAAGGCCGAAGGCGTCGCACTTCTCGGCATCTTCCATGACGAGGAAGTGCGCGACGCCGTTGCCGACCGCATCCTCGACGTCTCCGCCTTTTCGCCGCGAAAGGCTGCCGCATGACCATCAAGCTGTCGGAAAGGCCGCTCATCCACGAGACGGCGCGGGTGACCGATTGCACGATCGCCCGCTACACTGAAATCGCCGAGCGCTGCCGCATTTCTGAAACGGAAATGGGCGATTATTCATATATCATGGAAGACGGCTCGGTCTGGTGCGCGACGATCGGCAAATTCGCCAACATCGCCTCCTCGGTGCGGATCAACGCGACCAACCATCCGGTCTGGCGGCCAACGCTGCACCATTTTACTTACCGGGCTAAGGACTATTGGCCGGATGCGGACATGGACCAGGATTTCTTTACCTGGCGAAGGCAAAACCGCGTCGTCATCGGCCATGATGTCTGGATCGGTCACGGCGCGACGCTGTTGCCGGGTGTCAAGGTGGGTAACGGCGCGGTGATCGGCGCTGGCGCCGTCGTCTCCAAGGACGTCGCGCCGTACACGATCGTCGGCGGCGTTCCGGCAAAGCTGATTCGCGAGCGGTTCGGCAGGGATATCGCCGGGCGCTTCGAAAAGCTCGCCTGGTGGGACTGGGATCACGGCAGGCTGCGCGATGCCTTGAACGACTTCAGAATGCTGGAAGCCGATGCATTTCTCACCCGCCACAATGCATGATTTCTTCACCACAACCGCTGCCTGCGGCAGCGCCGTTTTCGACGGCCAGCCGCAGGATCTGACGGCCGGCGCCGAAATTTACGGCGGCAAGGGGGAAATCGAGGAATCGATGACCTCGACTGCATCAATATTCCTGCAGCGGCGGACAACAGCCCCAGGCCGCTGGCACTGGCGGGATTGTAGAGCGTGATGCCGAAAAGTGCGCAGCGGTTTTCCGATGACGTTACGCTTCGACAAATAGATCCCCGGCTTCATGGGCATGATGTCCGCTGAGGCCACCACCTTTTGCAGGCGGCATCGGCCTCAAACTCCGGAAAGCGTTGCGGACGAATTCCGACTGGGAAAACGTCTGCTACATGGTTATCCTGATTCGTCGTCGTCTTTCATTTTCGACAGCGTCTCCAATCTTCAGCACTGGCGTCCGATGGGCCAGAAAGTACATTGAAAAAGTGCCGGTTTCATCGCCGGCCATCACGATAATGTCACGAAAAGCGCGTAGCCACGGCGTCTCATCGACCCGTCCGGTCGACGCTCCCGTGACGTCCTCGATAGGGAATGGACTGTGCGCTATGCATTCTATTTGACGCCGGATGAGGACCACCCGCTGACGATTGCGGCAGCGAAATGGCTGGGCAGCAATCCGTTCACCGGCGAAATGACACGGCTTGAAGCCGCCGGCGATTTCGATGCGGTCGAACTGACGACCCTGACCGCCGATCCACGCCGCTACGGCTTTCATGGCACGCTGAAGGCGCCTTTTCCGCTTGCTGCCGCGAAAACCGAAGGACAATTGCTCGCCGCCTTCGAAAGTGTTGCCGAGGAATGTGCCCCCTTCGAGATACCGGAAATGGTGCTGGGGCAGCTCGGGCCGTTTTTTGCGCTGGTGCCGGCCACCAACTGTCCGGAGCTGCAGGCGCTTGCCGATGAGACGGTGCGGCGTTTCGAACCCTTTCGAGCGCCTCTCTCGGCTGAGGATTTGTCGCGGCGCAAGCCGGGTTCGCTGACCGACGTGCATCGGAGCAATCTGCTCTCCTGGGGTTATCCTTACGTGTTCGAGAGCTTCCAGTTCCACATGACGCTGACCGGACCGGTGCCGGTGGAGCGGCAGGTTTCGATGCGGGCCTTGCTGGAGCAGACCTTCGCGCGATTCACTGGCAAGCCGCTCGCCGTCACTTCGCTGGCGCTGTTTACCGAACATGCGCGCGGCGCACCTTTCACCGTTCACTCGCTTTTGCCGCTTGGCGGCACGTCCCAACGAAAGATGGCATGACATGACCGCTGAAACCGTTCTCTGCAATGCCCGCATCGTCCTCGAGGATCAGGTTCTCTCCGGCTCGGTGCTCATCCGTGACGGCAAGATTGCCGATATCTCCGAAGGCGTCAGCCGCACGGGCGAGGATTTCGAAGGCGACTACCTGGTCCCCGGTCTGGTCGAGCTGCACACCGACCACCTGGAAGCGCATTATTCGCCCCGCCCCGGCGTCCGCTGGCTGAAAATGGCGGCCATCCAGGCACATGACGCCCAGGTCGTCACGTCCGGCATCACCACCGTTTTCGACTGCCTGCGCATGGGCTCCGACGAGGATGGCGGCTTCGAGCAGGGCGAGATGCGTGAGATGGCAGATGCGCTGGCGCAAGCCGCCCGTGAAAATCGCCTGCGGGCAGATCACCGCATTCACCTGCGCTGCGAGGTCTCGACCGATAATGTGCTCGCCCATTTCCAGGAGTTCGAGAACGATCGCCAGGTCGGCCTCGTTTCGCTGATGGACCATGCGCCGGGCCAGCGGCAATTCCAGACGATGGATCAGTACACGCTCTACTACAAGAACAAGCGCGGCATGACGGACGAGGCCTTTGCCGAATTCTGCGCCCGCCAGCAGGCGCTTTCTGCCAAATACGCCGCGCCACATCGGACCGAGATCGCCAGGGCCTGCGCCGAGCGTGGCATCACGATTGCCAGCCACGACGACGCGACCATCGCGCATGTCGAGGAATCGGTCGGTTTCGGCATTCGCCTTGCGGAGTTCCCGACGAGCTTCGAAGCCGCGGAAGCCTCGCATGCCGCGGGCCTGAGTGTGCTGATGGGCGCGCCGAACATCGTGCGGGGCAAGTCGCACTCCGGCAATATCGCCGCGCGCGATCTCGCCGCGCGTGGCGTGCTCGATGTGCTCTCCTCAGACTACGTGCCGTTCAGCCTGATCCATGCGCCCTTCGTATTGTCGGACGAGGTGGAAAGCGTCAGCCTGCCACAGGCGCTCGCCATGGTCACCGCCACGCCAGCCCGCACGGTCGGTCTCACCGATCGCGGCCGGATCGCCACCGGCCTGCGCGCCGATATCGTTAGGGTCCAGCGTCAGGAGGGCATCCCGGTTGTCCGTTCCGTCTGGCGCGAAGGCCGGCGGGTCGCCTGATGCACGGCTTTCCGTCAGACCATCGGCACGGTGCGATCATCGTCGTGGTCGGACCAAGCGGCGCAGGCAAGGACAGCGTCATCGGTTTCGTTGCGCAGCATTTCGCGAGCCGCGCCGAGATCGACTTCGTTCGCCGGGTGATTACCCGTCCCTCCGACGCCGGAGGCGAGGATCACGAGAGCGTTTCCGAAGATGATTTCGACGCCCGGCTTGCCGCGGGCGATTTTGCCGTCGCCTGGCGGGCGCACGGGCTGCAATATGGCATTCCGTGCGAGGCACTGGCTCGCGTGCGTGCGGGGCGAATCCTGATCGCAAATGGCAGCCGCGGGGCGCTTGCGCAGTTCCGACAGGTCTTCCCGAAGGTCGTGGTCGTCAACGTCACGGCTTCGCCGCAAGCGCTCGCTCAGCGGCTTGTGGCGCGCGGGCGCGAGAGCGAGGCGGAGATCGTGAAGCGCCTGCAGCGGCAGGCGCCGGACATTCTCGACGATGCGGATGTGATTAGGATCGACAATAGCGGACCCCTCGATATTGCCGGTTCGCGTTTTGCGGCACTGGTCGCCGAGTTGTACGGGAAGACGCTGGAGGCGAGCTAACCGAATAAATTCCTTAAATCGGAATCGATTTTAGGAAATTTGCAGCAAAGCGTTACAGTGATCTTGGCGCGTCTGAAAAAACGAGCGACGCTGGAGAAGTCAAAGCGCGTTGTCGAGAAAATACCATTGGTCGAGGTGGGCGAGGACGATCGGCTCGATCACCGAATTGAGCAGCAGGACGTCGTCCATGAGCCGCTCACCCGGCTTATCCTCCGGCGGCAGGACGATTGGCGGCAGGGCGAAGGCTTCGAATTTTGCCCCTTCCCTGCGCAGGATATAGCCTGGGCAAATTGTCGCCTGGGTGAGCCGCGCAAGCCGCACGACGACTGCGAGATTACCTTCGAGATGCGGGGCGCGGCCGAAAAAGGGACCACGAATCTTGCCCGCGAAGCCCTCGTCGCAGAACACCGAAATCGCGCCACCGTCTTTCAAAATCTTCAGCGCCGGCCGTATTCCTTCCTTGCCGGGAGGCATCAGGCCGTAGCCTAGCTTGCGCCGGACGCGCTCGGCGATCCAGGCCCGCGCCCTTCCGGCGGGTGGCGTGTAGTTGGCTGATGGATTGAGCCCGAGTTCGACGAGCTTCGGTGACCAGATTTCCCAGTTACCGAGATGCATCCCGACCATGATCACCGGTCCCTTCGCATGGGATTCGGTGAAATAGTCGAGATTGTGCCAGACGACGCGTTCCGCCAGGCGCCCGACGATCGAGAACTCCGTCATGATGCGTCCCTGGTTCTGCCAGTTTTGCCTCAAAATCCGGTCTCGTTCGTCTTCGGTCGCATCCGGCAAAAGCCGCTCCAGGTTCCTCTGCGCCTTCTTCACCGCCGATTTATGCCAGCGGGGCATGACGAAAGCGCCAAGCCACGCGCCTGCCGACGAACAAAGCCGGGCCGGCATGGCTTTCAGTGCGAAGTGGACAGCCAGGTCGAGAAGGTTCTGGATATTGCCGGTCACATGGTAGCGAAATGCAGTACGGCGGCGGTCCGCGCTCGCAAACAGGTCTAAAAGCGGCGGCGCGGCCGGGGGGCTGTAGACCCAGGCAGACCGTTTCGCTGGACCGCTGGTCGACTTTTTGTTCGCCTCGGCCATAGGCTCTACACCCTTTCCCGCCGGTGGAGCGTCACCGGCAAGCCGCCGCGCGGTCTCAGCGTCAGCCGGCATTGCGGCTCCACCTTGGCGCCCTCCGCGACGCGCACCCTGAAGCGCTGGGCAAGGATCGCCAGGCACAGGATCGCTTCCGTGAGACCGAATTGCAGCCCGGGGCAGACGCGCGGACCGCTGGCAAAGGGGACGTAGCTGTAGGGGATCGGCCTCTGCCCGTTCAGGAAGCGCTCCGGCTTGAACAGATGCGCGTCCTTGAAGAAGGCCTCGGTGCGATGCAGAAGCCACGGCACGATCAGGATCAGCGAGGCGGGTTTGACGTCGATATCGCCGATCCGGTCGGCTTCGTTCGCCTGCCGCGCGAGGATCGGCACCGGCGGATAGAGCCTGAGCGTCTCCTCGATCACCGCCCTGCACCATTCTAGCTGTGGAAGGTCGTCGAGTGTCGGCATGCGGTTGCCGCAGACGCGGGCGATCTCCTCGTGCAGGGATTTTTCCACCCACTGAGCTCGCGACAGCAGATACCAGGCCCAGGTCAGGGTCGCCGCCGTTGTCTCGTGGCCGGCCATGAAAATCGTCGCTGCCTCGTTGCGCAGCGCCACCACATCGAGCTTCAGCTCCGGATTGCGTTTTTGCCGGCGCACCAGAAGTTCGATCATCGAATTGTTGTCGCCGCGCCCGGCCAGATGGTCCTCGACCACCTTGTCGATGATCTGGTGGATGCGCGAAACGGAGCGGCGCAGCTTCGGCGTCCGCAGCACCGGCAGGCCTTCGTCGAAGCCGAGGAAATAGCCGATATTGACGGAATCGATCAGCGACTGGTAGCTCTCGAACCCCTCGCTGACGGCATTGGCTGCGTCTTCGCCGAGATCGTTGCCGAAAACGGATCGCGAAATGATCTCGGCCGTCAGTCCAGCCATCTCGAACAAGGCGTTGACGTGGGCGCCGTCCGGCAGAGACTCCCAACGCTGGACAAGCTCGCTTGTCGTATTCTCCATGATCTTGCCGAAAGCCGGCACACGGTTCTTATGGACGATATCGTTGACCAGCGGCCGTCGTTGCTTCCAGGTTTCGCCATCGGAGATGAACAGGCCGTCGCCCAGCAGGAACTCCAGCGCGCGCCGCATCTGCGGTGTCTTGCGCTCGAAATTCTCGTGCCGCTTCGCCACGACGTAGCGGATCGCATCCGGTGAATTGACGACGACGATCTGGCGTCCGAAGATCTTCGCGGCAGAGATGCTGTCGGTATAGTCGCTTTTGCGCCAGATCGACAGGAAATCGTGGCGCGCCTTGAGGATAAGGTTCAGCGGCCGGCCGGGCTTGCCTTTGTAATAGGCGGAATGCGCGGGCTCGAACGACGTTTTCCTGAGATTTTCAATGATGTCCGTCGATTGCCGTAAACGGGAGAACATGCTCCGGCTGCCCCTCTCTGTGTCCGCTCACGACGCGTCGCGCGCATCGCTGCAACCTACCGGATAGCAGCAATTTCCTGCCGCGCAAAACCCTTTCGAACGTTCCTGGTTCGAAGGAAAAGCCCTTCACGGCGCCGGGCAACGCCGCGGCCGTCAAGGGTAGTTCAGTGCAAGGCAGCGCAGGCCTTGGCGATGCGTTCCAGCGCCTCACGTAATTCCGCTTCCGAGGTGGCGTAGGAGATGCGGAAGAACGGTGAAAGGCCAAAGGCGGAACCCGGCACGACGGCGACATGGGCGTCTTCGAGCAGATAGGCGCAGAAGTCCGTGTCCGTCTCGATCCGCTTGCCTGCCGGCGTCGTCTTGCCGAGCATACCGGCGCAGCCCGAGAAGGTGTAGAAGGCCCCTTCCGGAACGCGGCAATCGAGCCCGTCGATGGCGTTCAGGGCGGCGACAACGAGATCGCGGCGGCGCTGGAAGCTCGCGGTGCGTTCCTTCAGGAAATCCTGAGGTCCGGTCAAGGCTTCGACCGCAGCCGCCTGGCTGATCGAGGACGGGCAGGAGGTCGACTGGCTCTGCACGACGGCCATGGCCTTGATCAGGTCACGCGGACCGCCGGCATAGCCGATGCGCCAGCCGGTCATGGCATAGGCCTTGGAAACGCCGTTGACGGTCAGAGTCCGATTTTTGAGGCGCGGCTCAAGCGCAGCCGGCGTGACGAAACGGAATCCGTCATAGACGATGTGTTCGTACATGTCGTCGACCAGCAGCCAGACATGCGGATGTTTCAAGAGCACGTCGAGCAGCGGCCGGTAATCTTCGGCGCTATAGGCGGCGCCCGATGGGTTGGACGGCGAATTCAGCATCACCCAGCGGGTCTTCGGCGTGATTGCCGCTTCGAGTTGCTCCGCCTGCAGCCGGAACCCGGTTTCGGCCTTCCCGGCAATCAGGACCGGTTTGCCCTCGGCGATCTCGATGATGTCCGAATAGGACGTCCAGTACGGCGTCGGGATGATCACCTCGTCGCCCGGGTTGAGCGTCGCCATCATGGCGTTGAAAAGAACCTGCTTGGCGCCGGTCGCGACAGTGATTTCCTCCTGTTCGTAGGAGAGATCGTTTTCGCGTGCGAATTTCTTGCGGATCGCGGCTTTCAGTTCCGGCGTTCCGTCGAGCGCCGTATATTTGGTTTCGCCCCGGAGCATGGCGGCCGTTGCCGCCCGCTTGATGTGGTCCGGCGTGTCGAAATCCGGCTCGCCAGCACCCAGAATGATCACCGGCTTGCCGTCGCGTTTCATGGCTTGCGCGCGGGCGCCGATCTTCAGGATTTCCGAAACGCCGATCGCGGAAATCCGCGAGGCGGGCGAAAAGCCCGCCTCCTCAACCTTGGTGTTGATGGTCATGATCCGATCCTGTTCGATGTCGCCGATATTATTCGATGTCGCCAATTATTCGATATCGAACGAGACGCCCTGTGCCAGCGGCAGGGCCTTCGAATAGTTGATCGTGTTGGTGGCGCGGCGCATGTAGGCGCGCCAGGCGTCCGAGCCGGATTCACGACCGCCGCCGGTTTCCTTTTCACCGCCGAACGCGCCGCCGATTTCCGCACCGGAGGTGCCGATGTTGACATTGGCGATGCCGCAGTCGGAGCCGTCAGGCGACAGGAAGCGCTCGGCTTCCTGCAGGTCGAGCGTGAAGATCGACGAGGAGAGGCCAGCGCCGACGGCGTTGTGGTCGGCAACGACAGCGTCGAAGTCGCTGTACTTCATCACGTAGAGGATCGGCGCGAAGGTTTCCTCGGTCACCGGGCCATCCTGCTTCGGCATTTCGACCAGGGCCGGCTTGACGTAGTAGCTGTTGGCATGGCCGAGATCGACGCGGTCGCCACCGGTGACCGAGCCGCCATGGGCTTTCGCGTCGGCAAGCGCCTTCTGCATGTTGTCGAAAGCCGTCTTGTCGACCAGCGGGCCGACGAGAGCGGTCGATTCCAGCGGATTGCCGACCGATACGCTCTGGTAAGCCTTTTTCAGGCGCGGAACCAGCTTGTCGTAGACGCTTTCATGAACGAACAGACGGCGCAGCGTCGTGCAGCGCTGGCCGGCCGTGCCCATCGCACCGAAAGCGATGGCGCGCAGCGCCATGTCGAGATCGGCCGACGGGCAGACGATGCCGCCATTGTTGCCGCCGAGTTCGAGGATGGCGCGGGCGAAGCGCTTGGCAAGACGCGGACCGACATCGCGGCCCATGCGGGTGGAGCCGGTTGCCGAAACCAGCGGCACCTTCGGGTGATCAACCAGCACTTCTCCGATGGCGCGATCGCCGATCAGGACTTGGGCCAAGCCTTCCGGCGCATCGCCGAAGCGGGCGATGGCGCGCTCAAGGATAGCTTGCGATGCAAGTGCGGTGAGCGGGGTCTTTTCCGACGGCTTCCAGACGACGGCATTGCCGCAGACGAGCGCGAGCGCCGAATTCCAGGCCCAGACGGCGACCGGGAAGTTGAAGGCGGAGATGACGCCGATGACGCCGAGCGGATGCCAGGTTTCCATCATGCGGTGACCGGGGCGCTCGGTGGCAATCGTCAGGCCGTAAAGCTGGCGCGACAGACCGACGGCGAAATCGCAGATGTCGATCATTTCCTGAACTTCGCCGAGACCTTCCGAGGTGATCTTGCCGGCTTCGATCGACACCAGACGGCCGAGATCGGCCTTATGGGCGCGCAGTTCCTCGCCGAGCAGGCGGATCAGTTCGCCGCGCTTCGGGGCCGGAACGAGGCGCCAGGCGCGAAAGGCAGCGTCGGCCGTTTCGATCTTTGCGGCAGCTTCAGCGGCCGAAACCGTCTTCAGGCTGGCGATCTGTTCGCCCGTCACCGGCGAGAAGGAGGCCATGTCGCCACCGGTATAGAGGTCCTTGGCGACGCCGAGCTTCTCCAGCAGGGCCGCGGTTTCCTGAACGACGTTCACCGTCTTCGCTGCAATGTTCATGATGAGCAAACTCCCGTTTCTCTTTTCAAAGGACTATCCGAAGCGCACCGTGCCGAGGTCTCCCGGCGAGGTGATAGCTTTGAGGCCCTGGGCCATGTCCTTGATCTTCTGTTGCGTATAAAGGTCGTAGTAGGCTTGGTTTTTCCGACCGATGGCATGTTCGGCGCTGAAGCTGCCGTTGAAATCCTGAACGGCGATGGCAAATACCCGGTCGCGCAGCCGCCGCTCGAAATCCTTGTCCGCTGCCGAGCCACTGTCCTTCGGCACGACGAGGTTGAAGTGCACGCCGCCATCGCCGATATGGCCGAAATCGCAGATCGTAACCTCCGGAAAGGTGTGAGGCATTTCGTCCTTCATGCGATCGCAGAAGGCCATGATATCACCTCTGCGGAAGGAAAGATCGAAGGCGATCAGCTTTCCGGAATGCTTGACCCCCTCGGAAAGCGCATGGCGCAATGCCCACATTTCATGCGCCGGGCCGACAAAGGCGTCGGCCAGCGGCGCATCGTCGCTTTCCCAGATCTCGGCCAGCACCGTTTCGAGCACTGAATCCAGCGATTGCTCGCCCTCGCGCGGTTCCCACGTCCGGGAGACTTCGGCGAGGATGACATAGTCAGGCACTTTGCCGCCCTGGAATGGGTTTTTCAGCGACGGCGCATGATCGAGCGCTGCCGCGACGGAATTTTTCGACATGCCCTCGAAAGCCGAAAGATAGGCGCCCAGCCTGTCTTCCATCGCGCGCAGCAGCGGCATTACATGCGCGCCGCTTGCCGGCACCAGATAAGCGGTCGCCACCTGCTTCGGAAGGGGTTCGAGGTTCAGCACGCATTCGGTGATGATGCCGAAGGCGCCGGAGGTGCCGATGAATATCTGTTTCCAATCGATACCGGTATTGTTCTTGCGCAGCTCCGACGTCAGATCGAGGACGGTGCCGCTCTCGTCAGCCAGAACCACCTTGATGCCGAGCGCATTGCGGCGCACGTCACCATATTTCAGGAAGCGCGAACCGCCGGTATTGGTGGCAAGCATGCCGCCCAGACGCGGGTCGGCGCCGAGGTCGATCGGAAAGAACAGTCCGTGTTTTTCGAGCTTCTGATTGACGTCCGAAAGCCGCAGCCCCGCCCCGGCCCGCAGCGAGCGGTTGTCGAGATCGACCTCGAAGCGCTGCGTCATCCGGTCGAGGCTGAGCACGGCTTGCGCGCCGGTCGCGTCGGGCGTCGCCCCGGAAACGAGGCCGGTATTGCCCGATTGAGGAATAAGAGCGATGCCGTTTTTCACGCAGTAGCCAACTGCGGCTGAAACTTCCTCGGTCGTCTGCGGCCGTAGGACGAGGGCCGCCCGGCCCTCATCGTAGCGCGCGCCTGTCTCATAGGCCGCCATGTCGCCAGGCTCGGTGACAATGCCTTTGTCGCCGAGAATACCGGTCAGTGCCGCAATATGCCCTTGGTCGATCATGACTTCAGCTTTACTCCGCAGCCTCGGCGGAGGAAAGCATTTGGCGGCAGTCGGCTATGGAAGCCTGCTCGATCCCGGCATAGTGGTCGAACTCGTTCAGCACCTTGGCGCCGAGATCGACTTCGAAGCGCTGCTGGTTTGGGCCTGCCACGAATTCCTGGGCGACATCGTCGCCGAGGTTGGACTGGAAAATGCCGGCGGCACTGACGGGCAGGAAGTCCTCGTAGACGATCGGATCGAACTGCACGAGCCCGTCCGCGATCAGGCTGTCGAGGCTTTTCGAAGCATCGGCCTTGGTGTTACGGCCCCTGCTCGTCAGCGAATAGGAAAAATAGCCGAGGTCTTCGGCGCGGATGCCGGCCCATGTGTCAGGGAAGGGGATGAAGGCGTCTGCGAGCGCTTCTTCATACTCTGCCGCATTCGAACCATCGGCAGCCGGACGAACGATCTGGCGCGATGCGTTCAGCAGTTCGTCATAGAGCGCGCGGCCCTTCGGCGTCAGCGCGATACCGCGCTGCTCGATCTCGCCGAACCGGGCGGTGTGCGAGGCCTGCCGCCAGCTGCCATCGGCCGACTGGAAGGAGACCGGCTCTTCGAGTGCCTTGAACGAGGTCTGGCGCAACAGGATGGCGCATTTGCGGGTCGGCGGGCCTTCGACGATCGCCTTCGGGGCAATGTCATAGTCCGGCATGCGCGCCTGAACGGCGTCGATATCCAGCGTGCGCGGCGTCAGATGATTGATGTGCGGCCCCTTGAACGAGACCACATCGGCGATCAGCCGGTGGGCGCCATGCAGGCGATGGTACATCTCGGGGCTGACATTGGCCTTGTCGTGCCAACGGAACGTTTCCAGTGCCTCGGCGACGAAGCGCTCGGCATCCACCTTGTCGAGGCCGCCTTCTTTCTCCGCCTTTTCCGTGAGGGCGATGGCGCCGCGCGTGAAGATCTGGCGCTTCGACAAGATCTGTTCGGCTTCAGCTCGCAGGGTCTCGTCAGCGATCAGGTCAAGCCGCAGCAGCGAGGTAAAGACGCGGAAAGGGTTCGTCTTCAGGCTGGCATCGCCGACCGGACGGAAAGCCGTCGAGTGAACCGGGACCCCGGCGGTCGAGAGATCATAGTAACCAACCGAGTGCATGCCCATGACGGCAAAGACACGGCGCATCATCGAGAGTTCGGCAGGCGTGCCGAGCCGGATGGCGCCATGGCGCTCTTCGGAAATGCGCTCCAGCGAATCGGTATCTTCGAGCCGGGCCCGCAGCCCCGGATCGGCCGCCAGCGTTTCGGCATTCACCTGCCCGACAAGTTCCATCAGAGTGCCGTAAGCGGGCACTTCCGTCCGGTACATGGCCGACATCGCCGCGGAAAAGGCCGAGCGGATATCGTCGGTGGATACGAAACTATTCTCTTTCACGGCAGCGCGCCTCGCAGTATTGAACAGATAGGGTCGATCATTCTCATTTCGTATCATATATCGGTCGAATGGGCATTGATTGCGACAGTTCTGACTATGATCATGCGAGGCCGGAATGAAGTTGAGCAGACGACTGATCCCTGATGTCACAACGCTGCAAGCCTTCGAATGCGCCGCGCGCCATGGCAGCTTCACTCAGGCCGCAGCCGAGCTGAACCTGACGCAAAGCGCAGTCAGCCGGCAGATCAAGGACCTCGAAAGCCAGATCGGCGTGCTGTTGTTCGAACGCATCCGTCAGCGGGTCATCCTCTCCGATGCCGGCCAGAAGTTTCTGCCGGAAGTGCGCCGGCTGTTGGCGCAATCGGAGGAGCTGATGGTCCGCGCCATGGCCTCGGCGCGCTCGGAATCGACCCTCTCCATCGCCTCGTTGCCGACCTTCGGCAGCCGCTGGCTGACGCCGCGATTGCCGGAGTTCTTGAAACGACATCCGGGCACGGTGATCAATATCGCTTCGCGCTCGCAGCCCTTTGATTTCGAGGAACAGAATTTCGACCTCGCCATCCACTATGGCCAGCCGGTCTGGGCGCACGCGACCTGCAGCTATCTCTGCAGCGAGATCATCGTGCCCGTGGCAAGCCCGGCCCTTTGTGAACAGCACCCGATGAAGGAGCCGGGCGAACTGGAAGACAAACCGCTCCTGCATCTCGCCACTCGTCCGAAGATGTGGGCTCAATGGTTCGAGAGCAATGGCGGCGAGATGAAGTCCGCTTATCGCGGCAACCGATTTGACCAGTTTTCGATGGTGATCGAGGCTGCCGCCGCCGGCCTCGGCTTTGCGCTCCTGCCACGCTATCTGATCGAACAGGAGCTGGTGACCGACCGTTTGCGCGTCGTCTTCGACCGACCGATGCAGACCGAAAACAGCTACTATCTGGTCGTGCCGGAGGGAAAGCTTGAAAATCCGGTCAGCCAGGCCTTTCGCGCCTGGATCGCCGCGCAGGTCAAGTGAGACCTTTGCTGCGTAGCAATATAGAAATGCGGAACCTTTTCGCGCATTGCGCGTTGCGGGCTGGATGAACGGTGTAGAAGGGACGATCTTAGGGGATTTAACATCATTTGCCGCAAAGGACGACTGCGACAATGGTTTTTCTTTAGCGCGGCAGCATGGAAATAGGCGCCGCTCCTTGCAACACATTGGCACTACGGCTAAAAAATGCCCATTTCTTGCATCACGCAGCCCTGACAGCGAAGTGACTGCCGCCTTCACGACCTTCCAGGCCCTTGCGGGCTGTGCCAAAGTCTACGGTTTCCCGCCTGCGCGAGACCTGACGGCTGACGGTAGAACACAGACGAGTGTCTAGGGTCGTGGGGGCGCAGAGCAATACATCAGGGCTGCAGCCCATCCGGCACGACGACCGCAGCCGGACCCTTCAACACCGCCTGGATCCAGAACCCGTACCCATGAACCTTCAAAACACGCCTTTCACGCCTCCGGGCGAAGCTGAAATCAAGCCGATCGATTATAACGATTCGATCCGGTCAACCTATTTTACCATTGACCAGCTTCATGAATGCGGGGCCGCCTTGGCCCGCGATGGCGTGGCAAGCCTTTCAGGTTTTTTCCCGTTCGAGTTCCGTACGCGCCATCGCGAAAACGAGCATGAGATTTTTCGTGTCTACAAGGTGACCGCCGCCGACGTCGAGGCCGGCGCCTCGATCACGCCCGCCGCGGAATGGCTGCTTGACAACCACTATCTGGTTGAGGAGGCGATTCAGGAAGTCCGGCGCGATTTTCCGCGCAAGTTCTATCGCCAACTGCCGACGCTGTCCGTCGCCGGCACGACGATCCCGCGCACCATGGCGCTTGCCTGGCTCTACATCGCCCACACCCACAGCACGGTTTCGCGCGAAAGCCTGACGGCGATGGTCGCCGGTTTCCAGAATCACGAGACCTTCAAGATCGGCGAACTCTGGGCGTTGCCGTCCATTGTCCGCTTCGTGCTGATCGAGAACCTGCGCCGCATCGCCATCCGCGTCGACCGTTCGCGTGGCATGCGCAAGAAGGCAAACGACGTCGCCGATCAGATCGTTCGACTGGGTGAACCCGAGAAATTCAGGCCGGTTCTTGCGGATGCCCAGCTGCTGACCGCTGACAATACCTTCGTGACCCAGCTTCTCTACCGCCTGCGCGACGGATCGCAGACATCGGGTTACGTGATCACCTGGCTCGAAGAGCAGTTGGAGAAACGCGGCAGCAATGTCGAGGAAGCTCTGGTCGCCGAGCAGAACCGGCTATCGTCCGGCAATGCGACGATGAGCAACATCATCCGCAGCCTGCGCGAAATCGACGACAACGACTGGGCTGTCTGGTTCGAGAGTGTCAGCAAGCTCGATGATGCGCTCAGGGACGATTCGGACTATTCCCTGCTCGATTTCGGTTCGCGCAACAAGTATCGCAACACCATCGAGCGATTGGCGCGCCGGTCCGGCTATACCGAACTGGAAGTGACCCAGACCGCCCTGGAGATGGTAAGGGAGCAGGCGGCGGCGCCTGAGGAAATCCCGCATGAGCCGAATGTCGGCGGGTTCCTCGTCGGCGAGCAGCACCGGCTTCTGGAGCAGAGGATCGGCTACCGTCCGACCGTTCTTCAGAACATCATCCGTGTGAGCCGCGAACTCGATTGGCTCGCGATTGCCGCTCCCAACATCGTGCTGACGATTCTGGCGATGATCGCGGTCTATGTCTTCGTCAGCCCGATGGATATTCCGACGGGCGCCAAGCTGATCATGCTGCTCCTGTTCGCGCTTCCCGCGTCGGAAGGCGCGGCCGGTCTGTTCAACACGCTGGTCACACTCTGCGTGACGCCGTCTCGTCTGGTGGGTTATGAGTTTCTCAACGGGATTCCGCAGGACGCGCGGACTCTCGTCGTCGTGCCCTGTCTGATCTCCAAGCGCGATCATGTCGATGAGCTCGTACGCAACATCGAAGTGCACTATCTCGCCAATCCGAAGGGTGAGGTCTATTTTGCGCTTCTGAGCGACTGGGCCGACAGCAAGGAGGAGGAAACTGCTGCCGATCTTGACGTGCTCGACTACGCCAAGCGCGAAATCGCGATTTTGAGCGAGCGCTACGCCCATGACGGCCGCACCCGCTTCTACCTCCTGCACCGCCGCCGCCTCTACAACGAGGCGGAAGGAGTGTGGATGGGCTGGGAGCGCAAGCGCGGCAAGCTGCATGAAATGAACCTGCTTCTGCGCGGCGACAGCGATACGAGCTTCCTTGCCGGCGCCAATATCGTCCCGGAAAACGTGCAATATGTGATGACGCTTGATTCCGACACGCGCCTGATGCGCGATGCCGTGACCAAGCTGGTCGGCAAGCTGTACCACCCCATCAACCGTCCCGTCGTCGATCCGGTCACGCAGAAGGTGACTGCAGGCTACAGTATCCTGCAGCCGCGCGTGACGCCGTCCCTGACCACCGGCAACGAAGCTTCGGCGTTCCAGCGTATCTTCTCGGTCAATCGCGGCATCGACCCCTATGTCTTCACCGTCTCCGATGTCTATCAGGACATCGCCGGCGAAGGCACGTTCACCGGCAAGGGCCTCTACCATGTCGATGCCTTCGAGGCGGCGCTGAAGGGCAGGATCGAGGAAAACGCGGTTCTCAGCCATGACCTCCTGGAAGGCTCGTTCGCCAAGTGCGCGCTGGTTACCGACGTCGAACTGGTCGAGGATTTCCCGATCCGCTACGAAGTCGAGATGTCGCGCCAGCATCGCTGGGCGCGGGGCGACTGGCAGCTCCTGCCTTACATGTTCGATCTTTCCAACGGCGTCAGCATGCTCGGTCGCTGGAAGATGTACGACAATCTGCGTCGCTCGCTGATCCCCTCGGCCTGGCTCATCGCCTCGGTCATGGGCTGGTACTACATGGAGCCGACACAGGCGCTGGTCTGGCAGTTCGTGCTGATCTTCAGCTTGTTCGTCGCGCCGACCCTGTCGCTCATTTCGGGCATCATGCCGCGCCGCAACGATATCGTTGCCCGCGCCCATTTGCATGCTGTTCTCTCGGAAATCCAGGCGGCCAACGCGCAGGTCGCGCTGCGCATCGTCTTCATCGCCCATTCGGCCGCAATGATGGCCGATGCCATCGTGCGCTCCCTCTACCGAACCTTCGTCAGCGGCCAGCTGATGCTCGAATGGCGCACCGCAGCGCAGGTGCAGAGCTCGGCGAGCGGCACCATCTGGGACTACTACCGTTCGATGTGGACCGCGCCGGCGCTGTCGGTGGTGTCGCTCTTGCTTGCAGCCATCTCCGATACCGGCGTTCCCTTTATCGGCATCCCGTTTGCCCTGCTCTGGGCGCTCTCTCCGGCCATCGCCTGGTTCGTCAGCCAGTCCGCCGAGACCGAAGACCAGCTGGTCGTGCCGGAAAATGTCGTTGAGGAATTGCGCAAGATCGCGCGCCGGACCTGGCTTTATTTCGAGACCTTCGTTACCGCCGAGCAGAACTTCCTGCCGCCGGACAATTTCCAGGAAATCCCGCATCCGGTTCTGGCCGAACGGACCTCGCCGACGAATATCGGCGTCTACCTGCTATCCGTCATGTCGGCCCGCGATTTCGGCTGGATCGGTTTTGAGGAAACCGTACGGCGTCTGGAGGAGACCGTTGCCACGATCGACCGCATGCCGAAATACCGGGGTCACCTGTTCAACTGGTATACGACGAACCCGCTCGAGACGATGGAGCCGAAGTATGTTTCGGCCGTCGACAGCGGCAACCTCGCCGGCCATCTGATCGCCGTCTCCTCGATGTGCCGCGAATGGGCTGAAGCACCGTCCGCGCATATCCAGGGCAATCTGGACGGTATCGGCGATGTCGCCTCCATCCTGTCCGAAGTGCTGGGCGAACTGCCGGATGACCGCAAGACCGTGCGGCCGCTGCGGCGGCTGATGGAAGAGCGGATCGTCGGCTTCCACAATGCTCTGCAGGCGGTCAAGCGCGAACATGAGTTTGCCTCGATCCGGGTCATCAACCTGGTGGTTCTGGCGCGCGACATCCAGAAGCTCACCACCAATCTCGATCACGAGGTGAGGAGTGCGCAGAGCGGCGAAGTGACGAAGTGGGCGACCCTTCTGGTCAACACCTGCGAATCCCACATTGCCGACGGCGTTTTCGACCTCGGTGCCATCGAGGTCCTGCGCCAGCGTCTGATCGTCGTGCGCGACCGGGCGCGCGATATCGCATTCTCGATGGACTTCAGCTTCCTGTTCCGTCCGGAACGGCGGCTTCTGTCGATTGGCTACCGCGTCAATTCGAACGAGCTTGACGAAGCCTGCTACGACCTTCTCGCATCGGAAGCGCGCCTCACCAGCCTGTTTGCCATCGCAAAGGGCGACCTGCCGACGGAACACTGGTACAAGCTCGGCCGTCCGATCGTGCCGATCGGCGCTCGTGGCGCGCTCATCTCCTGGTCGGGCTCGATGTTCGAATATCTGATGCCGCCGCTGGTCATGCAGGAGCCTCAAGGTGGCATCCTGAACCAGACCAACAATCTGATCGTCAAGGAACAAATGAACCACGGCCGCCGCCTCGGCACGCCCTGGGGCATCTCGGAAGCGGCGTTCAATGCCCGCGACCATGAACTGACCTATCAATACACCAATTTCGGTGTGCCGACGCTCGGCCTGAAGCGTGGCCTCGGCCAGAATGCCGTCATCGCCCCCTATGCCTCGATCCTCGCCAGCATGTATGATCCAAAGGCGGCGCTCGCCAATCTGGAGCGCCTGCAGGGCGTTGGCGCACTCGGGGCCTACGGCTTCCATGATGCCGTCGACTTCACGCCGACCCGCGTGCCTGAGGGCAGGACTTGCGCGGTGGTGCGCAACTATTATGCCCACCATCACGGCATGTCGATCGCAGCCGTCGCCAACGTCGTCTTCAATGGGCGTCTGCGCGAGTGGTTCCATGCCGATCCGGTCATCGAAGCGGCCGAACTCCTGCTGCAGGAAAAGGCGCCGCGCGATATCCCGATCATCAACACCAAGAAGGAACCGGAATCGGTCGGCAAGGGTCAGGAAGATCTGCTTCGTCCGGAAGTCAGGGTCGTCAACAATCCGCTGATCAAGGATCGCGAGACGGTCTTCCTGTCGAACGGCCACTACTCCGTCATGCTGACGGCATTTGGCAGCGGCTATTCCCGCTGGAACGGCCAGACCGTTGCCCGCTGGAATCCCGATCCGAGCGAAGACCGGTCCGGCACGTTTATCTTCCTGCGCGACATGGCGACTGGCGACTGGTGGTCGGCAACGGCCGAACCGCGCCGGGCGGAAGGCGAAAAGGCCATGATCCGGTTCGGCGACGACAAGGCCGAATTCGTCAAGACCGTCGGCGAACTCACCAGCGAGGTCGAATGCATCGTCGCCACGGAGCATGATGCCGAAGGCCGTCGGGTGATCCTTCTCAACAGGGGCTCTGAGGACCGCTTCATCGAGGTGACCTCCTATGCCGAGCCGGTGCTGACAACCGACGATATCGACAGCGCCCATCCGCTCTTTGCCAAGATGTTCCTGCGCACGGAAATCGACCCGAAGGGCGACGTCATCCGCGTCACGCGCAACAAGCGTAGTCCTAGCGACCCGGATATGCAGGTGGCTCACCTGATCGCCGACAATGCCGGCAGCAGCCGTCACACGGAGGCCGAGACGGACAGGCGCCGGTTCATCGGTACGGGCCGCACGCTTGCCGAAGCGCAGGCCTTCGATACCGACGCGAAGCTTTCAGGCACCGACGGCTACACGCTCGACCCGATCGTTTCGCTTCGCCGTATCGTTCGTGTTCCGGCGGGCAAGAAGGTCAGTGTGATCTTCTGGACCATCGCTGCGCCCGGTCGTGAACAGATCGACAAGGCCGTCGATCGCTATCGCCATCCGGACAGCTTCAATCACGAAATGATCCACGCCTGGACCCGCAGCCAGGTGCAGATGCGCCACGTCGGCGTCACCTCGCAGGAAGCGGCAAGCTTCCAGACGCTTGGCCGTTATCTCACCTATCCCGACATGCAGCTGCGCGCTGATATTACAACCGTTCAGGCGGGTCTCGCATCGCAATCGTCGCTCTGGCCGCTGGCGATTTCGGGCGACTTTCCGATCTTTGCCGTCCGCATCAACGATGACGTTGACCTCGGCATCGCGCGTGAAGCCCTGAAGGCGCAGGAATATCTGCGCACGCGCGGCGTCACCGCCGATCTCGTCGTTATCAACGAACGGGCTTCGTCCTATGCGCAGGACATGCAGCACACGCTCGACGCGATGTGCGAAAACTTGCGCCTGCGTCTGCCGGATAGCGCCCGCCAGCACATCTTCGCGGTCCGACGCGATATAATGGAGCCGCAGACTTGGTCGGCGCTGCTGGCCGCGTCGCGTGCCATCTTCCATGCCCGCAACGGCAAGATCTCGGACCAGATTTCCCGCGCCGAAGCGCTGTTCTCGACGCCTGCAGTCAAGAAGAAAAAGATTGCCCTGCCGCTGCTCGCAGCTCCTGTGCCGGACCGTGATGCGACGCCGGCTGCGATTACTGGCGACGGGCTCGACTTCTGGAACGGCTATGGCGGCTTTTCCAAGGACGGCCGTGAATATGTGACGCGCCTGCGCGGCGGCGAAGCGACGCCGCAGCCATGGATCAACGTCATTTCCAACGAGAACTTCGGTTTCCACGTGGCGGCGGAAGGCGCTGCATTCACATGGGCCCGCAATTCGCGCGACTACCAGCTGACACCCTGGACCAACGATCCGGTGATCAACCGGCCGGGTGAAGCGATCTTCGTGAGAGACATGGACAGTGATGCGGTGATGTCGCCCTATGCCGCCCTGTCTCGGCGCACGTCCGTGCTCTTCGAAACGCGGCATGGCCTCGGCTATTCGGTCTTCAAGAGCGTGCAGGACGAGCTGGAGATGGAGGTCAGCCAGGCCGTTCATCGCAAGGCGCCGGTGAAATACTGGCGGATGCGGTTAAAGAATCTCTCCGGCGAGGCCCGAACCCTTAAGGTCTACGGCTATGCCGAATGGGTGCTCGGCAACAATCGCAGCAAAACTGCGCCCTTCATCCTGTCGCATCTTGACGAGGCAAGCGGCGCGGTGCTGGCCACCAACCCGTACAGCATCGACTATTCCGGCCGCACCGCTTTCCTGGCGGCGAGCGAAATGCCGGTGGGCTTCACCGCGAGCCGCCGCGAATTCATCGGACTCGCCGGCAGCATTCATGCGCCGAAGGCGGTGCTTGACGGCAACTCCCTGTCAGGCGCGATCGATGCGGATGGCGACCCCTGCGCAGCGCTGGTCCTCGATGTGGCGCTGGAGCCCGGCGAAAGCCGCGAGCTGACCTTCTACATGGGCGACGCCGACCATGCCGCTCAGGCGCTCGAACATCTCGAGACGGCGCGCGGCACGACTTTCGATGCGGTTCTCGAAGCCTCGAACAGTTTCTGGCAGGACTTCACCGGCATTCTCCAGGTCGATACGCCCGACAAGGCGTTCAACAACATGGTCAATGCCTGGCTGCCCTATCAGAGCCTCGGTTGCCGCATCCTGGCTCGGTCTGCCTTCTATCAGGCAAGCGGCGCCTTCGGCTTCCGCGACCAGTTGCAGGATACGCTCGCCTTCATCGCGCATCGTCCGGAACTTGCGCGGGCACAGATCCTCAACGCCGCGGCGCGGCAGTTCCCGGAAGGCGATGTCCTGCACTGGTGGCTGCCGGGCAATGGCTCGGGGGTCCGCACCTTGATCTCCGACGACGTCGTCTGGCTTGGCCATGCGGTGCAATATTATTGCAACGTGACCGGCACAAAGGACATTCTCGACGAGCAGATTGCCTTTATCGAGGGCGCCCCCCTTGAACCCGGCCAGCACGACAATTTCTTCCAGCCACTCGTTTCAGAGCGGCGTGCCTCTCTCTATGAGCATTGCGCGCTGGCACTCGATCTGGCGATTGCTCGCAAGGGTGAAAACGGCTTGCCGTTGATCCTCGGCGGCGACTGGAACGATGGTATGAACCGTGTCGGTATCGAAGGGCGCGGCACCAGCGTCTGGCTCGGTTGGTTCCTTGCGGCCACCCTGCGCTCCTTCGTTGAGATCGCGCGCGAGCGCGGAGACAGCAAGCGGGTTTCGGCCTGGGAAACGCATCTTGCCGGTCTCAAGCGGGCGCTTGAAACCGCCGGCTGGGACGGTGGATACTATCGCCGTGGCTACTACGACGACGGGACGCCGCTCGGCGCTGCCAACGGCAGCGAATGCCGTATCGATTCGATCGCCCAGTCCTGGAGCGTTCTGTCAGGCGAAGGCGATCCGGCTCGCTCGGCGCAGGCCATGGACGCCGTGCTTTCGGAACTGGCGGATGCCGATCACCGGATCATCCGCCTGTTCACGCCTCCGCTCTCCGGAACGGAGCAGGATCCGGGCTACATCAAGGCCTATCCGCCTGGTGTTCGCGAAAATGGTGGACAATATACCCATGCGGCGACGTGGGTCGTGCTGGCGCTTGCGGCGCAGAACCGTTCGGAAGACGCCTGGCGTGCGTTCGAGATGCTCAATCCGGTCAACCACTCCCGCGATCGAGACAGCGCCGATCACTACCGGGTCGAACCCTATGTGGTGGCCGCCGATATTTATGGCGACGGCGATCTGACCGGACGTGGTGGCTGGACCTGGTACACCGGTTCGGCGGCCTGGCTCTATCGCGCAGCGGTCGAAGGCATCCTCGGCATTCGCAGGCAGGGCGGGATGCTGACCGTTCGCCCGGTTCTGCCGAAAGCCTGGGATGGTTTCTCGGCGACGCTTACTATCGACGGCAAGGCACATGTAATTTCTGTGACGAAAGATGCGGAAAGCGGCGAGCCGATCGTCAGCGTCAATAAAACTGTCACAAAAAACGCGCATGAAGGCGTTTTGGTGTAGCTGCTGGCGACTTCGTCAGACGTGCAGCCGGCTTTGCACCAAAAGTTGCAAAGCCGACTTTATTCTGATTGCCAGCAGTCGTATTGCGTCAAGGGGGCAGGGGGCACTGAACTCGGACGAGAACATTCTGAATGCTTCAAAAACTGCAATTCGAACCGTCTGCCGATGACGGACAGACCGGAACGAAGCGATCCATCCCTCCCGAGCGTGACACCCGCCTTGACGTGTTTCGCGCGCTCTGCCTCATCACCATCTTCGTCAATCATGTGCCAGGGCAATATCTCGAATATCTGACGACGAAGAACTTCGGCTTCTCCGATTCTGCGGAGGCCTTCGTGCTGATCTCGGGCCTTTCGGCCGGGCTTGCCTATGGGCGGAAATTCAAAGTCGGCAATCGCCTCGCCCTCAGCCTGAAGATCTGGCGCCGGGCGTTCACGCTCTATGTCGCGCATATCATGACCAGCATCATCACCCTGGCGATCTTCGCTGGCGGGGCGCTCTATTTCGGGCGGCAGGATCTGATCAGCGAGATCAACATCCGGCCGCTGGTCGATCATACCGAACAGGGCTTCGTTGCGATGGTTCTCCTGGGCCACCAGTTGGGCTACAACAACATCCTGTCCATGTACGCCGTCGTCTTCCTGCTTTTGCCGGGCGTGCTCTGGCTCTATGGCCGCAGTCCCTTGCTGTTACTTGTCGCTTCCGCGGCACTCTGGCTCGCCGCCGGCATCTTCATGATCGTGCCGATCAATTTCCTCGATGAAGGCTACTGGTTCCTCAATCCCTGGTCCTGGCAGTTCCTCTTCGTCATCGGGATGATCTGCATGATGCGCTCGCGCGCCGGCAAGCCGCTGCCGCGCCACCCGCTGCTCGTCGCCCTATCAGCCGGTTATGTGGGGCTGTCGTTCTTCTGGGTGGTGTTCGCCTGGTGGAACATCGATTTCTCCTACGGCCTGCCCACCGTGCTGACGGGCTTTGACAAGACCTTCCTCTCGCTGACGCGGCTGCTGCACGTCCTTTCGCTTGCTTATCTGCTGGCGGTCTTTCCGGTGTTCAGCCGGATGGCGCGGCTGCGCCTTGATCATCCCCTGGTGATGATCGGTCGCCATTCGCTACCGGTCTTCATTCTCGGCACGATCCTTGCCATGGCAGGCCAGGTCCTTCTGTTCGTCACGGGGCGCGATCCGCTCTGGGGTTCACTGTTCGTTATCATCGGCATAGGCCTCCATTTTGCCTATGCTCGTTATCTCGATTGGCTCGGTGGCCTGTCTCGGCCCGGGGCCGTTAGGGTTTGACGGGGAGTGCCTCGCCGATCAGGGGTCGATAAGGAAACTTCACGAGAATTCGTTTCCTTTCCAGAATAACGAGCAGCCGGGCGCGGAAACTCCGCATCCGGCGATGGCGAAGGGTCAGGGCGGGAAGCTGGTTGAATTTCCGAAGGTTCTTGTCGACGATGGACTCCGGCAGGAAGCGACGGAGGAAACGGACCTGCCCTGCCGCCCTGCCCGCTGTGTAGCGTCTTTTCGGCGATGCCGCGTTGGCCGCCTTGACGACCGTGTCGGCAACCACTTCCGGGGCGTCCCCGGTCTCGATGATCTCCCGCATCAGCTTTTCCGCGTCGGCCCGAACGGCGTCGTAGACGCGAAGCGGCCGATCGGCGCGCGTGATGTTCTCCTCGAAAGCCGTGCGGGTGACGCCCGGCGCTACCAAGACGATGCGTATGCCCTGCGTTCGCACCTCGTGGTCGAGCGATTCCGAGTAGCCTTCGGTGCCTGGGGACAAAAGCACCGGAGCGGGGGGAGGTGACCCGCTTCTTCGATGCAGAGACTGGAATCGAGATTGACCCGGTCACCATCGACCGCGCGACAGGCGCGCAGATTGGAACGCGCCCCATTCGCATCGCTCTACCAAAGTGAACTCCGCGGCCACGGCCTTGTCGGTTGGCAAAGTCCGGCTTCATCCGTGAATGGCGTGTGCCGTTGCGCGCGAACCGATCTGCGCATAAAAAATCCCCCCATGGCGGCGCCATGAGGGGTTAGATGGAAGAGCATGTTGCCCCTTACGGCAATCAGGCCGCCGCGTGGCTCTTGCGGACGTCCTCGTCCGTGAGGATGCCGCTAGCACGCAACAGCGATGCAAATCGGCCGTTGCTGTGGCTGAGTTCGTTGAAACCGCCCATCTCGACGATCCGGCCTTGATCCATGAAGATCACCAGATCGGCCTCGCGCACCGTCGACAGGCGGTGGGCGATGATGAAGGTCGTTCGATCCTTACGCAGGTTGTCGATCGCCGTCTTCACTCGATTTTCAGTTTCGACGTCAAGCGCACTGGTCGCCTCGTCGAGCACGAGGATCGGAGCGTTCTTGAGGATCGCGCGGGCGATGGCGATCCGCTGGCGTTCGCCGCCGGACAGCCGGTTGCCGCGTTCGCCGACCTTGGTGTCGTAACCGCCCTGGCGACCTTCGATGAAGTCGGCCGCTGCTGCCGCTTCGGCCGCTTCCATGATTTCGACCAGCGATGCTTCTTCGCGGCCAAGGCGGATGTTCTCGCAGATCGACCGGTTGAGGAGGCCCGCATCCTGGAACACGGTGGCGATCGAGCGGCGCAGCGACTTGCGGGTCACCGTCGCGATGTCAACGCCGTCGACCAGGATCTTGCCGCGTGCCGGCTCATGCACACGTTGCAAGAGGTTGACCAGCGTCGTCTTGCCGGCGCCGGTCGGGCCGACGATCGCGATCGTCTGGCCGGCCTTGGCGGTGAACGAGACATCGCGCAGGCCCTCGTTCGAGTTGGCAAAGTTGAAGGACACATCGCGGAATTCGACCTCGCCGCGGACATGGTTCAACTCGCCGGCATCGGCAGGCTCTTCGCGCTCGCGGACCGAATCCTCCAGCGTGAAGAAGTCCTCGAGTTTGGCGCGGGCTTCGAAAATCTGCGTGACGAAGGCCTTCATCTGGTCGAGGCGGCCGATCAGCAGGCCGGCAAAGCCGATGAACGCGATGACGTCGCCGATGCCGAGTTCGCCCTTCTGGACGAGGAAGGTACCAATAACGAGGATCGCCATCATCGAGATGGTCGATGCCATGCGGTTCAGCGCGCTGGCAAGCGCCCACCAATCAAGGACCGGTAGCTGGGCCGAGATCAGCTTCTGGGTGAAGTTCTTCAGTTCGCGGGTCTCCGCCTCGATGCGGTTGTAGCTGTGTACAACCGAGACGTTGCTGATCGAATCCGAAACGTGTGAGAAAACGGTGTGATAGTGATCCTCGACGGAGGCCTGGCCTTCCTTGGTACGCGTCATCACGAACTTGCCGATGACGACGTAGAGAACGCCGAGCACGACGAGAACCAGCGACAGGCGCACATCCATGGCAAAGGCTGTCGGCACGAGCAGGACCAGCGCCACGGCCGTCGAAAGATGCTGGCGCATGAATTCGAGCCAAAGGCCGAACAGTGTTTCGCAGGCGCGCAGCAGCGTGTGCAGGGCGTTGGACGTACCGCGCTGGCTATGCCAGGACAGCGGCATCGAGATGATGCGGCCGAAGGCTTCGGTGATCAGGGTCGAGCGGCGGGTATGCGCCAGCCGGTCAGCCTCACGGGCGACCAGCACGAAGGCAATCGTGTTGAAAACGCCGAGACCGGCCCACATCAGGAGCATCGGTGTTACAGCCTGCTTGGAGGATATGGCGCCGATGATGCGGCCGAACAAAATGGGCTCTGCAATCGTGATGATCGCCAGGACGATGTTGGCGATAACGATCGCGGAGACGCGGAGTTTGTGAACGGCAAGATACTGAAGCGCTCTTGCATAGACCTGGAACAATGACACTGTCTTATCCCTCTTGGGCAGTTGGAAGGCGACGCAATGAAAAACAACTCAGTGCTTGCATCGCGGGAAAACGGCTGAAGAAGAAAAGAAAAGCCTGGAAAAAGTATTCATTCCCGCGCTTGGGGCTTGTGGAATGAAAGTTCCAAAACTGATCTTCCCTCATCCTTCCGTCCTATTCTTTTCGCCGGAATTCATCTTTTGGCTTCGCCGAGCAAACTTGGTTATGATAGACCACCAAGGTGAGTGGAAGAGTCCGGACGCCTCAATGTTGATCATTCATGCTTGCTATTTTTCGCGCCTTGCGGCTCACCGGCGACGCGGTGTTTAGGTGGTTTTACGACTGACGTTGGGGATTATTGAGATTGCAACATGAATGGGCGCTGAACAGGACATTCATGTTGCGCTGCGGTATAGGCGATTACAGGCCGGAATGGATTTTTTGAAGGGGCATTCATGAATATTACGTTGCTCGTGCAGTTTCTGGCGCTTATAGACGAGATGAAGAGCAAGGACGAAATCGTTCAGGAGTTCGAGCGGGTCCTGGACCGCTACGGCTTTGACTTTTACGGCGTCGTCCGCCAGCCGAAGCCGAACGAAAATCCGCTGAGCCTGCTGCTGACCGGACGCTGGCCCGATGGCTGGCCACAAATCTATATCAAGAAGAAATTCGTCATCATCGATCCGACGATCCGCTTTCTCGGCCATGCACAGCGCGGCTTCCGCTGGCGTGAGACGCTGGTTGCCTTTCGCTCTGATCCGCACCGCAAGCGCATGGAGCGCATGATGGTGGAGGCGCGGGGCTACGGCCTCCACGACGGGTACATCTTTCCCGTCCACGGGCGCCGTGGACTGCTCGGCAATTTGTCGCTCGGCGGCCGCGTGGTCGATCTCAGTCCGGTCGAGATGAGCTTGTTCGACGGCATTGCCAAGAAGGTCTTCTGGCGGCTTCTGGAACTGACGGATCCATCGGTTCTGGCTGAAATGGTCTCCAGCGTCGACGTCCAGATGACCCGGCGCGAAATGGAGGCCTTGAACTATCTGGCCGACGGTCTGACCTCGAACGAGATCAGCCGGATCCTCGACATCTCCAACCATACGGTCGACTGGTACATGAACGGCATCCAGGAAAAGCTGCGGGCGAAAAACCGGCACCATGCCGTTGCTCTTTCGTTTCGTCTGGGGTTGATCTCCTGACGGAAATGAACGCCCTCGTGCCGACTCTGAAATTGAACTTCCTGTCATGAACCGCTAATAATCTTTTTCGCGGTGCAGCATTACCGTGTTCAAGTCTTGAGGAGTCCGACTTGCCCATCTCGAAAATCCTTGTCGCCAACCGTTCTGAAATTGCCATCCGCGTGTTTCGCGCCGCAAACGAACTGGGAATAAAAACGGTTGCGATATGGGCGGAGGAGGACAAGCTCGCGCTCCATCGTTTCAAGGCGGATGAGAGCTACCAGATCGGCCGCGGGCCGCATCTCGCCCGCGATCTCGGACCGATCGAGAGCTATCTCTCCATCGATGAAGTCATCCGTGTCGCCAAGCTGTCCGGTGCCGATGCCATCCATCCGGGTTATGGCCTGTTGTCGGAAAGTCCGGAATTCGTCGATGCCTGCAAGGCTGCCGGGATCATCTTCATCGGCCCGACGGGCGACACGATGCGGCGTCTTGGCAACAAGGTGGCGGCCCGCAATCTGGCGATCGAGGTCGGCGTGCCGGTCGTGCCGGCCACGGAGCCGCTACCGGACGACATGAACATCGTGGCAAAGATGGCCGAGGAGATCGGCTACCCGGTGATGCTGAAGGCGTCCTGGGGCGGCGGTGGCCGCGGCATGCGTGCCATCCGCGATCCGAAGGACCTGTCGCGCGAAGTGACGGAAGCCAAGCGTGAAGCGATGGCCGCCTTCGGCAAGGACGAGGTCTATCTGGAGAAGCTGGTCGAGCGTGCCCGCCACGTCGAAAGCCAGGTGCTTGGCGATACGCACGGTAACGTGGTGCATCTGTTCGAGCGCGATTGCTCGGTCCAGCGCCGCAACCAGAAAGTCGTCGAGCGCGCCCCGGCTCCCTATCTCAGCGAAGCGCAGCGCCAGGAGCTGGCGAGCTATTCGACCCGGATCGCCCAGGCGACGCACTATGTTGGTGCCGGTACCGTCGAATATCTGATGGATATGGATACCGGCAAATTCTATTTCATCGAGGTCAATCCGCGCATCCAGGTCGAACATACCGTCACCGAGGTCGTGACCGGCATCGATATCGTCAAGGCGCAGATCCACATCCTCGACGGCTTTGCCATCGGAACGCCGGAATCGGGCGTGCCGAAACAGGAGGACATCCGTCTCAACGGCCATGCGCTGCAGTGCCGCATCACCACCGAAGATCCGGAACAGAATTTCATCCCGGACTATGGCCGCATCACCGGCTACCGCTCCGCTTCCGGCTTTGGCATCCGCCTTGACGGCGGCACCGCCTATCCGGGCGCGGTCATCACCCGCTTCTACGATCCGCTTTTGGTCAAGGTCACCGCCTGGGCGCCGACGCCGAAGGAATCGATTGCTCGCATGGATCGGGCGCTGCGCGAATTCCGTATCCGTGGCGTCGCAACCAACCTCACCTTCCTCGAAGCGATCATCAGCCATCCGAAGTTCACGGACAATTCCTACACAACCCGCTTCATCGATACGACGCCGGAACTGTTCCAGCAGGTCAAGCGCCAGGACCGCGCCACCAAGTTGCTCACCTATCTCGCCGACGTGACGGTCAACGGGCACCCGGAAGCCAAGGGCCGGCCGAAGCCGAGCGCCGATGCGGCAAAGCCGATCGTTCCGCACAGCAGCGCCGCAATCGCCGACGGCACCAAGCAGAAGCTCGACGCGCTCGGACCGCAGAAGTTCGCCGAGTGGGTGCGGGCCGAAAAGCGGGTGCTGTTGACCGATACGACGATGCGCGACGGCCATCAGTCGCTGCTCGCCACCCGCGTGCGCACCTATGACATCGCCCGTGTCGCAGGCACCTACGCCCGCGCCCTGCCCAATCTCTTCTCGCTCGAATGCTGGGGCGGCGCCACCTTCGACGTCTCGATGCGCTTCCTGACCGAGGATCCGTGGGAGCGTCTCGCCAAGGTGCGCGAGGATGCGCCGAACCTGCTGCTGCAGATGCTGCTGCGCGGCGCCAACGGCGTCGGCTACAAGAACTATCCGGACAATGTCGTCAAATACTTCGTCCGCCAGGCGGCCAGGGGCGGCATCGACGTCTTCCGCGTCTTCGACTGCCTCAACTGGGTCGACAATATGCGCGTCTCGATGGATGCGGTCGCGGAAGAAAACAAGATCTGCGAAGCGGCGATCTGCTATACCGGCGACATCCTCAATTCCGCCCGGCCGAAATACGACCTCAAATACTACACCGCGCTGGCCACTGAGCTGGAAAAAGCCGGCGCGCACATGATCGCGCTGAAGGACATGGCCGGTCTCCTGAAGCCGGCCGCCGCGACGGTGTTGTTCAAGGCGCTGCGCGAGGCGACGAACCTGCCGATCCATTTCCACACGCACGATACGTCGGGCATCGCGGCGGCGACGGTGCTTGCCGCCGTGGACGCCGGCGTCGATGTCGTCGATGCCGCGATGGATGCCTTCTCCGGCAATACGTCGCAGCCCTGTCTCGGCTCGATCGTCGAGGCGCTGCGCGGCTCCGAGCGCGACCCAGGTCTCGATCCGGAATGGATCCGCCGTATCTCCTTCTATTGGGAGGCCGTACGCAATCAGTACGCCGCCTTCGAAAGCGACCTCAAGGGGCCGGCGTCGGAAGTCTATCTGCACGAAATGCCGGGCGGTCAGTTCACCAACCTCAAGGAACAGGCTCGCTCACTCGGGCTTGAGACCCGCTGGCACCAGGTGGCGCAGGCCTATGCCGATGCCAACCAGATGTTTGGTGATATCGTCAAGGTGACGCCGTCCTCCAAGGTCGTCGGCGACATGGCGCTGATGATGGTCTCCCAGGACCTGACCGTCGCCGATGTCGAGAACCCGGCCAGGGACGTCTCCTTCCCGGATTCGGTCGTGTCGATGCTGAAGGGCGATCTCGGCCAACCTCCGGGTGGGTGGCCGAAGGCACTGCAAGAGAAAGCACTGAAGGGCGACAAGGCCTATACGGAGCGTCCGGGCTCGCTGCTTGCCGATGCCGATCTCGACAAGGAGCGGAAGGAGATCGAGACCAAGCTGGAGCGCAAGGTAACCGACTTCGAATTCGCCTCCTATCTGATGTATCCGAAAGTCTTTACCGATTATGCGCAGGCCGCCGACACCTACGGCCCGGTCTCCGTCCTGCCGACGCCCGCCTATTTCTACGGGCTATCGGCTGGCGAAGAACTGCTGCCCGAACTCGAAAAGGGCGTCTCGCTGGTCATCCTGCACCAGGCGAAGAGCGAGCCGGACGAGCAGGCGATGGTCAAGGTGTTCTTCGAGCTCAACGGCCAGCCGCGCCTGATCAAGGTTCCGGACCGTAACCGATCGGCCTCGAGCGCTGCCCGCCGCAAGGCCGATCTCGGCAATGCCGCCCATCTCGGCGCACCGATGCCGGGCGTCATCTCGACGGTCTCCGTTTCGACCGGACAGACCGTCAAGGCAGGCGACGTGCTCCTGTCGATCGAGGCGATGAAGATGGAAACCGCGCTGCATGCGGAAAAGGACGGCGTGATCGCCGAGGTTCTGGTCCGCACCGGCGACCAGATCGACGCCAAAGATCTGTTGATCGTTTATGGCGGGTAAAGTTTAGGCCCGTAAAGGTGTCCCTCTTTCTCCGTCATTCAATCCTCGGGTTAACCCGAGGATTGAGCCGGGATCCAGCCACGGACATCCGTCGCGTGAGAGAGACCCTTCACCCCTCCGATACAGAGTCCCATCACCGCGCGGACGCGCGGTGGCTGGATCCCCGCCATAGGGGCGAGGAAGACGGTGGAGGCTCTTGCGGCAGCCAATGACCTGCAGTGGAGCCGCGGCGTTGACGGATGCGGCTACGCCGTCGTGCTCCGCAAAAGCAGTGCTCCCCTGACCGTCAAATCTCGTAGTCGTTCCCCATGTTCAGCGACGAAATGAACTTCTTCGTGCGTTCCCGCTGCGGCGTCTGAAAAATGTTCCTTGGCGGTCCGCTCTCGACGATCAGGCCGCCGTCGAGAAACAGCACCTGATCGGCGACTTTCGAGGCAAGGCGCAGGTCGTGGGTTGCCATGATCATCGTTGTGCCTTCGGCTGCAAGGCGGTTGAGGACCTCGACGACTTCCTCGGCCAGTTCCGGATCGAGCGCCGAGGTCGGCTCGTCGCAGAGAAGAACGCGCGGCGACGGCGCAAGCGCGCGGGCGATCGCCACGCGTTGCTGCTGGCCGCCGGAGAGCGTTGCCGGCCAGGCATCGGCCTTGTGGGCCATGCCGACTTTCTCGAGCAGTTCGAGCGCGCGGGTCCTTGCGTTCTCCTTAGGCCATTTGAGAACCGTGACCAGCCCTTCCATGACGTTCTCGATCGCCGTCTGATGCGGAAAGAGCTGGAAGTTCTGGAAGACCATGCCGGTCTGGCGGCGCAGGCGCTGGATGGCGTCCCAACCGGTCTTTCTGTTGGGCGCGAAGACGATCTGCTCTTCGCCCAACCGGATGGTGCCGGCGGTCGGGATCTCCAACAGGTTGACGCAGCGCAGCAGCGTGCTCTTGCCGCCGCCGGAGGGGCCGACCAGGGCGGTGACGGTGCCTTCCGCTATGGTGACGCTGATATCCTTCAAGACGACATTGTCACCGAAGCGCTTCTCAATATGGGTGAGCTCGATCATTTGCGCGCCTCCAGGAAGCCGCCATAGCGCGCAAAGCGGTTTTCCAACCGCACTTGCAGGGCGGAGAGAACGGAGCTGAGTGCCAGGTAGATCAACGCCGCTTCGATATAGAGGATCAGCGGTTCGTAGGTCGTGGCAACAATGCGCTGCGCCGTCTGGAAGAGTTCCGGCACCGTGATGGCAGCGGCGAGAGAGGTGTCCTTCACCAGCGAAATGAACGTATTGGACAGCGGTGGTACGGCAACGCGTGTCGCCTGAGGCAGGATGGTGCGGCGCATCGCCTGGCCCCAGCTCATGCCGATCGAATAGGCCGCTTCCCACTGGCCGCGTGGCACCGAGGAGATGACGGCACGAATGATTTCCGAGGTATAGGCGCCGATGTTGAGGGTGAAGCCGATCAGCGCCGCCGGGAAGGCGTCGAGCAGAATGCCGAGGCTCGGGAGGCCGTAGAAGATGACAAACAATTGGACGAGCAGCGGCGTGCCGCGAATGATCCAGACGTAGAAACGCGCCACGGCGACCAGCGGCTTGGGCCCGAAGAGACGGGTGATCGCCGTCAGGAGGCCAAGTGCCAGACCAAGACCGAAGGACAGGAGCGTCAGCGGGATGGTGAAGATCAGCCCGGCTCGCAAAAGCGGCAGGAGCGAATCGAGCATGAGTTGGAGCCAGGAGGGCACGGACTGGGGCCTTTCAAACGACATGACCCGCCCCGGAGCGCCCGGAACGGATCAAAACTTATAATGTAGAGAGAGGCGCGGCGAAACCAGCCCGGTCATGCCGCATAATTGGGATTACTTTGAAACGTCGGCGCCGAAATACTTTTTGGATATCGCGTCATAGGTGCCGTCGGCCTTGATCTCGGTGAGCGCCTTGTTGATCGCTTCCAGAAGCTCCGGCTCGCCCTTGCGGAGGATGATGCCGGAGTAGTCGGCATTCGCCTGCTCGGCGGCGATCTTCACGGGCGCATCCGGTTTGTGCTTCTTGAAGTCGAGGAAAGACAGGCTGTCATTGATCGTCGCATCGGCGCGGCCGGTCAATACGAGCTGGATCGACTGGTCGAAGCCATCGGTGCCGACGAGTTCGGCACCGGAGGCCTCTGCCAGCTTGCCGAAATTGCTCGTCAGCGACTGCGCCGCCTTCTTGCCCTTGAGATCCGGGAAATCCTTGACGTCCTCGTTGTCGGCCTTGACGATCAGAACGGCCTTGGAGGCGATGTAGGGCTCGGAGAAATCATACTTCTTCTTGCGCTCTTCGGTGATTCCGACCTGGTTGATCACGGCGTCGTAGCGGTTGGCGTCGAGGCCGGCGATCAGGCCGTCCCACTTGCCTTCGAGGAATTCCGCCTTGACGCCCAGCTTCTGGGCGATGGCTTCACCGATCTCGACATCGAAGCCGACGAGCTTGCCGTTTTCGTCGTGGTAGGTGAAGGGCGCATAGGTGCCTTCCGTACCGATCTTCAGGGCGCCGGTCGATTTGACGGCTTCAAGGTTTTCGCCGGCGAAGGCCGGAGCGATCGAAACCAGCTGAGCAAATGCCGCGGCGGCGAGAAGTGTCTGAACCCATTTCATGTGTCTTTTTCCATCGTTTTTCCCGGCCCGTCTGCCGGTGTGAAAGGACAATCGCATAAGGCCCCGCTGCCCACAGCGCACAAAACTTCAATTGTAGGGCGCAACCGCGAAGGTTTTTCTCCAATTTCGGCTGTTCCCGCGCAAAATTGGTGCCGATCGCTCAAATTCAAGGCGGCTTGCCGGCTTTCGCGTCATATTGTTCCAAAAATCAAAAAATCGGTTGAATTTCGTAGAACGGGCGAGTATGCCTGTTTGTGCCGATTTATCCGTAATTATGCACGATTTGGCCAATGCAGACAGAACTGCTTCTTCAACAACGTCATCGGCTGATCCAGGACCGCCTCCGGGCATCCGGCCGGGTGCTGGCTGTCGATCTGGCGCAGGAATTCAACGTCTCCGAAGATACGATCCGCCGCGATCTGCGCGAGCTAGCGGCCGCCGGGCTTTGCGAGCGGGTCTATGGCGGCGCGCTGCCTGTGGCACCTGGCGGCACAACCCTTTCCCAACGTGTCGGCGAGGCGCCGGAGCGGAAAGCAGCACTCGCAGCTGCCGCTCTTGCCTTCATCAAGCCGGGCACCACCGTGTTCTTCGATGCCGGCTCCACCAACCTGGCGATCGCTGAGGCTCTTCCGAACGATCTGGAGCTGACGGCGGTCACCAACACGCCGCTGATTGCCGCCGCGCTTATCGGCAAGCCCGGGGTCGATCTGATCGTCATCGGCGGTAGGATCGACAGGCGTGTAGGCGCCGCCATCGGCGCCAAGGCACAGCGTGACGTCGAGACGTTGCGACCGGATCTCTGCATTCTTGGCGCCTGCGGCGCCGATATCGAAGCCGGGTTGACTGTCTTCGAATACGAGGACGCCGAGTTCAAGCGACTGGTGGCTCAGAGCAGCGCATCCGTGCTGGCAGCGATCACCAACGATAAATTCGGAACATCGGCGCCGCATACGGTCATTGCCGCAGCCAAGTGCTCGGCGCTGATCGTCGAACATGACGCACCGGCGGATGACGTCCGTCTCTACGAAGCGGCGGGCATCGCCATCGCGCATGCGCGAAAGGTCAAGGCATGAAGATCGCCCACGTCGCCCTTTGGACTACCGATCTCGACGGTCTCTGTCATTTCTGGGCCGAGACTTTTGGGGCGGCGGTGGGGGATCTCTATGAAAGCGCCCGGCGGCCCGGCTTTTGCTCGCGTTTCCTTACGCTGAAGGGCGGACCCACGATCGAGGTCATGCAAGGTCCCTGGATCACGCGAAGGGTGGTGGAAGAACGGCAGGGCTACGCCCATCTCGCGCTGTCGCTCGGCAGCCGTGAGGCTGTGGATGCAATGGCGGCGCAGGCCGAGGCTTCCGGAATTCTCATGTCTCCCGCCCGCATGACGGGCGATGGCTTCTACGAGGCGGTCCTCAGGGACCCCGACGGCAATCTCATTGAAATCACGGTTTGAATCCGACACGGATCGCACAGGAAAAGACCATGGATCAACATAGCATCATCCGGCCGCAGGCCGTCGTCCGCTCGGGCTATATGCCGAAAACCCGTCTTGCCGTGTCGCTGCTGTTTCTGATGAACGGCTTCGTCACCGGCAGCTGGGCGCCGAAGATTCCGGAATTCAAGGAGAAGCTCGGCATCGGTGAAAGCGTGCTCGGCCTCTTGATTCTCGCTTTCGGCATCGGCTCGCTTGTGCTGATGCCGATCGCTGGCGGTTTCATCGCCCGGCTCGGCTCGCAAAAGGTTGTGAAGATCACGGCCGTCATTTTTTCGCCGCTTCTCCTGCTTCTGACCCTGCTGCCGAATGTCTGGACGGCGGCGATCGGCATGTTCCTGCTTGGCGGCTTTGTCGGCGCCATGGATGTGGCCATGAACGCCAATGCGGTCGAAGTCGAGAAGTCGATGCGCCGGGCGATCATGTCGTCCTGCCATGCCTACTGGAGCCTTGGCGGCCTCATCGGCGCGGCCAGCGGTGGTGTGGTCATGGCGCAGTTTGGCGTGTTGCCGCACGCCATTCTCGTCACGCTGCTCTGCCTTGCGGTGCTTGGCCTTGCCTGGCCGATGATCCTTCATGACCGGCCGCATCCCGATGTGGCCAAGCAGAAGCTGCGTCTGCCGATGACGCCGCTGCCTTGGCTGATCGGTCTCGTGGCGCTGTTTTCGATGGTGCCGGAGGGCAGCGTGCTGGATTGGGGCGCGCTTTACCTGCGCGACGAACTCGGCGCCTCGGTGGCCCTGTCCGGTTTCGGCTTTGCGGCCTTTTCCGCGACGATGGCAATCATGCGCTTTGCCGGCGATCACGTGCGCGATCGGTTCGGCGGCGTGAAGACCCTGCGCGTCTGCACCCTGACGGCCCTTGCCGGCCTCGTGCTGGCCGGTCTTGCGCCGAATGCGCCGCTGGCCATCGTCGGCTTTGCGCTGGCCGGCGTAGGCATTTCCAACATGGTGCCGATCGCCTTTTCGGCTGCCGGCAACATGCCGGGCCTCGCGCCGGGCATCGGGCTGTCGGTCGCCACCTTCATGGGCTATTCCGGCATGCTGTTTGCGCCGTCGCTGATCGGCTTCATTGCCGAACATACCGGCTTTTCGATCATCTTCAGCTGCATTCCGGCCTTGTTCATCGTGGTGCTGCTTTTGTCGCATCATGCCGTTCACGCCGATCCGAAAGGGCACGACTGAGGGTGGCCTGCGGCCTCGCAGCCATCAATTCGCCGTCAAACCATGATGTTGCCGTTGACAAGGCGGCTTTCCTCATCCACCTCAAGGGAAATCACCGCAACAGCACGTGCAAGGGGCTTTCATGTCTTCCGCCTTCGATTTTGATCCGCAGCCGCGCCGCGCCTCCGTTGCCGTCGATGTCGGTGGAGTGATCGTCGGGGGAGCAGCACCCGTCGTCGTGCAGTCGATGACCAATACCGACACCGCCGATGTCGATGCGACGGTCGCCCAGGTCGCGGCGCTGCATCGTGCCGGCTCGGAACTGGTGCGCATCACAGTCGACCGCGACGAAAGTGCAGCCGCGGTGCCGAAGATCCGCGAGCGGCTCGAGCGGCTCGGTCTCGATGTGCCGCTGATCGGCGATTTCCACTATATCGGCCACAAGCTGCTCGCCGACCATCCGGCCTGCGCCGAGGCGCTGGCGAAATACCGCATCAACCCGGGCAATGTCGGTTTCAAGGACAAGAAGGACAAGCAGTTCGCCGCCATCATCGAGCGCGCCATCGAATTCAACAAGCCGGTGCGCATCGGCGTCAACTGGGGTTCGCTCGATCAGGAACTCCTGACGCGGTTGATGGATGACAACCAGGCCAAGGGCTTTCCGCTGACCGCCAGCCAAGTGATGCGCGAAACCATCGTCCGGTCGGCGCTGATCTCTGCGGAGCTTGCCGAAGAAATCGGCCTGCCGCGCAACCGCATCATCCTGTCGGCCAAGGTCTCGAACGTGCAGGACCTGATCGCCGTCTATGCGATGCTGGCAACGCGCTCCGACCATGCGCTGCATCTCGGCCTCACCGAAGCCGGCATGGGCTCCAAGGGCATCGTTGCTTCCGCCGCCTCGCTCGGCATCCTTATGCAGCAGGGCATTGGCGATACGATCCGCATTTCGCTGACGCCCGAACCCGGTGGCGACCGCACCCGCGAGGTGCAGGTGGCGCAGGAACTGCTGCAGGTCATGGGCTTCCGCCAATTCATCCCGGTCGTTGCGGCCTGTCCCGGCTGCGGCCGGACGACTTCGACAGTCTTCCAGGAGCTCGCGCGGAAGATCGAGGATGATATCCGCCGCAACATGCCGGTCTGGCGCGAAAAATATCCGGGCGTCGAAGGCCTGAAGGTCGCGGTCATGGGCTGCATCGTCAATGGCCCGGGCGAAAGCAAACATGCCGATATCGGCATCTCGCTGCCCGGCACCGGCGAGCTTCCGGCAGCCCCCGTCTATATCGACGGCAAGAAGGCGATGACGATCCGCGGCACCAATATCGCCGGCGATTTCGAAGCGCTCGTCACCGATTATATCGAGAAGCGTTTCGGACAGGGTCAGGCCGCAGCCGAATAGGCTACAGCTTAGCCGTCAGCAGTCTCAGCGCGGCGGTGAATCGCCCTGAAGCGCTTGCCTTCAAAGAATGTCGTCGAGCGCCTCGATGAGCCGGCTACATTCCTCCGGCGTGCCGATCGTGATGCGCAGGAAATCGGAAATACGCGGCTTGGCGAAGTGGCGCACGAGCACCGCGCGCTCGCGCAGCCCCTTCGCCAGTGCCTCGCCGCTGTGGTCCGGATGGCGGGCAAACACGAAATTGGCCTGCGAAGGAAGCACTTCGAAGCCGCGCTGGCGCAGTGCACCGGAAACGCGGTCTCGCGAGGCTGTCACGGCACTGCGTGTTTCATCGAACCACGCGGTGTCTTCGACGGCTGCGATGGCGCCGGCCTGCGCGATGCGGTCTAGCGGATAGGAGTTGAAACTGTCCTTCACGCGCTCCAGGGCATCGATCAGTGGCCGCTGGCCGATGGCATAGCCGACGCGCAGGCCCGCCAGCGAGCGCGACTTGGACAAGGTGTGGACGACCAGAAGGTTGTCGTATTTCCGGGTGAGCGGGATCGCACTCTCGCCGCCGAAGTCGATATAGGCTTCGTCGATCACGACCGGCTGCTCGGGGTGCGCTGCAAGGAGCGATTCGATCGCGGAGAGCGGCAAGCCGATGCCTGTGGGTGCATTCGGGTTCGGAAGGATGATCGCGCCGCAGGTGCAGTCATAATCGCCGATGTCGATGCCGAAATCGTCGTTCAGCGGGACTTCCATGGCATCGATGCCGAAGAGGCGGCAATAGGTCGGATAGAAGCTATAGGTGATATCGGGATAGAGCAGCGGCTTCTCGTGTTTGAGAAGCGCCACGAAGGCATGTGCCAGCACCTCGTCGGAGCCGTTGCCGACAAAGACTTCATCCGGCGAGACGCCGTAGGCCCTGGCGATCGCTTTGCGTAGCGCAAGCGCGCTCGGGTCCGGATAGAGCTTCAGCGTGCCGGCCACGGCCGCCTGCATGGCGACGATTGCCCGGGGCGACGGACCATACGGATTCTCGTTGGTGTTGAGCTTGACCAGGTTGACCATCTGCGGCTGTTCGCCGGCCACATAGGGCTTCAGCGTGCCGACAATCGGCGACCAGAACTTGCTCATCAGTCAGCTCCTGCGATTGGCGATGAAACGGCCGGCCTCGATCAAGATTGCCGCCCGGTCGTCGAATGGAGAGAGCAAGGTTTCGGCATCCGCGACAAGCTGCTCCAGCCGGCTGGCCGCCCAGTCCGCCCCATGCAGGGCAACGAGCGTGCCCTTGCCGCGGGCGGCGTCCTTTCCGGTCGCTTTGCCCATGGTTTCCGCGTCGGCGGTGAGGTCGAGAAGATCGTCGGCCAACTGGAAGGCAAGCCCGATCTTTTCTCCGTATTGCCGCATCAGTTGCCGCTCCGCTTCTGCGCTTCCGGCGATGATGGCACCGGCCTCGCACGCAAAGCGGATCAGTGCTCCGGTCTTCATCGCCTGAAGCCTCGTAATGCCGGGCTCGTCGAGCGTTGAGCCTTCCGCGGCCAGGTCGAGCGCCTGGCCGCCGGCCATGCCGCCGAGGCCCGAGGCGCGTGCCAATGCGAGGACCAGCTCGGTCTTCTGTCGGTCCGGGAGCCGTGTTTCCGGCGCTGCGATGATGTCGAAAGCGAGTGTCAGCAGGCTGTCGCCGGCGAGGATCGCATTCGCCTCTCCATGTGCGATGTGCACGGTCGGCTGGCCGCGGCGCAGGTCGTCGTCGTCCATGGCGGGAAGATCGTCATGGACCAGCGAATAGCTGTGAACGCATTCCAGTGCCGCACTGATGCGCAAGGCGGCACCCGGATCTCCGCCGAGCAGGGCAGCGCTCTCCATGACCAGGAACGGGCGCAGGCGCTTTCCGCCATTCAGCAGGCCATGCCGCATGGCGGCAAGCAGCGGTTCCGGCCGGGCGATTTCATCGGGTTGCGTGTGGTCGCCAAGAAGGTCGACAAGGCAGGCCTCGACGGCTGCGGCATTGTGCCTTAGGCGGGCTTCGAAGGATGCGGAGTTTTCGCTCATGCGGCGCTCTTTGGCATGACTGCGAGCCCGCTGGCAACGGGATTTTACCATATCGGCAGGAGCCGGCGCGGCATGCCGTGCAAAGCCGAGAAAACCGTTCAATTTTGCCCGTACTTGCTCTATGAGAATTTTATGGATTATCAGGCGGGCGTCTCAGGGGTGGTGGACATCGTACCGGAAACTCGGGAAGAGGAAGAAGAAGTGTCTTCCAGCCGTTCTCGGGGATTGGTCGAGGCCTTGCGCCGGCGCTGGCGTCAAATCGCGATGATCGCAGCCGCTATCATTGTTCTGCCCTATGTCCTGATCATCCTCTATGTGCCGAGTTTCATCCATCCGATTTCGACGCTGATGCTGCGCGATCTCGTGCTTCTGCGCGGTTATGATCGCCAATGGGCCTCGTTCGACAATATTTCGCCAAATCTCGTGCAGTCGGTGATGATGTCGGAGGATGGACAATTCTGTATCCATGACGGCGTCGACTGGATGCAGATGCGCGGCGTCGTCACCGATGCGCTCGAAGGTGAATCCACCCGCGGCGCCTCGACGATCCCGATGCAGACGGCCAAGAACCTGTTTCTCTGGAACGGCCGCTCCTTCATCCGCAAGGGAATGGAATTGCCCTTGGCGCTGGTGGCCGATTTTGTCTGGAGCAAGCGGCGGATGATGGAGCTTTACCTGAATGTCGCCGAATGGGGACCGGGAATCTACGGTGCGGAAGCTGCCGCCCGGTACCATTTCGGCGTTTCGGCCGCCAAGCTCACGCGTCGCCAGGCTGCTCTTCTGGCGGTTGCGCTTCCCAATCCTATCGAGCGCAACGCCGGCAAACCCGGCCGCGGCTTGCGGCGACTGGCCTCGGTGATCGAACGCCGTGCCGGCCGGTCGGGCGAATATATCAAATGCCTTTATGAATGAGATCAGGCCTTTTCATTGGATCGGAACTCGGCTTTCCCTTTATAGCTGGGCCTCATTCACAAGGATCGGAGAAAACCGGTGACCAAGCTCACGCTCTACGTCGGCAACAAGAACTATTCCTCCTGGTCGCTCCGGCCCTGGCTGGCGCTCGAAGCCTGCGGCGTGCCGTTCGAGGATGTCGTCATCCCCTTCGATTTTGCCAACGGACACCCCAAATTCAAGGAAATTTCGCCCACCGGCCGCGTTCCGGTCCTGCATCATGGCGATGTACGCGTCTGGGAATCGCTGGCGATCATCGAATATGTCGCCGAGCTTTTTCCGCGAGCGGGGCTCTGGCCTGAAGATCCTGCCGAACGGGCCGTCGCGCGCAGCTATTCCATGGAAATGCTCTCCGGTTTCAGGGACTTGCGTGGTGCCTGCCCGATGAACATCCGCCGTGAAAAGCGGGCGATCAACCTGCCCGCGGGCGTCATGGCCGATGTCGAGCGGATCGAGACGATCTGGCGCGAGGCCGTGGCCCGTTCCGGCGGCCCGTTCCTGTTCGGGCGCTTCACCGCCGCAGATGCCATGTTTGCGCCGGTGGTCAACCGGCTCGAGGTCTACGACCTCACGCGCAATCCCGGCTCTCTCGAATATATGGATGCGGTGAAGACCCATCCGGCTTTCCGGAAATGGCAGGAGGCAGCACTCCGGGAAACATGGATCGTACCGGAAGACGAGGCTTGATCCGTCTCCGTCCGCTGATCGCGAAAAAATGGTCATGGGGACTGGTCAAACGCCGGTGAGGCATGTATAAGCCCGGCAAATTCCGAGATTGACATCTGTTTGTCCCGGCCAACGGTCTGGCCGCTCAACAGAGTTTTGCCCGATAAGTGGAGTATGAAATGGCTGTACCGAAAAGAAAAACAAGCCCGTCCAAGCGCGGTATGCGCCGTTCCGCTGACGCGCTGAAGACCCCGACTTATGTCGAAGACAAGAACTCCGGCGAACTGCGCCGCCCGCACCACATCGACCTCAAGACCGGCATGTACCGCGGTCGCCAGGTTCTGACCCCGAAGGCTTCCGCTTAATAAGCGTCGCCGTCAGGCTTGATTTTTGAAGGGCTGGCTTTTGCCGGCCCTTTTCTGTTGTCTGCTTGCGGCGCGTTCGGTTTTCGGGAGTTTTTCAGGGATTGTCGCCTATCTGCGCCGGACGGTCATTTTCTTGACCATTACCGTGCTGTAAGCAAATATTGATCGACACCGCAGTGCCGCGCAGACGCGCAAAGGACGCTGTAACGTTCCGATCAAATTATGCATTGGGCCGGGAGGCCCGGCGCGCCAAACTGGGAGCCATTGCCGATGATTGCCGCCATTCCATTGCTGATCCTGCCGTTCATTCTCTACAATCTTGGAATGGTCGGCGTGCTTGGAAGCGGCGGTATCGCAGTCTTCGAGGAAACGATCCTGTCCCTGACGATGCTGTCGGGCGCCGTCTGGACGATGAGCGTCGGGGATCTGCTGATCGTCATCGCGCTTGCCCTGCTTTTCGTAGAAATTCTCAAGGCGACCCGCATCAGCTCCAAGGCGCTGATGGATCATCTGCTGTCGATGGTGCTGTTCATCGTCTTCCTGGTGGAATTCCTGCTGGTCGCAAATGCGGCGACGCACGTCTTCTTCATCCTGATGACGATCAGCTTCATCGACGTGATCGCCGGTTTCTCGGTGTCGATGCGCACAGCCGGGCGGGACGTCTCGATCGGACTTTGAGGATGAGGCCAAATGCCGCGCTCTCCGGCAGCGCGGCAAAGGCTGGTCAGCCGAGGTTTTCCAGTTTCGTCTGCAGCGCGCGCAGCTGTTCCTTCAATTCATCGATGTCCTTGGCTTCGGCCTTGCGCGGCTCCTTGGCCTGTGGCGTCGCTGCCATGAAGGGCGAGAACATCTGCATGGCCTGATGGAAGAGTTCGGTATTGCGCCGGACCTGTTCTTCCACCAGTTGCAGCGGAACAGACAGGTTCTTGCCGAGCGGCGTGTCGCCGAAGGCTTTGTTGATCTGCTCGCGCATCTGCACCTGCTGGTCGGTGAAGGCTTGCATCGAATGCTCGAGATAGCTCGGCACCACCATCTGCATCTGGTCTCCGTAGAAGGAGATCAGCTGGCGCAGGAAGGAAATCGGCAAAAGCGTGTTGCCGGTCTTGGATTCCTGCTCGAAAATGATCTGCGTCAGCACCTGATGCGTGATGTCCTCGCCTGATTTGGCGTCCTGGACGGTGAATTCTTCCCCTTTTTTCACCATGACCGCGAGATCGTCGAGCGTGACGTATGTGCTGGTCCCGGTATTGTAGAGCCTCCGGTTGGCATATTTCTTGATAACGATCTGGCCGTCGTGTTTTGCCATCAGGGTCTCCTCCCCATGCTCCCGTCTTTATTACGTTTTTCAGAGTATCCGTAAAACGCCGGTTCTGACAATCTCTTTGTGCGATGCGACGACGCAGGTGCGAAAATTCGTCTCATCTTGCGATTGCTGATCGAAACTGCGTCGGTCGTCACATTATGGCGTTTGACTTGCGCGATGACCTTTGCCAGTCTTTGGCAGTCGCGAAAAAAATGAACGAGGAAATATCTGATGAGCACTCCCTCTATCGTCATCGCCAGCGCCGGCCGCACCGCCGTCGGATCTTTCAACGGTTCCTTTGCCAATACGCCTGCGCACGAACTCGGCGCGGCGGTCATCAAGGGCGTGCTCGAGCGCGCCGGTGTCGATGCCGGCGAAGTGGACGAGGTCATCCTCGGCCAGGTCCTGTCGGCCGGCGAAGGCCAGAACCCTGCCCGCCAAGCGGCCATGAAGGCCGGCATTCCGCAGGAAGCAACCGCCTGGAGCATGAACCAGCTCTGCGGTTCAGGCCTGCGCGCGGTTGCACTCGGCATGCAGCAAATTGCCACGGGTGACGCCAGGATCATCGTGGCCGGCGGCATGGAGTCCATGTCGATGGCGCCGCATTGCGCGCACCTGCGCGGCGGCGTCAAGATGGGCGACTTCAAGATGGTCGACACCATGATCAAGGATGGCCTGACCGACGCCTTCTACGGCTATCACATGGGCACGACCGCCGAAAACGTTGCCCGCAAATGGCAGCTGTCGCGCGATGACCAGGACCAGTTTGCGCTCGCCTCGCAGAACAAGGCCGAGGCCGCCCAGAAGGCCGGCCGGTTCGCCGACGAAATCATTCCCTTCATCGTCAAGGGCCGCAAGGGTGACGTCACCGTCGATCAGGACGAATATATCCGCCACGGCGCCACGCTCGACTCCATGGCAAAGCTCCGGCCGGCCTTCGACAAGGAAGGCACCGTCACCGCCGGCAATGCCTCCGGGCTGAACGACGGCGCGGCGGCAACTTTGCTGATGACCGAGGCGGAAGCCGGTCGCCGCGGCATCCTGCCGCTCGCTCGCATCGTCTCCTGGGCAACGGCTGGGGTCGATCCGCAGATCATGGGCACAGGCCCGATCCCCGCATCGCGCAAGGCTCTGGAAAAAGCCGGCTGGTCGGTTGCCGATGTCGACCTTGTCGAAGCCAACGAAGCCTTTGCGGCGCAGGCCTGCGCCGTCAACAAGGATCTCGGCTGGGATACGTCGATCGTCAACGTCAATGGCGGAGCGATCGCCATCGGTCACCCGATCGGCGCCTCCGGCGCCCGCGTTCTCAACACGCTACTGTTCGAGATGAAGCGTCGCGGCGTGTCCAAGGGGCTGGCAACATTGTGCATCGGCGGCGGCATGGGTGTTGCCATGTGTGTCGAACGGCTGTGACAATCGTTCGCTAGGCATTCCTCCGGTCTCGCGGCCGGAAGGAGACTTCGCGGCAACAGCGGGACGAATTAGTGCTTGCGCCCGCGGGCGCGGCATCAAGCAAAGAACAGGGTAACAGGGAGAGACGGATGAGCAGAGTAGCTTTGGTCACTGGTGGATCACGCGGCATCGGCGCTGCCATATCCATCGCCTTGAAGGGCGCAGGATACAGGGTCGCGGCAAACTACGCCGGCAATGACGAGAAGGCGCAGGCTTTTACCGCCGAAACCGGCATTCCGACCTTTAAATGGGACGTTTCCAACTACGCGGCTTGCGCGGCCGGCATCGCCAAGGTCGAGGCCGATCTCGGCCCGATCGAAATTCTCGTCAACAATGCCGGTATCACCCGCGACGCCATGTTCCACAAGATGACGCCGGAGAACTGGAAGGACGTCATCGACACCAACCTCAGCGGCCTATTCAACATGACGCATCCGATCTGGGCCGGCATGCGCGACCGCAATTTCGGCCGGGTGATCAATATCTCCTCGATCAACGGCCAGAAAGGCCAGATGGGCCAGGTGAACTATTCGGCCGCCAAGGCGGGCGATCTCGGCTTCACCAAGGCACTGGCCCAGGAAGGGGCATCGAAGGGGATCACCGTCAACGCGATCTGCCCCGGTTATGTCGGGACTGAAATGGTCCGGGCAATTCCGGAAAAGGTTCTGGCCGAACGTATCATTCCGCAGATCCCTGTCGGCCGTCTCGGCGAGCCGGAGGAGATTGCCCGTATCGCCGTGTTCCTGGCGTCCGACGATGCCGGCTTCATCACCGGTTCCACGATTTCCGCCAATGGTGGCCAGTTCTTCGTCTGACAGAATTGGTTCTTGCTGTTGCGAACGGCGCCCTTGTGGCGCCGTTTTGCGCTATCGGACAAGGCTGCGATTCGCTCCTGCTGCACGTCTGAGATGGTACGGCTTCAGAGCAAAGGTTACATGTTCCTACCATATCTTGTAGGGAACAAATCGGGAAATTTCGGGTGCCGCGATTCGTCGCCGATTCGTTCCGCCTTTGAGCACAATAGCGGCGATCGGTTTTCCGCGGCGAACCGATTGAGCGACTTGGTTAAATTTTTCTGAATTTTCAGTTATTTGGATTCTGAATCTCATCGAGTGCGGGATGCTGACGAAGCTGACGTTGGCCGTCCGTTTTTCCGGGAGGCACCGATTCAGCATCTGGTGCGAATCCGGCTCAGAAAATCAATATCTAGCAGTGAACAAAAGACGAATCCGAAGGAGTCAACGATTCGTCGCCGATTCGTTCCATAGCTGTTCCGATTCAGGAAAATGCGGGTGGAATCCCAGGCCGTACGCCCCATTTGCAGTATTTCATGCTACAGCGCTCTTGCGTTTGTGACGCTGCATGGGCATGTGTGCTGCGCCGGTTGAACGGCTTTACCGCCGTGAATGGCCTTCGCAGACTGAAAGTGCGCAGGATCGAGACAGTGCCTGACCAACCCATGATCTTGAGCGGCCGCGGTGTGATCGCGGTCCTCGGCCCCACCAATACCGGCAAGACGCATTATGCGATCGAGCGCATGGTCGCGCATGAATCCGGCGTGATCGGGCTGCCGCTCCGGCTGCTTGCCCGCGAGGTCTATACCCGTGTCGTCGAGAAGGTCGGTGCCCACAATGTCGCGCTGATCACCGGCGAGGAAAAGATCACGCCTCATATGGCTCGCTTCTCGGTCTGCACCGTCGAGGCCATGCCGCGCGAGACCAAGGCGGCGTTCGTCGCGATCGACGAGGTGCAACTCGCCGGCGATCTCGAGCGCGGCCACATTTTCACCGACCGGCTGATGCATCTGCGCGGCAGAAGCGAAACCCTGCTTCTCGGCGCAGCGACCATGCGGCCGATCCTCGAGCACCTGCTGCCGGGCATTACTGTCGTCGAGCGGCCGCGCCTGTCGCAACTCCTCTATGCCGGCTCGAAGAAGATCACCCGGCTGCCGCAGCGCACTGCGATCGTCGCTTTTTCGGCGGAAGAGGTCTATGCGATCGCCGAACTGATCCGCCGCCAGCGAGGCGGTGCCGCGGTTGTGCTCGGGGCGTTGTCGCCGCGAACGCGCAATGCGCAGGTCGCGCTCTATCAGGCCGGCGACGTCGAATATCTGGTGGCCACCGATGCAATCGGCATGGGGTTGAACCTCGATGTCGATCACGTCGCCTTCGCCCAGGATCGGAAATATGACGGCTACCAGTTCCGCAATCTCAACCCGGGCGAACTGGCGCAGGTCGCAGGCCGAGCCGGTCGCCACCTGCGCGATGGTACGTTCGGCGTCACCTCGCGGGTGGAGCCGTTCGACAACGAGCTCGTCCACCGCATCGAATCGCACCAGTTCGACCCCGTGCGGGTGCTGCAGTGGCGCTCGAAGGCGCTCGACTTCGCCTCGCTTGCGGCCCTGAAGAAAAGCCTCGATGTCGCACCCACGGTAAACGGGCTGACGCGGGCCTTGCCGGCCGTCGACCAGCAGGCGCTGGACTATCTTTCGCGTTATCCGGAAATCACAAGCGTCGCAACGACACCGGAGCGTGTAGAAAAACTCTGGGAGGCCTGTGCGCTTCCAGACTATCGTCGTATAACGCCAGCGCAACACGCCGATCTGATCTCGACGATCTATGCCGATCTCGTCCGGCGTGGCACAGTGAACGAAGATTTCATGGCCGAACAGGTTCGCCGCGCGGACCTTACGGATGGTGAAATCGACACATTGTCCGCGAGAATTGCACAAATCAGGACATGGACCTATGTGTCTAACCGTCCGGGGTGGCTTGCCGATCCGACACACTGGCAAGAAAAGACGCGGGAAATCGAAGATCGATTGTCTGACGCGTTACATGAAAGGTTGACCAAACGCTTTGTTGATCGCAGGACATCTGTGCTCATGAAGCGCCTGAGAGAGAATGCGATGCTGGAAGCTGAAATCAGTGTAAATGGCGATGTCTTTGTTGAAGGACATCATGTGGGACAATTGGCCGGGTTCCGATTCACGCTGGCGGCAGTGACCGACGGTCTCGACGCGCGCGCGATACAGGGTGCAGCACAAAAGGCGCTTGCGCTGGAATTCGAAGCGCGAGCGGCGCGGCTGCATGCGGCGGGCAATGCCGATCTGGCGCTTGCTTCCGATGGTCTCGTGCGCTGGCTCGGCGATCCCGTCGCTCGGCTGGCAGCGAGCGAGCATGTCATGCGGCCGCGCGTCATACTGTTGGCCGACGAGCAGCTTCAGGGCAACGCCCGCGATTATGTGCTTGCCCGCATCGAGCGCTTCGTCAATCATCATATCTCGACGGTCCTGAAGCCGCTCGATGATCTGTCGCGGGCTGAAGATCTCGAAGGCCTTGCCAAGGGCCTGGCGTTCCAGCTCGTCGAAAATCTCGGCGTGATGTTCCGCCGCGACGTCGCCGACGAGGTCAAGTCGCTGGATCAGGAGGCGCGCGCCTCGATCCGCCGCCACGGCATCCGCTTCGGCGCCTATCACATCTTCATGCCGGCTCTGCTGAAGCCCGCTCCGGCCGAACTCATCACGCTGCTCTGGGCCTTGAAGAACGACGGCCTGGACAAGCCCGGTTATGGCGACCTCATCCCGATCCTGGCGGCTGGCCGTACTTCGGTCGTCACCGATCCGTCGTTCGAGCGCAATTTTTACAAACTCGCCGGCTTCCGTTTCCTTGGAAAGCGCGCCGTCCGCATCGATATTCTCGAGCGGCTCGCCGACCTCATCCGGCCGCTCTTGCAGTGGAAGCCGGGCACGACGCCGCGCCCGGACGGAGCCTATGACGGCCGCCGCTTCACCGCGACGACGGCAATGCTGTCCATTCTCGGTGCGACGCCCGACGATATGGAAGAAATCCTCAAGGGCCTCGGTTATCGCGCCGACAGCGTGAAAGCCGAGGAAGCTGTCGCGTTCCTGTCCGCGCAGGCGGGCAACGCGGCCACGCCGGCGGACTCGACCGCTGTCGAAACGCCGGCCGAGACCGCCGACCACGACGACGCGGATGCCCCAAGCGACGAGGCCCAGGCTTCCGAGCCGGCACCGGAACAGGCAGCGCCCGCAGAAGCTGTTCCGGAGGCAGAAGCCGTTACGGAGGCAGAAGCCGCCGCCGCTGAACCGGCTGGG
>UCOA01000182.1 GCA_900474095.1 Hyphomicrobiales bacterium | reverse complement strand
CCCGACACGGGTACGACCTGTGCTATATCGCGGGCAACTGCCACGGGAATTAGATTGAAGCCGCCGACGCTTCGGTTCGTCGGATCGAAGGTGATCCAGCCCGCCCCCGGCACATAGACCTCCGCCCAAGCATGGGTAGACCCGGACGAAAACGAACCCGCTTGCTCTGTGTCAGGACTGTAGAGGTATCCGGAGACTAACCTCGCACCGAAACCAAGGCTTCGCGCTGCGTCGACAAAAAGCACTGCGAAATCGCGGCAGCTTCCCCAGCCGCGATCGATCGTTTGGAGAGGTGCCTGCGTGCCTTCCTCGTCCCTGCTCTGGTATGCGATCCATCCGGTGATGCCAAGACTCAAATCCTTGAGCAGTGACAGTGTGTCTGTTCCGGGCCCGGCGACAAAGGCGGATGCCCATCTCTGTAGGCGACGGTTTGTATCCGTATAGCTCGGCACGGTTAGCGTGCCGAGATCCTGCCACTCGTCCGGCGAATGCAGGAAGGGATAGGAAGTTGCAGAGGGCGCGATCGTGAAGATCGGCAAGGGCGCAGCATTGAGCTCGACTTCGCAGTCGCTTGTGACAATCAAGCGGTCGGTGAGTTGGAAAAAAGAAGCGGTCGCCACAGCATTGCCGAAAACGTCGCAGGCCCATGTCAATGTTGCAGAAGGTGATATCTCGATGCCGCTCGTCTTCACCCGCACATCGCGGCTTTCCCTAGGCCGCAGCATCAGGCGGTGCGGCGAGAGGCTTACGAGCCGATCGTAAGAGTAGCTCGTCACATGGTGGATGCGGATAGTTGACAAGGCACCGTTACTGCGTGTTGAGACGATAAACCGCCAACGCGGCCACCATCTTATCAGGGCGAATTATCCGCAGTGTGCCGAATTTCGAGGCTTTATCCTTCATAACTTGGCTCGGTGGCGTCGGTTGGGACCCAGCTCAAATTGTCCTCCTTGGATACCCGCTCTTGCCCGAGCTCGTCGTTGCGCAGTCGATATTGCGGAGAAAGATCCATTGCCGGGAGAAGTGTTATTACTCGGTACGTCTCGGCCGCGACTGGCGAGAGCCCAGCTCGGCTTAGGAGCCTAACCTCTGCGCCGACCGCAAATTTGTGACGGGCCATGCCCTACCTGCCTTTCTAACTATCGTCCCTCGCCCAGGCCATCACGCCGCAGCAGCTCCTCGAGCGCCTCGGCATCGACCGGAAACATGCAAGAAACCTGGCCGTTTTCCGGCGTCGCCGGTATGGTGATGAAGGTAGCGACCCGGCGATAGGCGAGCCAGGAAAGACCTTCAATCAATTCTTCGTCCTCGTTTACCTCATAGTCGCCAGGCGCCAGCGGAAGATCGAGGCCATCCAGCGATGCTGGCGCGTTGAAATGAATGGTTCGGTATGTCGTCCGTGTCATCATGACCGTAGTGGTTTCCATGGGGGCGTCTCAAACGAGGTCGCGTTGAGTTGGCCTGAGATGCTGAGACTCGTGCCGCGTATTGACAGCTTCAAGCTCTCCGAGAAAGTAGACATAACCGGCCTGGACACTCTCAAGGCAGCTTTACTGCGCCGCCTTCGTTCTCCCAAGACGCAAGCGCCGTGATGTCTTCGTGTTTCCGGCGTCTCACCGTATGTGGATAGTTCTGTGAAGCAACAGAGCCCGCAAGGATTCTACGAATGATTGCAACCTCTTCAGGACCAGTTTGTCCCTCAGACGCCCGCATATCTGACGTGGAATAGTTTGCGCGTTTGAGAATTCGCCGCAATACGAGGCTGCCGCGGTTTGTGGTAGATGCGGCTCTCAAGGTCGGAATTTTCACCACAGCCATCCCTCAAGCACCACATACAAGATGAAGGCGAGGCTAAACACGGCCACGGTTCGAAGGGCCGTATCCCTATAGTCGTAATTGCGAAGTTGTCTAAATGCGGAAGACATCACGTCCTCCCAATGTTGGGGCAGGGGGAACAACTCCCGAAGCGACAGCGCCCGGATTGATAGCTGCCAGAAACGCAACAGTGCGCTTTCCTGATAACATTAGCAAATGTCAAATTATTCTGCCGGAGCCTGACAATCAGCCTAGCAACTTTCTCGGGTGGATCGCACACCCCAATCGCCGATCGCGCTCCTTTTCCGAACGATGCGTACTTCACGCGTTCTTCCTATTTTCGATCGCCAGTTCATCACAAAACCGCGACTTCGACGAGTGCCGCTGACGCGTCCATCCGGGGCGGATTGCGTCACGGCGGCATTCCATCCACAAGATCCTGCTCGCCCATTTGCCTGAGAACGCTGAGTACGCAGTCGATCTGGCTTTCGACGGTGAAGATGAAGCTGCCGCCATGGCCAAGGGCCGTGCTCGGACCGTAAAGCACGAAGACAACATCGTGCCTTGCGGTAGGAGAAATGCCGAGCGCGTCGCCGGGGCAAGTGGTCCGGCGAAACTATAAGCGAGCTTCTCGCGGAGCGATCAGCCGAACTCGGTTTTAAATGTCATAAGCAATTTCGATCACGACCGCGGCTTGAGCTTCTCCGGATCGTAATGGGCAAACGGCACGATCTTCGCCGGCAGCCGCTTCTGCTGGCCATCGAGCTTGCCGATCTCGACGTCGGTACCATTTGCCGAATGCAACACATCAATCCGCGCCAGCGCAATCGTCTTTTTCAAGAGCGGCGAGCGGGTCGAACTGGTGACGACACCGACCTGCGCCCGGCCGATATGCACCGTATCGCCATGGCCGACGGCCTCATTGGCGTCGATATCGAGCCCGACCATCTTGTGCCGTGGGTTATCCTTGCGCTTGATCAGAGCCTCGCGGCCTATAAAATCCTCGGTCTTCGATTTCAGGGGCACCGTGAAGCCGATACCGGCCTCGAACGGGTCGGTCTGGTCTGAGAAATCATTGTGGGCAAAAACCAGACCAGCCTCGATCCGTACCATGTCGAGCGCTTCGAGCCCCATCGGCTTCAACCCATGTTTCTGGCCAGCCTCCCAGACCGCGTCGAATATGGCGAGCGCATCCTTGGGGTGACAGAAGATCTCGTAGCCGAGTTCGCCGGTATAGCCGGTCCGCGAAACCACGACCGGCGCTCCTTCGAAATAGCCGATCCGGCCGACGGCGAACCGAAACCATTCGAGTTCGCCGATCGAGGGCTGTGACGGCGCGGTCCAGATGATCTCCTTGATGATCTCCCGGCTCTTTGGCCCTTGGACGGCCAGATTGTGCATCTGGTCCGTCGACGACCGTACCCAGGCCTTGTAGCCCTTCTTCTCCGCCTGCTCGCGCAGCCAGAGGCCGCTCACATCGTCGCCGCCGATCCAGCGGAAATTATTCTGCCCGAGCCGGAAGACGGTGCCGTCGTCGATCATGCCACCGTTCTCGTAGCACATCGGGGTATAGATCACCTGCCCCGGCGACAACTTGCGGATGTCGCGGGTCACGCAATATTGCAGCAGTGCTTCGGCGTCCGGCCCGGTCACTTCGAACTTTCTGAGCGGCGAAAGATCCACGACCACCGCATTCTCACGACAGGCCCAGTATTCCTCGATCGGCCCGTCATTGTTGAAGCGATTCGGTAGCCAATAGCCGCGATACTCAGTGTGGTTGCGGGTCAGCGCCGAGAAGCGCGGATGGAAGGCTGTTTCCTGGGTCATTTCGGGCTCTGCATCAGGGGTCATTCGGATGGCGACGGCGCGCGAGAATTTCTCTTTGTCTGAATAGGTGCGGACATGGATATCCGTGGGATCCCAGCCATTGGCAGCGTCGATGTCGTCCGGACAGGACGACGAAACGCAGACGAGGTCGGTCAGCGCCCTCATCAGGACGTAGTCGCCCGGCCGAGACCACGGCTCGTCGAGATAGAGCTGGTTCTGGTGGTCGATATTGGTATTGTAGAAATAATTCAGTGCTTCCCAGCCCTTGCGCGGCGCAATGCCGTAGGGCGCCAGCGCATGGTTGAAATTGTCGGTGCAATTGGCATGGCCGGGATAACCCATGTCGTCGTAATAGCGGGAGTTGCAGGCGGTGGCGAAAGCATCATGCCGTCCGACCGTATCCTGCACGATCTCAACCAGAGGCTCGAAATCGCGGTCGAATGCCTTGGACGGCAGACCGGGCGTCGGATAGCTGCGCCCGAGCAGCGTGCGCGTAACCGTTGAGTCCAGCGCCAGGTTCAGCCCCTTGTCCACCTTGCGGGCGGAAAATGCCTGGAAATCCGTACATTGCCGGCCGCTGACATCAACGATCTGGATGAATTCTCCGGCGCGGACGAAATAGGCCGATGCGGTGGCGGCACGAATGCGCAAATCCTGCAACGGGTCGGCCATCGGCTCGGGCAACAGATCTTCATAAGTGCGCTCGATAGCGCTACGTGTGATACGAAGCTCGAGTGCCGTCGCCGTGTTCTGCAGTTGCGCATCCATGACCGGGCCGGGCGCCGCGACCATCAACAAACCGTCGAGCGAGATCGTCAACTCGGCCGAGTTTCCGGAGGGTGAGCCTTCACCGAACAGGACAAGAGCCCGCGCATCGCCAAGATCCACGTTCCGGCGCTTTAACGCCCCAAGTGTTCGCGACGCATTCTCGTCCCCGCGGGCAAGGCTATCCCGGAGGCCGTGTGCCGGATGAGAGAAGGAAGTCCCCAGACCGGCGGCATTGAACCGGCCTTTGTCGTCGACAAAGCTGACCTCGCAAGGCTGTCCCCCCTCGACGTCCCTGATCGTCACCCGGTCGCCCGCCGCCACCTTGATCACGGTCGTCCCGCGTCCCTTGACGCGGTAGCGCTCGACACCGGGGGGGAATGCGGGCATGCCAGGTCTCAGAATCACGCTCGGCCGCGGCGGAACGAGCACGCCTGCAAATCTTCCGGAATCCGTCATCACAGCTCCCCACCCGATGGCACACCAGTTCGGGGTCCATAGGCGCCGGTTTATGCACCGGCAATAGGCCAAACTATCCTATGGGAGGCCGGCCAAAGTAAAGAGAGACTTGACCCAGAGGAAAAAAAATTCACTATGAAGATAAGCTGCGGTGCGGAAATACGAGACGGGAACGAGGTGGTGACACTGCAAAAGCAGGTTCTGCCCAGCAAGAAGAGCCGCAGCCACTATCAAAAATGGGGACGCGCGACATCCGCGCTTTAGACAAAACTGGTCGAGGAGACTGTTTATGGCAACTATCGTTGAGACCGAGGGGTCGGCGGCTGCGCCTAGCAGCGAGTTGATCCGCGCGCTGGATTGGAAAGGAGCATTCTGGGTCGCCGCCGGCGTACCCCCGCTCGTGCTTTTCTCCATCGGCGGCATCGCAGGCACGACGGGCAAGCTCGCTTTCGTCGTCTGGATTATTTCGATGGTGATGGGGTTCCTGCAATCTTTCACCTATGCTGAAATTGCCGGCATGTTCGCCAACAAGTCCGGCGGCGCCTCGATCTACGGCGCTACTGCCTGGCTGCGCTATTCGAAATTCATCGCACCACTTTCGGTGTGGTGCAACTGGTTCGCGTGGTCGCCGGTCCTGTCGCTCGGCTGCGCCATCGCGGCCGGCTATATCCTAAACGCCCTGTTCCCCATTCCCGGTGCCGACGCCCCGGCCGTCTTGGAATGGATCAATACCAATATCGCGACTTTGACGGCCGATAGCCCGCGCGTCGCCGAGTGGCTTGCGGCCAATGCCGGCAAGACACCGCAGGACGCCATTTCGGCCCTTCTCTCGACCGATGCCGTCACTGCGTTGACCCCTCCAATCCGCAACTGGTCGCTCGTCACCTTCGACATTCCGTTCCTTGCCACGGCAAACCTGAACGCCACCTTCGTCATCGGCGGCATCTTGATGCTGGTGATCTTCGCGATCCAGCATCGCGGCATCCAAGGAACGGCAAGCGTCCAGAAATGGCTCGCCATCATCGTTCTCGTGCCGCTTCTGACTATCGGTCTCTATCCGATCTTCTCCGGCCAGATCGATAGCGCCAACGTCACCGGCCTGATCCCCCCGACGGGGGCCTATTCCGGCCTCGATGGGACATGGAGCAATGGCGGCTGGACGCTGTTCCTCGGCGGTCTCTATATCGCCGCCTGGTCTACCTACGGCTTCGAGACGGCCGTGTGCTACACCCGCGAACTGAAGAACCCGAAAACCGATACTTTCAAGGCGATCTTCTATTCCGGTCTCCTGTGCTGCCTGTTCTTCTTCCTAATCCCCTTCACCTTCCAGGGCGTTCTTGGTCATGCGGGCATGCTTGCACCCGGCATCGTCGACGGTACGGGTGTGGCGGAAGCACTCGGCGACCTCGTTCACGGCGGCAAGATCGTTACGCAGATACTGGTCATTCTGATGATCATGGCGCTATTTCTCGCGATCATGACGGCGATGGCCGGTTCGTCGCGAACGCTCTATCAGGGCGCAAAGGACGGCTGGCTGCCGAAATATCTCGACCACGCCAACGAACATGGCGCGCCCACCCGTGCCATGTGGACCGACTTCGCCTTCAACCTCATTCTGCTTGCCATCGCCTCCGACGTGGCCGGCTATTTCTTCGTGCTGGCCGTCTCCAATGTCGGCTACATCATCTTCAACTTCCTCAACCTCAATGCCGGCTGGATTCACCGGATGGACTCGGGCCATGTGGCCCGCCCGTGGAAGGCACCCACCTGGCTGATCGGCCTCAACACCGTTCTTGCCTTCGTCAACGCGCTCTTTCTCGGCGCCGGCGCCAAGGTATGGGGTTATTCGAACGCGCTCTGGGTCGGCTTCATTTTTGCTGCGCTCATCCTGCCGGTCTTTGCCTATCGCCACTATGTGCGTGACGGCGGCAAGTTCCCGGCAGGCGCGATGGAGGATCTCGGCCTCGTCGGCCAGGACCTGGGAGTCAAGAAAGCCGGCATCCTGCCTTATGCGGCATTGGCTGCCGGATTGGCGGTGGTCCTGACGGCCAACGCCTACTTCCAACTTCCGGCCTGATCTGATCGAAGCGACACATTGGCCGCGCATCGACCGGTGCGCGGCCTTGCCCGTTTTCGAACGGCAGCGCCATCACAGCCGGCCGGCCCGTGACGCCCAGCTCCGACAAGACAGTTGCTCATCAGCCGGTGCCGGCGAAACCACTACTCGCCGCCGGCTGCGCACGACACGGACATCAGGATCAGATAGACAGACACGACCACCCAAGAGCGTGGCGGATTGCAGAATTACCGCACGAAGCCGGAAATCAGCGGAACGATCTCATTGTTCGACGCGTGGTCCAACTTCGCCCTCGACTACTGCGTCGCGCTTTCACACAATCACGTGACCAGGGCCAAAGTCCGCCTTCTCATTTGTATTCGATCTGCTCGGCGGCGTCCGGCCGTCCTGCGGGCGTGAGGTCCAAGAGGGTCCACGTCGGCTCGACCGTGCCGACATGTCGTGGATCCTGCCCCGGCTCCGTCGGCGAGAACAACAGCCCGGAGGCCCAGCTCAGCCTGATCACCCCGCCTGCGCCCTTGTGGAATACAGTAAGGTTCGGCACCTGCTGCCCCGTCTCGTCCTCGCCATGGTAGTCGCGTTTGAATCTGTTGTTGGCGGCGGAAAGCAGTTTCAAATGACGCCATCCGCGATGCGCTGCGAAGGCTGCGACCTGCTCGATGGGTGCCTTGGCGACAGCCGCGATATTGGCTCCCAGCCCTTCTACGTGCGGTACTGCGCCCTCCAAGTTGTCGAGCAAAGCGGTGCAGGATGGACAGGTCCCGCATCCACCGGGAGTTGCGCGGTCGGCCCGCTGCTCGGTCCTGGCCGCTTGTCGCTCCGGTGCCGGGGGAACATATAGTGGTAGAGGATCAACGTATCGGTGCCGGGCCGGAACAGTTCGGAAAGTCGCACTTTCGCCGGTGCCCCCTGTGCATCAATTTGGTCGATTCGTAATCCTCGCGGATGGCCCCGCCGGCCGGCAGCGCTCGAATCTCCGCGGCCAATGCCTCCATTTCGCGCCGGAGTCCTGCCTCCTGCTGCAATAGTCTGTTGCGAGCGGCGCGATACTCAAGACTTTCATTTGGAAAGGTCACGCCCACAGACGACTCCATCAAAGCAATCAAGCTTGGATTATTGTAGCACAACGAGCGAGCGTTGTGCCGGATTGGACTACTGTCGGCTTTGGGTGGGAGCGGCCGTTGCTTCAATGCCACCATCTGCCCTTGGCAATGACTTCCATTTTTCCAAATCTGTGACACCCTTCCAGCGGATCGTGACAGCGGAGAACGTGTCACGGCCACACATTCGAGGTCCGCGGCTGTCCAACATTGGGAGAGAGAAATGTCGGAGACGACCGTCAATGTCCGTTACATGGTCGATGATGTCGGGGCTGCCGTCACGTGGTATACGACCCATCTTGGCTTTTCAATTCTGTCGAACCACGCCCCCGCTTTTGCGGATGTGCGGCGCGGATCCTTGCGCCTTTTGCTCAGCGGGCCGACGAGTTCGGCGGGACGGCCGATGCCCGACGGCGAGCAGCCCCGATCCGGCGGTTGGAACCGCATTCATCTGATCGTCGACGACCTGCCCGCCGAAGTGGCGCGTTTGCGTGCCACCGGCGTTCGATTCCGCAACGAGATCGTCACGGGACCGGGCGGATCGCAAATCTTGTTGATAGATTCGTCCGGAAATTACGTTGAACTCTTTCAGCCGGCACGCAGATGACGTTTTTGGTTCGATATTCGCAAGGGATCACGACGCGTCATCGGTCGTCAGGAAAGGCTGCTTCGCCGCACCGCGAAACCTTCGACGATCGATGACGGAACCGAAGATCGCACCACGATCGCCGTCGTTGGTACTCGCGGTGTTGAAAAGGCCGCGTCGTTCGGGCCAGGGTTATGAAAGTCGGATTCCACCGCCCCTTGTTGGGGGCGTGCTTTTGCCTACATGCTGTCAAACGGGATGTCCGCGACCGACCGGGACGCGCCTTCCGCTTGGATGGCCAGGCAATAGCAACCACGGGAGAAACCGATGCAAGAGCCCCTTGTCGTACGCCGCGAGACGCAGATTTCGGCGCCACCCGCTGCTGTATTCGCGCTTCTGACCGATCCAGAGAAGATTCTGCGCTGGATGGGAACGGATGCGCAGATCGAGCCTCAGCCTGGCGGACTCTATCTCGTCAACGTCACCGGCGCTCGGTTTGCTCGCGGATCCTTTCGCGAGGTGGTGCCGGTCCACCGCCTGGCCTACAGTTTCGGCTGGGAGGGCAGCGAGGTGGTCCCGCCGGGGTCGAGCCTCGTCGAGATCGACCTGATCGAGCAGGCGGACGGAACGCTGCTGCGCCTGACCCACACCGGCCTGCCCACTGCCGAGCAATGCGCCGGCCATGCGGAGGGCTGGGCTCATTACCTCGGCCGGCTGGCCGAGGTCGCAGCCGGCCACGACGCTGGTCCGGACCCGTGGCACGGCAGGGTTTAACGCCTTTCCGCTTTCAAAATCGTCGCCTGGTGAACCCATTGCATGCAACGCCGGCTCACGGCGTTTCGAAAGCCGGCCGCCCCTGAACGTCACCCTCTGCTTAACCCCGCCCTTGAGGATCTTCTGTCCTGCGGGGATGTCGGCAAGCAGAAACATGCAAAGCAGAAGCGGTCCGGCGCCGGTGACAGCCTGCAGTGGCCGTGGCATGATCGAGCAATGGATTTGCCCGTTCCCCTCGTCTGGCTGGTTGACGAGGCCTGCGCCTCGCCTAGTCCCGCTTCGTTCCTGGCCGAGCTCGGTGGCCGGCTGCTTGCCGACGGTCTGCCGCTTTCCGGTGGAGCGCTGACGCTCGCGGTGCCGCATCCGATCATCGCCCGCCGCACTTGGCTATGGCGGGCGGAGACTGGTGCGGTTATCGAGGCGCTGGGTTTCGCAAGCGGTCCGCCAAGCCAAGCCGGGCGCGACTGGCTCTTGGGGCTCGGCCCGGTGCGGCAGGACACGGTCGGCCCGGCGCCGGATGACCGTCCGGTACTGGCCTGGGCCGGGGCTCGACCCTTCTCCCCCACCGAGGCCGACCGGCTGCGCCAGGCCGCGCGCTTCGCTGCAGCGCCCTTAGCCGCATTGGCCGCGCAGGCGGCGCTGTCGGCGCTGCTCGAAGCCTATCTTGGCCGGCGCAGTGCAGCCCGGGTGCAGGCCGGCGCGCTCGGCCGCGGCACTGGAGAGACCATCCGCGCTGCGCTGCTCTGTGCCGATCTGCGCGACTTCACTACCCTCTCGGAGGCGACGGAGCCCGCGATGATGATCGCTGCCCTCGACGCTTGGTTCGAGCGCGTCACCGGGGCGGTGCACGCTTTCGGGGGTGAGGTGCTGAAGTTCATCGGTGATGGCGTGCTGGCCATTTTCCCGGTCAACGGCTCGCCTGGCGAGGCCTGCGAAGCAGGGCTGCGCGCGGTCGCCGCCGCTCGCGCTGGCATGTCCCATCTCGACGCGGTGCGACAGACCCAAGGACTGCCGCCGCTACCCTTTGGTGCGGCACTGCATTTCGGCGAGATACTGTGGGGCAATATCGGCGCGGCCGATCGGCTGGACTTTACCGCCATCGGTCCGGCAGTAAATCTGGTCAGTCGGCTCGAAGGGTTGTGCAAGCCGCTCGGTCGCAGCGTGCTCATCTCGGGCGCTGTGGCGATGAAGACGACGACGGTTTTGATCCCGCTGGGCGAGCATTTGTTACGCGGCATCGCTGATCCCTGTGCGGTCTTTACCCTCCCGGAGGACTGAGTGCAAGAACGTCGGGACGTCTGTGCAGGCAATCCGCTTTGCTAGGTCGCGCTGACCGCCTGGGGAAGTCATGCGATACGGTAACGGAAGGCAACGCCGAATCTGCTCGGTGGCGGGCGGCGGACGCTGGGCATCGCCTCATTTCAGCGCCTCCACAAAGCGGATGATGTGGTCGATCATGCGGTCGTCCCAAAGGTCATTGTGACCAGAGTCGTCGTCGATCAGCATCTGCTTGGGCTCGGGAGCGGCGTGATATAACGCCTCGCCCGAAGACAGCGGGATGCTGTTGTCACGCCGACCGTGGATGAACAGCTTCGGTTGCCTCACGTCTGCAATTTTCCGATCTGAGCGGAAGGGATCCTTGATGAGAAGGGCGATCGGAAAATAGGGGTAACGCGTCTCAGCAATCGACAGGACAGAGAGGTAGGCAGAGACAAGGATTACGCCTGATGCCGGCCTTTGCGAAGCCGTATTCACGGCGACACCGCTTCCCAGCGACTGACCCATCACAACGATCCTGTCTTTAGAGCGCATCAAAAGCCAGTCGAATGCAGCAATGCCGTCGGTCAATAGCCCGTCCTCGCTCGGTGTGCCGGTTGAACCCGGATAACCGCGATAGGAGAGCGCGAGCAGGCCAATGCCCCGTGCGGCGAGCGCCCGGGCGAAAAATTCATAGCTGCCGACCCGGTCAGCGTTTCCGAGAAAGAACAACACCGACGGCTTGCCGGACGCGGCCGGACTGTAGAGTCCATGAAGCGTCTCTCCATCGGGTGTCCTGACATGTACATTCTCCCCCCAGCTCGCGTGCTCTGGCGCCGGTGCCGCGCTGGCACCTGGATAGAGGAGGGCGCGCTGGGACAGATAAGTAATGCCGACAAGCGACACGTAGGCGAAAGCCACCGCCAAGGGCATGATCAGCAGGAGTCTTGTGGCACTCACGACAACATCTCCACCTGCGGGTTCGTTGATATCAAGAACCCGTTCTCAAACCGAACCGGTTTTCGACGCCGAGATCAAACGGCTTTCGACCGAACCGCAGCCAACGTTATAGTGACGATCCTGGTCGCGCCAGCGGGGCACCTATTGCCGACCTTCAAAATATGTTGCGAAACGACAAGGATCCCGATTAGCAGGGGGGACTGCGCGGACGCGGGACCGCATAGCCCGTCGATCGACGTAATATGACGCATCGCCAACTTCATTTCGACGTGTTTTAGACGGCCGTCGTGGTGTTGCCCTGAACCAAATGCAAGGTCGCTCGCCACGACCTCTCCGTGTTGGCGTTCGCAAGCATGGTCAAAAGCGCGTGAGCTGCCATTTCGCCAATCGCGGTTCTTTGCATATCTATCGTGGTGAGCCGAGTGCGCACCGTGTTGGGAATTGACGTGCCGTTAAATCCCACGACCGAGATCTGGCCCGGGACGGCTATTCCCGCTTCGTGCAGATAGGACAGGCCGCCAAGCGCCATCGCGTCGTTCAGGTAATGGATCGCCTGTGTGTCGGGATCCGCCCGCATCAGCTGCTGCGTCAACGTGCGCCCCGTCGCCGCCTGCCTCGGTGTTGTCTCACTCGTCACTTCGACCAGCTCGACGCCGGCGGCGGCGAGCGACAACCGCAAGGCAACGTAGCGGCTGCGGGCACAGAGATCCTTTTCCAGTTCGGCGCCGACATAGGCGATCCGCCGCAGCCCGCGCGCGAGAAAATGCATTGCAACCAGATGCCCCGCCTCAGCGTGGGACGGGCCTACGCTGAAATCGAGGTCGGTGTTGTCGCAATCCCAAAGCTGGATGGCCGGGCAGTTGCGCTTTTCCAGCAATCGCTGCGCGTCCCTGCTTCGCGCCGTGCCGCCGTTCAGCAAGAGCCCTGCCGGCTGTAAGGAGAGCATTTCCCGGATGAGACCGGCTTCGACGTCGGGGTCAAAATGCGACTCCCCGATGAATGTGTGAAACCCTCTTGGCCTGAGAACTGCAGTTACCCCGCTCAGGACTTCAGAGAATACGATGTCGCTCATCGAGGGGATAATCACGCCCACCATCCGGCTTTTGCGCGAGCTCAGGGATCCGGCGAGACTGTTCGGCAGGTACCCAAGTTCGTCCGCCGCCCGCTTGACCCGTAGCCGCGTTTCCTCGGAAATGTTGCCGACGTCGCGCATCACCTTCGACACGGTCATCCTGCTCACCCCGACCTTCGCAGCCACATCAACAAGGGTGACGATTTTCCCGCGCTTGTGTCCCACCGTATCTCCTCCTGCATGCAGAAACGCACAAACTGGCTTGACGCGTTATGGTGTTATCGATAACATCGCCTCAGGTTAGCGATAACCCAAGAAATGTCCGAATGCAACGGCACGCTGCCCGGAGGGGAAGATTGAAACGTCGATGGAGGCGAGTTCTGCGGGTCCTGGCCCCGGAGCGGCGTGATCGTGGTTGCTGGCTAGAGGTGCAAAGCTTCGGGTCTGCGCACGCGGCTAAGTCCCATGACAGCGAAATCACCAGTTAACAAAGTGGAGGAAAAGCAATGAAAATTTCAAACTGCATGCGTGTCGCTCTGACCGCGATCGGAATTGGCGTCGCCAGTCTGGCTTCGTTTGCCACGGCGAGCGCCGCGACCTTGAATGACATCGTCTCGCGCGGAACTGTCCGGATCGGCGTTCTGACGGGTGCTCCGCCGATGGGCATGGTGGATGAAAAGGGCAATCCGTCCGGTTATGACGTCGATGTTGCCAACCTGATAGCCGGCTATCTCTCATTGCCTGTCGAACTCGTGCCGCTGACCCCGCCCGCCCGTATTCCTGCGCTACAGACCGGTAAGGTCGATTTCCTCGTCGCCACGCTTGCGCCGACTGGCGAACGGGCAAAGACAGTCATGTTCACACAGCCGTACAGTGCCTTCAATATGGATATCATCTCCGGACCCGATCAGAAATTCGCCAAGCTTGCCGAACTTGAAGGCAAGCGTGTGGCGGTCAATCGCGGCTCGTCGCAGGAAACAGCACTGCGCAAGGCGGCAGTGCCAGGCTTGGAAATCGTCGTTTTCGAGGACGATTCCACCAGCGCGCAGGCACTCATCGCCGGTCAGGCCGATGCGGTTGCGCTGCCTTCCACAGTCGGCGAAGCGATCATTAAGCAGCGTCCGGACGCCGGCCTGCAGGTTGGCTTCACCTTTTTCCAGCAAGGCAACTCGATGGCGACGAAACTGGAAGATTTCGAACTGCGCCAGTGGCTGAACACGGCGATATACCTGATGAAAATCTCCGGCGATCTCGACAAGATCGCAACAAAATGGACAGGCCGTCCGATGCCGACGCTTCCATCCTTCTGATTGAGCTTGCGCAAAGCCTGCCGGCGACAGCGCCGGCAGCCTGCGAAACTTCGACGGAGCTCGCTTATGTCCTATACGTTTCAATTCGGCGTGCTGGCGCAGTATCAGGATGAAATCCTGAGCGGCATCTGGCTGACGATCAAACTTTCTGTCCTTTCGATCATTCTTGGCTCGGCGGCAGGGGTTGCCCTTGCCTCCATTCGCTCCGTTAGGGGCGGCGCGGCGCGGTTCCTTGTCGATGCCTATGTCGAGATCATTCGCAATACCCCCTTTCTGGTCCAACTCTTCATCGTCTATTTCGGCTTGCCAGGCCTCGGCCTGCGTGTGGGCGCTGATACGGCGGCGCTGATCGGCATGACGATCAACCTTGCCGCCTATTCCACGGAAATCATCCGAGCCGGCATCGAGGCGGTACATAAATCCCAGATCGAAGCCGGGGAGGCGCTTGGGTTCACCCGCTTTCAGATCTATCGCCATGTCATCATCGTACCGGCTATCGCCAAGGTCTATCCGGCGCTGTGCAGCCAGTTCGTGCTGATGATGCTGGCCTCAAGCATCTGCTCGGCGATTTCCACGCATGAACTTGCAGCCTCGGCAGCCTTTGTAGAATCGCAAACCTACCGGTCGTTCGAGGTGTATATCGTCGTCACGTTGATCTATCTGGCGCTTGCTCTGGCGCTGCGCGCCGGCCTGGCGCTGGTCGGCATGTGGCTATTCGGCCGGCGTGTCGCCCGACGCGCGATGACTGCCTTGCCGGAGGTACAGGCATGACGCTCAGAACATTTGGTTTCAATGAATTCGGCTTCCTGCTGCAGGCGTTGCAGTGGACTATTGTCCTGACGGTCATCGCGCTGATCGGAGGCGGTCTTCTCGGCTTTGCCGTGGCACTTGCCCGCACGTCCCATGTGAAGGCCGTGCGTTTTGCCGCAGGCACCTATATCCAGGTTATCCAGGGCATTCCGGTGCTGATGATCCTGTTTCTGTCCTATTACGGGCTTAGTCTCGCCGGGCTCGAACTGCCGCCGCTCGTCGCTGCGGGTGCATCGATGACGATCTACGCGTCGGGATATCTCGCGGAAATCTGGCGCGGCTGCATTCAGGCAGTGCCGAAGCAGCAATGGGAGGCGTCCGAGTCGCTCGCCATGACCCGACTGCAGCAGTATCGCTACGTCATCCTGCCGCAGGCCATCCGCATCTCGCTGCCGCCCACCGTCGGATTCGCGGTGCAGGTTGTCAAGAACACTTCGATCACCTCGATCATCGGCTTCGTCGAACTCGCCCGCGCAGGGCAGCTCATCAACAACGCGACGTTCCAGCCCTTCCGCGTCTTCATCGCCGTGGCGGTCCTGTATTTTGTCGTCTGCTACCCATTGTCCCAGCTGTCACGTTGGCTGGAAAGGAGGCTTCATGCCGGAAGTAACCGTTGAAAATGTACACAAGAGCTTCGGTGCTCTCGAGGTCCTCAAGGGCGTTTCACTCAGTGTCGAGCGTGGAGAAGTCTTCGCGCTAATCGGCCGGTCCGGCTCTGGAAAGAGCACCCTGCTACGCTGCATGAACGGCCTGGAAAAAATCAATTCCGGTCGTATCGAGATTGCCGGCCACACGCTTGCGGGGGACGCCAAGGCATTGCGCAGCTTGCGCACCGATGTCGGCATCGTGTTCCAGAGCTACAACCTCTTTCCGCATCTGACAGTCGGCGAGAACATCATGCTTGCGCCACGTATCGTGAAGGGCGTGGCAAAGGCAGACACGCTGAAAATTGCCCGGGAGGTACTGCAACTCGTCGGCCTTTCGGAAAAGTTCGATTCCTATCCGGATCAGCTTTCCGGCGGCCAGCAGCAGCGGGTAGCGATCGCGCGCTCGCTTGCCATGCGGCCGAAGGTGATGCTGTTCGACGAGGTAACTTCGGCGCTCGACCCCGAATTGACCGAGGAAGTCCTGATGGTGATGGAAAAACTCGCCCGCGACGGCATGACGATGATCCTCGTGACGCACGAGATGGCTTTTGCGCGCCGCGTGGCGACGAAAACCATCTTCATGCACAAGGGCACGATCTGGGAGCAGGGGCCATCGACGGAACTGTTCGCCAATCCGCAGACGCCGGAATTGCGGCAGTTTGTGAAGGCCGAAGTGAGATAATCGGTACGGAAACAAACGGTCTTCCATATTTCCGATCGGCGACCTCACGCGGCGATCAGGTCGCCGCGGAACCTTGCCGAATGCATTCGGCTACCCGTGGGTGTTGAGCGCGAGGTCGTCGCGTCTGCCCCCAGCGACTGGTTTGCCGGAGGTGTCCGGCCGGTTCGCCCTTCAATCGTCCGCCCAGAACTTCGACGTCGTCAGCGCAGCTTGCGCCGGTCTCGGAGTCGCCGAAGACACCGATCGAGATTGCCTCGGGTACCGCGAACTCGCGCCGCCGAGGAAAGCGATGTTTCGCTAGTCGGCGGCGACCAAGTGATCGACCATCTCGCGCGTTGCGCGCGCATTGGAAAAACTCACGATGTGGGCCGATCGGCTCTTCCGGTGGGTGCCTGGTGTCGACGACGGGAATGCCGGCGTTTGATGAAGTTTGCGGGCGCGGGGCGTGTGTGTGCCGCCGGTCCTGACGCGCAGCACGGAGTGCGTGTCTCCTGGCTGACGGAGCGCACCCCTTGACAGCGCGGGAGACCGTCATTGGCGAAACGCGGGCCTTGCGGCCGACGTCCGCCATCGTTGGGGTCTGCGGATCGCGTGCAGCAGCCCTGCTATCGTTTTCAGGACAGTACAGCCAGTTTGACCGATGCAAGCACGTTGTTGCGGGGCAAAGTCGCGGCTGCCCCGGCGTTTGGGCTCAGAGAGGGAACTCGTTGGCTTGGGTCACGTGATGGTGAATCCGGCCATCGAAATAGCGGGAAAGGACCTCTTCCGTTGCGGCCTTTGCTGCTGCTCGGGCGGGGCTCGCCAATGCCGCCTCGACGGTGGCGAGGTCGGGATAGTTGATCGCGAGTATCATCGGGATTTCCGGAGCGCCCTCGTCGCGGGCATCCGCGAAGGTGACGCGCACGTCGAGCGCTCCGGGAAAAGCCTGCCATTTCGGCACGATGTTTTGAAGGACTGCAGCCCGAAACGCCTCCGTCTGGCCGTCCTTGACCTTGCCTTCGAAGAGAGCATAGCGCGTGATCATTGTACGATATCCCTGGTGGGTCCCTTGAAAAATTCCATCAATGCTGCCTGATCCTCGCCGCCCAGGCCGGCGGCCGTTAGCATCCGATGCACTTCAGCGCAGGTCGCGGTGAGTGGCATCGCCGTGTTGGTGCGGCGAGCGAGATCCTGCGCGCCGTTCAGATCCTTGACCATGTTGTCGATCCGGCCGGTGCGCCGGTAGTCCTTGGCAACGAAGCGCGGCATGTATTCTTGCAGGATGGCGCTGTCGGCCCGCCCGCCTTTCAATGCCTGCGGGATTTTTGCAGCGTCCACGCCGGCGTCGAGTGCCAGTTGTGTTGCCTCGGCAACGGCGAGAAAGTTTAGCCCGCAGAGAACCTGGTTGATCAGCTTTGTGGTCTGGCCGGCGCCCGGAGGTCCCATGTGGGTATAGTTCGACGAGACATGTTGGAGGACGCGGTGCGCGTCTGCGACATCCTGTTCTTTGCCGCCGGCCATAAGCGTGAGCTGTCCGATCAATGCCTTGGGAGCTCCGCCTGAGAGGGGGCTGTCGACCCAGCGCAGACCCTTCTCCGCCGCATCAGATGCCAACGCTTTCGTCGCTTCCGGATCGATGGAGGACATATCGATGATGAGCGTTCCAGGCTTGGCACCTTCGGCGACACCGCCTGTGCCAAAAACGGCCATCCTGACGATCTTCGGAGAATTGAGGCTCAGGATTACATAGTCCGATGCGGAGGCCGCCTCTGCCGCGCTCGCTGCGGTCTTTGCGCCCCTGTCCACAAGCTCGCGCACCTTATCCTTGTCCAGGTCGAAGACGATGAGTTCGTTCCCGGTTTCGACGAGCCGGGTTCCGATGGCGCCGCCCATCGCCCCGGCGCCGATCAAAGCAACCTTGTTCGTCATCGTTCCATTCCTCCTAATTGGGCGACGATCGCATCAACGATCGCGGCGAGCGGCCGATCGATATCGACGCTGATTGCATTTTCATCTGTTCCCGGCGGCTCCAGCGCGGCGAACTGGCTCGCGAGCAGGCCCGTCGGCATGAAATGGCCTTGTCTGGCGCTCATCCGCGCTTTGATAATTTCGGGCGTGCCAGCAAGATGAATGAAGGTCACCAATCCACCGGTCGTTTGCGTGATATGGGCGCGGTAGGCCCGTTTAAGTGCCGAGCAGCCGATGATCCGCCGCCCTTCACCTTCCGCCAGAGCCTGTCCAACGAGCGTCAGCCACGGCCAGCGGTCGTCGTCGTTCAACGCCACGCCGCGGCTCATCTTCTCGATATTGGCTGGCGGATGAAGATCGTCGCCATCGCTATACGTCGCCCTCAAACGGGTCGCGAGCGCGGCGCCGACCGAGGATTTGCCGCAGCCGGCAACTCCCATCAGCACCATTCGCCGCGGGATCTCAGAGAGAGGCCGTGATGCCGCCGTCAACATAGAGCACATGTCCGTTCACGAAAGAGGATGCGTCCGAGGCGAGGAAAACGCAGGCGCCAACCAGTTCCTCGACTTTGCCCCAGCGGCCGGCCGGGGTGCGTTTTTCCAGCCAGGCAGAAAAGGCGGGATCGGCAACCAGTGCGGCGTTCAGCGGCGTGTCGAAATAGCCGGGGGCGATGGCATTGCATTGCAGCCCGTATTTCGCCCAGTCGGTCGCCATGCCCTTGGTTAGATTACCGACGGCGCCCTTGGTGGCAGTATAGGGCGCGATGCCGGGACGAGCCAGCGCCGTTTGCACGCTGGCGATGTTGATGATCTTGCCGGCGCCACGCCTGATCATGTGACGCGCGACTGCCTGCCCGACGTTGAAGACGCTGGAAACATTGGTGCGAAGCAGTCGCTCGAACGCATCCGCCGGAAAATCCTCAAGCGGGGCTCGATGCTGCATGCCCGCATTGTTCACAAGGATATCGATCGCGCCGATCTTCGCTTCGAAATCGTCGATCGTCGCGCGGGACGCATCGTGATCGGTGGCGTCGAAGGCCAATTGATGAGCGAAACCGCCGAAGTTTTTCGCGGCGTCCGCAAGCTTTTCGGTGTTGCGACCATTGAGCACGATCTCGGCGCCGGCATCGGCAAGGCCGCGTGCAAGGGCAAAGCCGATGCCCTGTGACGACCCCGTGATGAGCGCCCGACGACCTGTCAAATCAAACAAGTCTCGCCCCATCGTTTCCTCCACTTTCTCTCTCGACATTTCTACACGTAATTCTTATGTTATCGATAACATTCATTGTCAAGGGACGGAGACACCGAAATGAACAAACCCCAGATACTCCAGGTCGGACCCTATCCGGAATGGGACGAAGAGCCGCTGAACGCAGCTTTCTCGGTTTATCGTTATTTCGAGGCCGATGACAAGTCAGCTCTTCTTGCCGCTGTCGGTCCGACTGTCCGAGCGATCGCCACGCGCGGCGAGCTTGGCGCGAACCGGGCGATGATCGAGGCCTGCCCGGCGCTCGAACTCGTCTCCGTCTACGGCGTCGGCTTCGATGCAGTCGATCTTGCAGTCTGCCGGGAACGCGGCATCCGCGTCACGAACACGCCGGATGTGTTGACGAACGACGTGGCGGACCTCGGCGTGGCGATGATGTTGTGCCAATCGCGCGGCATGATCGGCGCGGAAGGCTGGGTCAAGGACGGAAGCTGGGCGGCCAATGGCCTTTATCCGCTGAAGCGCCGCGTCTGGGGCAGGCGCGCTGGTGTCCTCGGCCTTGGTCGGATCGGTTATGAAGTGGCTAAGCGCCTTCAGGGCTTCGACATGCAGATCGCCTATTCCGACGTGGAGGCAAAGGATTTTGCCCCGAACTGGGAGTTCGTCGCAGATCCCGTTGCACTCGCCGCACGGTCCGATTTCCTTTTCGTCACGCTCGCGGCTTCCGCCGCAACCCGCCATATCGTCGGTCGCGACGTGATCGCGGCTCTTGGCGGCGAGGGGATGTTGATCAACATCTCGCGCGCTTCCAATATCGATGAGGAAGCCCTGCTTGCCGCGCTCGAAAGCGGTGCGCTCGGCTCTGCGGCGCTTGACGTCTTCGAAGGCGAGCCGAAACTCAATCCGCGTTTTCTCGCCCTGGACAATGTGCTTTTGCAGCCGCACCATGCCTCGGGAACCATCGAGACGCGCAAGGCGATGGGACAGCTCGTGCGCGACAATCTCACGGCGCATTTTTCCGGTCAGCCCCTGCTGACCCCGGTTCTTTGAGGAGGCAGTGATGAAAGCCATCGTCGTTCACGGCCCGAAAGATTTGCGCATCGAGGAGCGTCCGGTCGAAGCGCCAGGTGCCGGAGAAGTGCGCCTGCGCCTCGCCGCCGGCGGAGTCTGCGGCAGCGATCTCCACTATTACAATCACGGCGGCTTTGGTGCGGTGCGGCTGCGCGAGCCGATGATCCTCGGACACGAGGTTTCCGCGCATGTTGAAGCCCTAGGGCCGGATGTGGAAGGATTGGAGTTGGGGCAGCTCGTTGCCGTGTCGCCCTCCCGCCCGTGCCGGACCTGTCACTACTGCCAGGAGGGACTACACAACCAGTGCCTCAATATGCGGTTCTACGGCAGTGCCATGCCCTTTCCCCACATTCAGGGCGCCTTTCGCGAGGTTCTCGTCGCAGCCGCAATTCAGTGCGTGCCGGCCGATGGCCTGACGCCGGGCGAGGCGGCAATGGCCGAACCCCTGGCCGTGACTCTCCACGCGACCCGCCGGGCCGGAGAGATGCTGGGCAAACGAGTTCTGGTGACGGGCTGCGGGCCGATCGGCGTTCTGGCAATCCTCTGCGCGCGCCGCGCGGGTGCAGCCGAGATTGTCGCTACGGACCTCTCCGATTTCACCTTGTCGCTTGCCCGCAAGGCTGGCGCTGACCGGACGATCAACATGGGCAGCGAACCCGACGCGCTGACCCCTTTTGCGGCCGGCAAGGGCACGTTCGATGTGCTCTACGAATGCTCAGGCGCCGCGCCGGCGCTGGGGGCCGGCATCGCGGCGTTACGGCCGCGGGCCGTGATCGTCCAGCTGGGTCTCGGCGGAGACATGGCAGTCCCCATGATGGCAATCACGGCCAAAGAGCTGGATCTTCGCGGATCCTTCCGCTTCCATGAGGAGTTCGCGACGGGCGTGGGGCTCATGCAGAAGGGTCTAGTCGACGTGACGCCGCTGATCACTCACACGCTTCCCCTATCGGAAGCCGTTGCGGCCTTCGAACTGGCGAGCGACCGGAGTCAGGCGATGAAGGCGCAGATTGCCTTCGCCTGAGCTTGAATTTGAATGTTTCGGCCAAGATAATAGGCGGCGTGATAATAGATCAGCGCCGCCTTTGCGTTCTATGGGATCGGCAAGACTGACCACGAAGCTGCACAGCCTCTTCTCGCCTCTCCGAGTGCACCCGATGCTGACGGGTGCAAAGACCATCACTGCCATTCTGGGGCCGGCCACGCGACTTGATTAGCGGGTGTCGTCTATAACAAGGGCGCGAAGGACCGATGACGGTCTCCGTCAACTACGCCGTGGAAATTTACGACGCGACAACCAACCGTCTGCTATCCCGCATACGTCGCCAACCAATATCCGAACGCGCTGAGCCCGCCTTGGATGCTGCCAAGGTCGGTGTTCGCAAGGGAGCCGATGCGACTGTGGTGCAGTTCTAATAGGACAGCCCGCGGTCGCCGGCGTTGGCGCAGCAATGTACCGCCTTGGAGTGAACCACGTCTCCCAAGCCGTGTTTGGCTGATGCTACCAAACTCACACACTGCGGATTGGCGGCATGCCAACGTTCACGCTTTTTATTCCCTTGAGTTCACGGTTCAACCGGTCCAACCAAGCTCCGTCTTCGAGCAGGGCCTTCGGAAAGAGACCGGGGACGGCCAAAAAGGCAGATGGTTCGCCGCTGTCGGTCGCTTCGCTTGCCGCGGCTTTGAGTTCCTGGCCGCGTGGGTCCTCCATATGCGGCGTTTGAAGCAGGTAGGCTATCCATAATGCGGTGGCATAGGCGAACACAGCGCCCTCACGGTCGGCGGCGAGATCGTCCACCGCTGCGGCGAAGATCCTCTGCGGCAGTTTCTGGCTGCCATCCATGGCGATCTGGCGCGTGCGGTGGGCAACCGTCGGGTTGGCGAACCGTTGCATCAGCTGCTCCTGGTAGATCCCAAGATCCACGCCCGGTACCGGGTCGAGCGTTCGAGCAGCAGCTTCCATATATTGCCTGACCCTGCTTCGATAACTCGGCACGGCCATGACGTCGCGGACATAGTCGAGGCCAGCTAACTGGCCGAGATAGGCGATCATGGAATGGGCGCCGTTTAGCAGCCTGAGCTTCATCTTTTCATAAGGTTCAACATCCGTGACGAAAAGCGCACCGGCTGCCTCCCAGGCGGGGCGGCCCGACACGAAGTGATCTTCGACCACCCATTGCATGAAAGCTTCGGTATCGAGTGCAAGCGCGTCTTCGGCGCCGAGCAATGCCGCCGCGCGCCACCGCGTCTCCTCGGTTGCGGCCGGCACGATGCGGTCCACCATGGTCGAAGGAAAGGCACCGTGCTGGAAAATCCACGCGGCAAGCGCCGGCTCGCGCCTTGCGGCCATCTCGGTCACCAGGCGTTGTACGACACGGCCGTTTGTCGGCAGGTTGTCACAGCAAAGGACGGTAAAGGGTTTAAGCCCGGCGGAACGCCGCCGCGCCAGCCCCTCGACGATAAAGCCGATCACGCCGGTCGGCGCCTCCGGACGGGCGAGGTCAGCGGCGATCGCCGGATGCTGGTGGTCAAGGCCGCCGGTGAGCGGATCGATTCCATAGGCCTTTTCGGTGACGGTCATCGAGACGATGCGGATCGCAGGATCGGCGAGCCGAGCGAGCAGTGTCTCGTGGTTCTCCAGGGCGGACAATCCGCCGATCACCGAGCCGATGACCCGCACCTCGGCATCGGCCGCCCCCCGACTGACCACGGAAAACAGATGATCCTGTGCCCTCAGATCCCGGATCACGTCGAGCGACCGCAGGCTGACTCCGACGATGCCCCAATCTCCAAAGGTGTGAGCCAGGGCACTATCGGTGTAGACCGCCTGATGTGCCCGGTGAAAGGCGCCGAAGCCGATATGCAGGATGCCCGGCTTTAAGGTGGCGCGATCATAGCGGGGCTTGCAGACGGTGGCGGGCAAATGCGTCGAGGCGGACAATCGGTCCATGAATCAGGCCAATCCATATGACGCATGCGTGAGCGCACGCTCGATCCCACGCAGTTCGGCCAACCCTTTCAGGCGGCCGATGGCCGGGTAGCCGGGCTGGGCCCCGCGCGTGAGATCGTCCAGGATCTCCTGGCCGTGATCCGGTCGCATGGGGATCTGGTGGTCCGTCCGGCCCTCGGCACGCCGCCGCCTTTCCTCGGTGACGAGTTCGGCGATAACGGCCACCATGTCGGTATCGCCTTCCAGATGTTCGTCCTCGAAGAATGAGCAGGGTGTCTGCGGCTCCTCGCGGCGGACGTTGCGTAGATGAACGAAGTGAATGCGGGGCGCGAACTCGCGAACCATGGCCGGCAGGGCGTTGGCCGCGCGGGCGCCGAGCGAACCCGTGCAGAAGGTCATGCCATTCGCCGGGCTGTCGACCTCGCGCAGCATGTGGGAATAATCCTCGGCACTCGACAGGATGCGCGGCAATCCGAGCAGCGCCCATGGCGGATCGTCCGGATGGGCGCAGATATTGATCCCGGCCTGCTCCGCCACCGGCGTCACCTCGGCGAGAAAATCGACGAGATGGCGCTGCAGCTTTTCTGGGCTGATCCCGACATAGGTCTCCAGATGCGCTCTGAGCTGCGGCAGGCTGTAGCCCTCGGCGGAGCCCGGAAGGCCCGCGCCGATGTTGCGCGACAGGTCCAGCCGTCGCTTGTCCGTCATCTCGCGGAAGCGGCTCGCGGCCATCTCGCGCGTCGCCTCGTCATAGTCTTCGAGGGCCCCTGGCCGCTGCAACAAATGCAGGTCGAAGGCTACGAAGTCGATGCGGTCGAAGCGCATGGCCTTGGCGCCATGGCGCGTGGTCCAGCGCAGGTCGGTGCGCGTCCAGTCGAGCACGGGCATGAAGTTGTAGCAGACGGTGCGGATACCGGCGACAGAAAGTCGCCGTAGTGTTTCCTGCCAATTGGCAATGTGCTCGCGCCAGGGACCTGTCTGCGTCTTGATGTTTTCCGAAACGGGAACGCTTTCCACGACCTCCCATTCAAGGCCGCTGGCGCGAATCTGTTCCTGCCGCTTGGTGATCTCATCCGATGGCCAGATGTCACCAGTCGGAATGTGATGTAGCGCGCTGACAATGCCGTGCGCGCCGGCCTGAGCCGCATCCCTGATGCTCACCCGATCCACCGGACCAAACCAACGCCATGTATGTCGCATGAGAACTCCTAAGCCAGAAAGCTGAGCTGGACCTTACAGGCAGCCGAGCGGTCGCCAGCCTGCTCGAAGGCGTGGACTGCCTGGTCGATCGGGAATGTGTGGGAAATAATCGGCCGGACATCGATCCGGCGATCTGCGATAAGCCCGACGGCAAGGGGGAATTCGCTGTCGAACCTCTGCGATCCTATCAACCGCAACTCCTTGCCGACCAGGGCATTCAACGGAAATGTAATGTCGCCAGTCACGCCAACCTGTACGATCAGGCCGCGGGGCCTGACCGACGCGATCGCGCTGCGCAGCGCCGGTTCTGCAGCAGAGCATTCGAACACGAAATCGAACTGGCCCTTCTCGGCATCATAGGCCGTGAGCTGTTCGGGATTGCGGCGGACATTGATGACGCGGCTGGCGCCGCAGGCAGATGCCCGCTCAAGGGCGGCGTCGGCGAGGTCCGTCACCACGATCGTTCCCGCACCGGCATAGCGGACGGCGGCGACCACCAGTGCGCCGATCGGCCCCGCGCCGGTGACCAACACATGCTTGCCCCTGATATCCCCGGCTTGGGCCACCGCATGCAGGCAGACGGCGAGCGGTTCGGCGCAGGCGGCTTCGCCGGCGCTGACCAGCGTGCCGGCAGGCAGGCACTGGATAGCCGGAACCACCAGCCAGTCGCGGAACATGCCTTGCGCATGGGGCAGGCGCATGGCGCTGCCCATGAACTGCATGTTCAGGCAATGAATCGCGAGGCCTTCTCGGCAGAAGCGGCAATTTCCGCAGGGCTGGCTCGGATTGACAGCCACAAGGTCGCCGAGTGCTAATCCGGAGACATTGGTGCCGATTGCCGCGACATGGCCTGACGCCTCGTGCCCTGGAACGATCGGCTCGCGAACCCGCACCGGACCAAAGCCACCATCCTGGTAGTAGTGGAGGTCTGAGCCGCAAATGCCGCCCGCCGCCATCTTCAGCAGCACTTCCCCATCGCGCGGTTCGGCGACATCCGCCACCTCCACCCTCAAGTCGCGTCGGCCGTGAAGGCGTGCGAGACGCGCCTGCATGACTTTTCTCCTCATCGGCGGATCAGTCCGACCTCAGTCGGCAGCCAAAGCGTGACAGCTGGAACGAAGGTGATCAGGATAAGCGCGACGAACAGCGGAACAAGCCAGGGCAGGATCGCCATCGTGGTCCGCTCGACCGACAGCTTGGCGACGCGCGACAGCACGAAGAGCACCATGCCAAGGGGCGGATGCAGCAGGCCGATCATCAGGTTCAGCGTCATAATCAGGCCGAAATGAACCGGATCGATGTCGAACTGAATGACAAGCGGCAGCAGGATCGGGACCAATATGGTGATCGCGGCAATCGTGTCCAGGAAGCAGCCGACGAACAGCATCAGGAGGTTGACCAGGATGAGGAACACCCACTTGTTGTCAGTGATCGACAGGATCGCCCCCGATAGCATCTGGGCGGCCTGGCTGACCGTCAGCAGCCACGCGAAGATGGAGGCGGCTGTTACAATGAACAACACCGACGCTGTTGTTTCGATGGTGTCGAAGGTGGCTCGCGACAGCGTCGATAGCGTCATGGTCCGGTAGCGCACCAGCCCGAGGAATAGCGACCATAACACGGCGGCAACGGCAGCCTCCGTCGGCGTGAACCAACCCATCGTCATGCCGCCGATCAGGATGACCGGGGTCATCAGCGCCATGACGGCGGAGAAGTCGAAGTACCAGTCGACGGCGAGCAGTGCGGCAAGCGCGATGCCGACGGCGACGTTCATCGACAGGCCGGCCCACATCAGGAGGAAGATCAGGAGCGGCACGGAGAAGACCACCACGACCTCGAGCGACGCCGTCAGCAGGCGTTTCATCTCGAAAGGCGTGTCCGAACCCCAGCCGCGCCGGTAGGCGAAGATCGCGACGGTCACCATCATCAGAACCGTCATGACCACGCCCGGCACGATGCCGGCCATGAACAGCGCGCCAATCGAGACGTTGGCCATCATGCCATAGATGACGAAGGGCAGAGACGGTGGAAAGATCGGTCCAAGCGTGGCCGAGGCGGCGGTGACGCCGACGGCTGTCTCGACGGGATAGCCATGGTCCTTCATCGCCTTGATCTCGATCGTGCCGATGCCGGCAGCATCGGCGAGCGCCGTGCCCGACATGCCGGAAAAAATCACCGAGCCGATGATGTTGACCTGGGCAAGCCCGCCCTTCATCCAGCCGACCAAGGCGACGGCGAAGGCATAGATGCGGCCGGTGACGCCGGCGGAATTCATCAGGTTGCCCGCGAGAATGAAGAAGGGAACGGCGAGCAGCGGAAAACTCTCGACGCCGGCGATCATCCGCTGCGCGGCAATGATGTCGGGGGCGACATTGTAGAAGACGAGATAGAGAACCGAGGCCACGGCCATGGAAATGGCAACGGGCACGCCCACCACCATCAAGACGAGAAATGAGCCGACGAGTAAAAGCATAGATCAATCCTCAACCTTCTGAAATTCCTCGGGCCTTTCGAGAACCGAGTAACCGCGGCGCTGATTGGCGATGAAAACTTGGATGGAGCGGACGAGCATCAGCACGAAGCCGGCCATTACGCTGTAGAAGACGATGTTGCGCGGAAGGTTGACGGTCACCATGCGCTCGCCGTGGACGATCGCCACATAGCGCCACATCAGCCAACAGGCATAGGCGAAGAAGCCGATACGAACGATGTCCACGAAGATCGCCATCCCCCTGGCCAAAGGTGGCGGCAGGTAGTGATAGAGCACATCGACCTGGATGTGGCGTGATACTCGAACGCACATGACAGAGCCCAGAAAGACGACGCCGATCAGGCAGTTGATCGCGATCTCCTCGGTCCAGGCATAGGAGTCGTTGAGCACGTAGCGGGTGAAGAACTGCAGGAAGACGCAGGCCGTCATCACCCAGAAGATGGCGAGGGTGATCCAGTCCTCGACGGCATAGTGCGACACATCGGCGACCGGCGCGGCATCCTCGAACGAATGGGCGATTTCCTCAGGCGTTATCAGCGAATGGACTTCTTGTTGCATGGCGATCATCCGACGAAAGAGGGGCGGAATGCCGGCGGCTCTCGCGGGCAGCCGGCATCGATGGCTCACTTGACGGCGCGGATGGCCTCCCAGTCTGCCTTGTTGTAGCCGAAGTCCTCGAGCGCGACCTTTTCCACGACGGTCTTTTCGAAATCTGCCTTGTCGACCTCGGTGACCTCGATGCCACGCTCCTTGAACGTCGCGACAAGGCCCTTTTCACGCTCCTCGATGATCTTGGTGCTGCGCTCGGCAGCCTCCTGCATCACCTCTGTGAAGATCTGCTTGTCGGCATCGGAAAGCTGCGACCACAAGCTCTTCGACACCAGCGTGTTCAGATGATCGACGATATGGCCGGTAAGCACGATATGCTTCTGCACCTCATAGAATTTCTTGGCATCGATCGTGGTCAGGGGGTTTTCCTGCGCCTCGACAGTCCCGTTCTGCAGCGCGAGATAGACCTCGGCAAAGGCGATCGGCGTGGTATTGGCACCGCAGGCGCGTGGCATGGCGAGATAGGCCGGCACGTCCGGGACGCGCATCTTCAGACCCTGCATGTCGCTGCATTTGCCGATCGGCCGGTTCGATGTCGTCTGACGCGTGCCGTAATAGGTGACGGCGGTGATATGATTGCCCGAAGCGTCCTCATATCCCTTGGCCAGGGCCTTGAATACATCGCTCTTGGTGTAAGCGATGAGATGCGCGGCATCGCGAAACGTATAGGGGTAGTAGGTGACGCCGATCGGCGCATATTCGCGCGCCGCAAAACTCGAGCCGGAAATGATGATGTCAACCGTGCCGAGCTTCAGGCCTTGGTTGAGATCGGCTTCCTTGCCAAGCTGCGAGGCCGGGAAGACATCGATCTTATAGCGGCCCTCGGTGCGTTTACCGATCTCTTCGGCCGCCCAGGCGGATTCCGTGTGGAATGGTTCCGATGTCTCGTAGACATGCGCCCATTTGAGCACCGTCTCGGCCCGCGCCGTGAGTGCCGAGGCCAAGATAGCGGCTGTTGCGCCCAGTAACATTGTCAGTCTGAACTTCATCTTCGTTCTCCTCCCAAGTTGAAGTCATAGGGTCCTGTGGCTAATTGCCGACACGCCTCCAGGCGGCGGGTATCGTGCTGTCGGACGGTTCCTCCTCGAAACTTTTCGACAGGCGAAGCTGAGATTGGTCGAGATGCGCGCGCATTGCGGCCCGCGCGGCGCCCGGATCGCCGGCGGCGATCGCGTCGCGGATGGCCCGATGCTCCTCCATCGCGGCCCTCCAGGTCTCGGTGTTTTCGAAATAGCTGGCGAGCTTTTCGAAATAAGGCGTCATGCGCATGTCGTGGATGCTGCCGACGAAGCGGTTGAGGGTCGCGTTGGCGATGATCCCGGAGACGGCGACGTGAAAGTCGCGGTCGAGCGCCAGAGCCAGCCGCCGGTCCTCGAGGGCCGCCGCCATCCGCGCCAGATTTTCGTCAAGGATGAGGATGTGCTCGGGCCGTGCCAGGCGGGCGGCTTCCTCGGCGACGGCGCACTCCACCACCGCCCTCGCCCTCAGCAATTCGAAAGGGCCTTCGAAATCCTCTGGCGGCAGAACGGCCGAGCGTCCCTTGCGCGGCGTCACATAAATGCCCGAGCCCATGCGGATGTCGATATAACCCTCCACCTCCAGAACGATCAGCGCTTCTCGGACTGTCGGGCGGGATACACCGAGCATCTGTGCCAGTTCCCGTTCGGCCGGGAGGCGAGAACCCGGAACCAGCTCGCCCCGCTCGATCAAGCTTCGCATCTGGTCCGCCACCTGGCGATAGAGGCGGCGCGATTCTACAGCAGAGAACATCATCTTCCTCGACGGTGTCGACCGGCCTGACAATTGGTCATCTGGCCAAGTGGTCATACCAATATCGACAGAATTGCTCACGGAGTACAATATGTCAACCCGGTGGCTGCAGCCGAGGCCAAATAGGATTGGACTGGGTTCATATTCCAAAAACGGGAACCGGTATTTTAGGTAGGTTTGGTTCGGCTTCGCCGCTAAGTTAAGTGGTCAAAGTCCGGCAGATTAACCTTTGCCAGAAAACCCTCTTCCATTTCACAGTATATGTGTTAACACTATATTAGGGAGCGGGATTTTACCTGACATTTAATAGGATAAATTGGGCTGTCGCCCGAAAATGCCGACCAAACGGCTCTGTCCGTATGTCTTGTCGGGTCGAATAGTCGTGAAAACAATTGTTGATTACCACTTTTTAGGTAGGGGATATTTAAAATGGGTACGCAAGTCACTGGCGGTGGTAGTACATCTTCTTTCACTAATGCGCCACAAGCGAAAGATGACTCCTTTACTTGGACGGAAGACCAACTCCTCAGTTTGCAGGTCTATAATGCCGCCACCAAGACCATCACCCTCGACGTGATGTCGAACGATCTTGGCGGGAATGCCAAGTCCCTCTTCTCGGTAGACGATGGTGATGGCAATCCGATTACCGCGGACTTCGACCTTCTCGCGAAAGACATCGGGGTAAACGGGGTATCTGCCTGGGAGACGACCCTGCTTGGCAATTGGGTCAGGATCAACAACGGAAAAATCGAATACCGCCTGAGCGATGGAAGCGGAGTCCCAGGAGCGGGCGCGGATATTAATACACTCTCGGCCGGCGAAATCCTTAAAGACAGTTTCGTCTACGCGATACGGCTTGGGAATGGCACCCTCAGCGAGGCAAATGTATCTATCTCCCTGACCGGCGCCAACGATGCAGCT